>CAYGJS010000026.1:0-29432 GCA_964350435.1 uncultured Micavibrio sp.
GGATTTGTAAGTAAATACAATCTCTTGGACATGGTTCGTCATTGCGAGGAGGGCGATGCCCGACGTGGCAATCCATAATGGATTGCTTTGCCATGCTCGCAATGACCAATGAAAACTAGAGGCGAAATCATTGAAAACGCTCCGCTCGGTCAGCAAAGCTGGTTCCGTTGCGGCGGCGCGGCTGATCTCCTTTTCAAACCCGCCGATTTAGAGGATTTAAAAACCTTTCTGAACTCACAACTCCCGACTCATGACTCACAACTCATAATCATCGGCGGCCTTGCCAATACTATTATTCGTGACGGCGGTGTTCGCGGCGCGACCATCCAGCTCGGCAAGCCTTTCGCCGAAGTCCTCACTCTCGATAATTGCTATATTCAAGCCGGATGCGGTGCGCTGAACGGCAATATCGCCGCCGCCGCCGTCAAAGCTGGAATAGGGGGCATGGAATTTCTCTCCGGCATTCCTGGCACACTCGGCGGCGCAATCCGCATGAATGCGGGCGCATATGGATCCGAAATGAAGGACATCATTATCGGCGTAAACGCGCTGAACCGCTCTGGCATACCCATGCGCCTAACGCTCGATGAACTTAAAATGTCATATCGCCATTGCGGCGCGCCTGATGACCTCATCTTCATTTCCGCGATTTTAAAAGGCCGCACCGAAGACTACGAAACCGTCAAAGCCCGCATCACAGAGATTAAAAAGAAACGCAATGACACGCAGCCGATTAAGGAGAAAACCGGTGGCTCCACCTTCGCCAACCCGTCCCCGCAAGAGCTTCGTCTGGCTGGGCTGCCCGAAGATACCCGCGCCTGGAAAATTGTTGAGAAAGTCGGGGGGCGGGGCTTAAAAATCGGCGGCGCACAAATGAGCGAAAAGCACTGCAATTTCATGATCAACACCGGAACCGCCACCGCCGCAGACCTTGAAAATCTCGGTAACGAAATCCGCGCCCGCGCCCTGCATGATCTAGGCCTGGAGCTTCACTGGGAAATCAAACGGATCGGTGAGAAGATTTAAGGGCCTTCAGGCGTGTCAAAATCCGTTCTTTCAAATATCGTTCCTAATTCAGTCTGATTTTTTTGCACATTATCAATCATAACTAAAATCGCAGAAAGCTGCGAAGCCATTTCATTGACTTGCTGATCGGTTGCCCCTTCATAACCTATGTCATCAAGAAGTTTTTCTAAAACAGGTTTAACGCCAGGTGCGATATCGATCCTTCCTGAAAGCGAAATAGTCTTGTTAGCATCGAATAATAAATCAACGACTTCGTTGATAGTGATAACACCGTCTTCAGCCATTTTAGGAAGAGCAGTCTCCAAAAGCTCGATTTGGGCAAGTTGAATAGCTTTTACCTCTTCCAATGAAATATTTTGAAGGGCTTCAGGGAAAGTTAAGGATGCAAAACGACTAAACGCTTCAGGTGATAAATTATCAAGAATATCCAATTCAGCCCGCATGTTATCAAGCTCTGCTGCTGCAATGTCAGGGTCATAGACACAAATCGGCGCAGGAAAGAATTTAGAAGCCTTATCTGCAATAATAGCTGCCGCCATCGGTATCATAGTGTTGGTTGCGCCATCTTCAATTGCTAAAGGCGCGTATTCACTAATTCGGCTATATGGCATTTCACTGTTTGACACCATTCGGCGCTCGGCGAATTGCCCTGTATAGAAAGCCTCAAATTCTTCTGAATTTTCTTCATCGTAAACTTCAGTAGGATCACACAAATATGAATAATAAGTTTCGCGAAGCTCAGCATCGCCCATGTTCTCAACACGCTTGCGAATTGCCTCTATCCGCTCATCTCTTGTTAGATCTCTAGGCGGCTCGATGACAGCTTGCGCCGCAGTATCCGTAAAAGGGGTGGTTTCAGTATGTTCTTGAATTGGCTCTTCAGGTGGAGGATTTCCCCCCCCGCATGATGCCAGAAAAGTTAAAGATAAAGCTGTAAGTGCCGAGCGCATACTCATGTTATTTTCCTCTTAATTTTCGGAAACATAACAAGCAAGAAAAAATATGTCAAATTAAATCTTCGGCATGCGCTCATAAAGATCGGGCAAATCATTCTCAACCAAAATGTAATCGCCGTCTTTTTTATTCTTCGCGATCCATTTCTGCGCGTCAGAAAACGTGGGAACCTGATGAATTTCTTTTGATCCGCCAGTCTTTTTAAAACCGTCAATAAAGCTGGGGATTCGCTTGCCGTTCACAACAATCGCCACGTCGCAAACCTCGCCCGCATACTCGCCGATTTTCTGATGCGCCTCTTTATGCGCCTTGCCCATCTCCACCATTCCCGGCGTAATCAGAATTTTACGTCCCTTAACGCCGAGCTGCGCCAGCAAACCCAAAGCCGACTGAAACCCGATAGGGTTAGAATTATAAGCATCATCAATCACAACCGTGCCGTCGGATTTGTTCGGTTTCACCTCAAGGCGGTGCTGAATTTGCGGCATTATATCCAGCGACGTCTGGATATCGACGATTGGAATGCCGAGTTCAAAGGCGGCAGCAAACGCCAGCGCCAGATTATGCCCGTGATGAAGCCCGTAAAGCGGCGCGGTGACAATATGCGTTACATTCTTCCAGGTAAAATGCACCTCTATCCCTTTGGGGAGTTGCTGCACTTTATGGATTTGCAGATCCCCCTTAGAGATATAAGAGGCATCGGCGTGTTTGTCATTCACCGCCGATGGCGCATCGCCGCAGATTATAAAACGCCCCTCAATATTGTCGTCGACAATATTACGGACATGCTCGAACCGCATGGTTCTCTCATGAATAATCATCTGTCCTTCACTGTTTTTAAGCACCGCTTCGGCCAATTCGAACTTCGTTTCTGCGACAGCCTCTAAAGACTTAAACCGCTCATAATGCGCATGGCCGATCGCCGTAATAATCCCCATATCCGGCGGCGTAAGCCTGCATAAACGTGCAATCGATCCCGGGCCATATGCGCCCATCTCGACGATGAAATATTTATGATCCTCGGTCAGTTGTTCCCGAATAATCCGGGAAATGCCCATCGGCGTATTCACGCTGCCCGGCGTAATCAGGGTCGGCGCATTCAACTTTAAAATATGCCCCAAAATATGTTTGACCGACGTTTTGCCATAAGAACCGGTGATCCCGATAATTGTTGGCCGCAAATCCATCACCTTATTATGGGCTTCCCTCCAGTATTTTTTCTGGGTCATCTGCTCATAAGGAAAAAGCAGAGCATTGGCAGTGACAATCATGAAGGGAATCATTTGAACATTCACAAGCCACAGCCAATGTATATGGGGTGTTAAAAAAATCCAAAGGCTCAAAAGCACTGAAATTGCCAAAGACAATCCAAAAATCCGTTTTGCCCGCGCCGTCATAACAAAGTTTTTCTTTGCGTTTGAGCGCGGATCAGGCTCACGATAGGTTATGAACGCAAGCCCCATAAAAATGACGAAATGACCGATGCTCACAGAGGTGAAATAACCGAGCACACTGCCAATAATAATGAACAGGGAGGCGCGTTTATCAAAAACTCGTTTACTGAAAACCCACCCCATGAAACGTCCGCTATCATATTCCTCTTGCTGATAAATATGCATATAGGTCATGCCGCGTTTCATCGCAAAAGCAATAAAGGCGATAAAAAGTAAAACGCTGGTGGCGGATGTGACTGTGTCGATCATGGGTATTTATGAAACCTCCTCTTTTATCATTTGGTTTAACTTTTGAATCACCTTGTGCTTACCGTCGCTGAGGATACTGTAATGATCGAATCCCTCCAATACGAAAAGCGAAGAATGGGGTATGAATGTATGCAGCCGCTCGCCGATTTCAGGCGGTGTTTCGCTGTCATTGACTCCATATATTAAGGTTACCTTACATTTTATATCTTCCGCGATTCGGCTTAAATCTTCATTAACGACGCGTACAAAAATCGATTTCATCGCCCCCGCGCTGTTGTAATCGGCACTCCCGAATTTTTTCTTGAGCCAGTCTTCAGGAAATCCAAAAGGAATAAGGTTTTTTAAAAACTTATAAACCGCAATGCGAGCCTTAAAATAAAGCTTTTGAAGGAGCGGACGCCTCCGCGGCAATCCTGCCCCCGCCACCAGACACATCCCCGCCACCAAATCCGGATGGCGCGCCGCCAGTTGTAATCCCACGCGGCAACCAAATGAATGCCCGACCCAAAAAACTTTCTCGGAAGTCTGCGCGCGGATCAACGCGGCGCAGGCGTCGGCGTAATCTTCCGTCCCCCAAACATCATCGGGCGCAGGCGATTCTCCGAACCCCGGAAAATCCAAGACATAATGCGTGGCCATTTTCTCAAGACTTTGCGTGAGCGGCAGCAGAACTTTATGGCTCTGCCCCCAACCATGCCCCCAAAACACTATCGGCTCTCCGCCCCCGGTTTTGACGAATTTTATATTCTGGAAGTCTTCCACCTTTTCAAGCCTGTAGGATTCATGATTAAATACAAACGCAGATCAAAACACTTATCAGGTCTGGCCGTCTGAACCAAGCCATCACGAGTAACTTTAATATGTCCCAGAATAAAAAAACAGTTGCGGTATTTTTCGGCGGTCGGTCCCCCGAACACGACGTGAGCGTGGTCACGGGCTTGCAGGTTCTGCATGCCATCGACACGGAAGAATACAGCGCATTCCCTGTCTATATCACCCCGGAGGGACAATGGCTGGTCGGCGATGTCCTGCGCGAGCGCAAGAATTACCTGCTGACCGAAGACCTTAAAAAACAAACCACAAGTGTCGGTCTGGATGTTCGCCCGCATGAGCGCGCGCGGCTGCTTCCCAAAAAATCAGGCTTCTTTAATAAAGACAGAGCGATTGAATTCGATATCGCCTTGCCAAGCTTTCATGGCCTTTACGGCGAAGACGGCAATATCCAAGGGCTTTTTGAATTTGCTGGCATCCCCTATGTGGGGATGCGGACACTGGCCTCCAGCGTTTTAATGGACAAGGGCGCAACCAAAAAGATCTTGGCAGGCACTAAAATTCCTATGCTGCCCTATGCGATAATCAAACGCCCCGACCAGGGGTTACTGGTTTCTGAAGAGGTTCTGAAATCCGCGATGAAAAACCTGAAATTCCCTTGTATTGTTAAGCCCTCCCATCTCGGAAGTTCTATTGGCGTTGCCAAGTTTGAATCCATCGAAGACCTCCGCAGTGCCCTCACGGTGATTTTCGAATTCGATGACGCGGCGATCATTGAGCCATTCGTGGAAAATCTGGTTGAATATAATGTGTCCGTCTCCCGCGCTTTTGGGGGGATGAGAACCTCCGCAATCGAACGCCCGAAAGCCGTAGACGAACTGCTCGATTTCAAGCAGAAATATCTCTCCGGCGGCGACGACAAAAGCGGGAATAAACTGGGGCAAAAAACCTCCGGCCCCGTCAGCGAAGGGATGCTCTCCCTCACGCGTGAACTCAATCCCGAAATCCCTACCAAAATGCAAAAGCAAATCCGCGATTGGGCAGTGGAAATGTTCGAAACCGTCGACGGCACGGGCGCGCCGCGCATTGATTTCATCGGCAATTCCAAAAGTGGCGAACTGTGGCTGAACGAGGTCAACCCTTGGCCGGGTTCTATCGGCTATTTCCTTTGGGAAGCGGCAGACGACCTCGTCCTTTTCACAGATCTCCTCAGCGGCCTTATAAAAGAAGCCGTGTCCGAAAATAAAAAACGCAAACTCCCCCGCGACCCCGTGCCCAAAGACGCACGCCTGTTCCAAAGGAGAGGGTAGGCATGGCGCGCAAGAAGCCTCTGGCCAAAAAATCCGTCACCAAGCGTTCTTTGGCCGGCACCCGCAAAAACGACATCAACAAACGCCGCAAAGGCTTTCTGGCGGTCTTCATCCCATGGGTGCAGCGTTTCGGCGTTGGTATCGCCGTGGTCACGCTGCTGATTTGGGCGGGCTCTTGGCTTTGGCTCAATGGCTCGGTCGTGCGCACAGGAAATTGGATTGAAAACAAAACCCAGCTGGCCATGGCGGGCATGGGCTTCGAAGTCAAAAACATTCTGGTCGAAGGCCGCGTTCACACAGACACCGAAGTCCTTCTGGCGATTTTAAATGTCAAAGAGGGCGATCCGCTGTTTTCCTTTAACCCTTATGAAGCCCAAAGCCTGATCGAAAAAATCGGTTGGGTCCGTAAAGCCCATATCGAACGCCGCTTGCCCGACACCCTCTACATCCGATTGGTCGAACGTCAGCCCACCGCCATCTGGAAAAACGGCGACGCGCTGAAGCTTCTCGATGAAAAAGGTGCGGTCATCCCCACGGCCTCCATGCTCCCGTTCAAAAATCTAATCGTCGTCCAAGGTGAAGACGCGCCGCAGTTCGCGCCCGATCTTCTGCCCTATCTCGCGGCGGAAGAAGACATCGCCAAGCGCGTCATCGGCGCAAATCGTATATCAAGCCGCCGCTGGGATTTGGTCTTTAAGGGCGGCCTTAAAATTCAGCTCCCCGAAGAAGACCTCGGCCTCGCGCTCGCCCGCCTTGCCAAAGCGCAGGAAGAAGACGCCATCCTCGACCAAGGCTTTATGAGCGTGGATTTGCGCGAACAAGACCGCATCAGCATCCGCACAAAACCGGGGCAGGTACAGGAATATAAAGCCAGCCTCAACCTCCAAGCAGGGGACAGTATTTAGAGCCATGAAACACGTTCATAAGCCCAAAGGATCGTTGCTTGCGGCGCTGGATGTAGGCTCCAGCAAAGTCGCCTGTTTTATCGGCCGCATCACAGACGATGAAGGCTCATTCGAAATCTTGGGTGTCGGCCATCACGCATCCAAAGGCATAAAAAACGGCACCGTCAGCGATCTTGATGCCGTCGAGGCGGTCATCCGCCAAACCGTTCACGCCGCCGAAAACATGGCTGCCGAAGTGATGAAACGCTATCCTTTACGCGAAGTTGTGGTCAACCTCCCCGGCGTCCACGCCACCAGCCACGCCCGCAGCGCGCAAGTGCAGGTCGCAGGTCACGAAATCACCGGCAACGATATCCGCCGCGCTTTGGCTATGGCGCAGGAACAAGTCCTGAGCGAGGACTCCGAGCTTGTCCACACCATCCCCATGGGCTTCCGCATCGACGGCAAAGAAGGCATCGCCGAGCCGCGCGGCATGTATGGCCAAACCTTAAGCGTCGATATTCATATGGTCACAGGCGATATCAGCGCCCTTAAAAACGTCGCCACCGCCATTGAACGCTCTCACCTTGATATCACAGCTTTTTGCAGTGCGCCTTATGCCGCAGGGCTCGCCTGTTTGGTCGAAGATGAAATGGATTTGGGCTGCACCGTCATTGATATCGGCGGCGGCATAACCTCCATCGCCGTCTTCCACGGCGGGCGCATGGTCTTTAATGACGCGCTCCCCGTCGGCGGCCAGCATATCACCAACGATATCGCCAAGGGCCTCACCACCACTGTGCAAGACGCCGAGCGTCTCAAAATCCTCTACGGCAGTGCCATGGCCTCAAACATGGACGAAACCGAACAAATCGATGTGCCGCGCATGGGCGAAGAAGACCGCCACGAACCCAACCACGTGCCGCGTTCCGTGTTGGTGGGGATCATGCAACCGCGCATCGAAGAAATTTTCGAAATGGTGCGCGCTAAACTTAAGGATAGCGGCCTCGGCACCATGCTCGGGCGCCGCGTTGTTCTCACCGGCGGCTCCAGCCAGATCAGCGGCATCAAGGATCTGGCCGAACATGTGCTGGATAAACAAGTGCGCCTCGGCAAACCTCTCCGCTTGAGCGGTCTTCCCGACGCCACCAGCGGCCCGTCCTTCGCCACCACCGCCGGACTCCTCGCCTATATATCGGAGCGTGGTGATGAAATGCCCGCCGAAATTATGGCGCACGCCGAAGCGGGGAGTCTGTGGGAACGCATGCGTTTCTGGTTGAAAGAAAACTGGTAAAGTTGACATAACGTAAACATCTTTGTATAAGTCGCCATTATCTATGGAAGCACAGGCGGTTTATAATGGGTCAGGATCGGCTTAGGCAGACCTTTTTGCAAAAGGCGTTGGATTTTACACTGGGCGAATCTTTGAAATTCAACGGGGGTGAGCGCGCCGTTTTTGCTGCTGCGTTGTTTTTGACGGGTGACGCTCTTGGAAATGGAGCCAGCGTTTATCACGTCCTGAAACAAACAGCGCATATGCTCGAGAATAGAAAACTCATGGTGCTTATGTTTCATCTCATTAATGGGATTGATGACATTGTTGATGAGATGACCGCTCACGAGAGAATGGCGGCAGGATCCTCTCATGAGGGGAGCACGCCATGCGAATTTCTTCGTAACGAGGATGTATGCATCCCAGCGTATCATCAGGTTATAGAAAGAATAGCGAAGCAAGGCCTGCTAAGTTATGAGGAAGAAATTTCTTTCAGTAATCTCTATGCCGTCCTCATTCAAGAAGGTGCTATGGCTGATCTTGATTATTCTGCATCCCCAACACCGCAAAACCGCCAAAATATAAGCGAACTGAATTTAAAACTCGCGGAAGTTGTTGGGGTTCACGTCCTGCAACATTGCGTGCAAAACGAGGCTATAACCGAAAAGGCAAAATTATCTGGGCTGTCTTATGATGATATCATTCAGAATTTTCCAAGAGCGGCACATTTGTGCAGGATGTCTGAGTATATTGATGATATGCGCGATATCTTCGTTGATCTGGAGCGTGAGGCAGAAACAAATATACCATCTCCGAATGTAATTTTGACGAAACTGTATGAAAACGGCAAAGGGTATAACGCGGATGGAGGTTTGGGGCTTGAGATGCAAAGCTTTCTGAAGGCACATCGCAAGGATAGAGCTGTAATACATTTCGACAATTATCCTGAATGTTTGAAAGAGGCCGTACAAGATGTGGGCGATGAGTATTTTGAAGAGGCTTACAAAATGAATCCGCTGCACAGAGATTTCATGATCACATGGTGGCGTGCAACGGCAGATAATGGCATTTGCTCCTCCTTCCACCCCGATGTGGTTGAGAAAAAAACCAGGCAAGCCGATAGAGTAGATAGTGCCGAGATGGTTTTGCGTACGGCTTATGAATAAGTTATCCACAGCATCTTGTGTGTAAGTTGTGCACAGCTGTCTATATATTGTTTTAAGTCAAAAAACTGAATCAGATTCGATACTTAGCGTGATTCTTTGCTTTTATACCTAAAGCTTTGCTATGGTGTAGAAAGGGTAAATCACCCTAAACCCTGTGAATCCTTCACATTTTTTACTTTTCTGCCCGCGTAAACTTCCATAGACTTTAGCAATCTTACCGCTGAATCGCTCATCGACTGACGCACAAGATCTTGACCAACAACACGACACATTTTTCATTTCGGGGATAATGACCATGGCTATAACCATCGCAATGCAACCAAAAGACGTTCAAAAGCTCTCACCGCGCATTGTCGTGGCTGGCATCGGCGGCGCAGGCGGAAACGCGGTCAACAACATGATCTCTTCCAATCAGGAAGGATGCGAGTTCCTCGTTTGTAACGCGGATGCGCAAGCCCTTGAAAATTCCTTAAGCGATCACCGCGTTCAACTCGGCGTGACGGTCACGGGCGGCCTTGGCGCGGGCTCGAAGCCTGAAGTCGGCAAAGCGGCGGCAGAAGAATCGCTCGACGAAGTGATGAAATATTTCGAAGGCGCAAACATGGCCTTCATCACCGCCGGCATGGGCGGCGGAACAGGAACAGGCGCCGCGCCCGTAATCGCTAAAGCCTGCCGTGAGCGCGGCATTTTGACCGTCGGCGTCGTCACGAAACCCTTCCACTTCGAAGGCTCACACCGCATGAAATCTGCGGAAAAAGGCATCGAGGAAATGCAGGAATATGTCGACACCTTAATCGTCATTCCAAACCAGAATCTTTTCCGCGTGGCCAATGAAAAAACCACCTTCGCCGATGCTTTCCAAATGGCCGATGCTGTTCTTCAAGCGGGCGTGCGCGGCGTAACCGATTTGATGGTCAAACCGGGTCTCGTGAACCTCGACTTCGCGGATATCCGCACAGCAATGCTCGAAATGGGCAAGGCAATGATGGGAACAGGCGAAGCTGAGGGCGAAAAGCGCGCCATCGAAGCCGCCGAATCCGCAATCAACAACCCGCTTCTGGATGATGTGTCCATGAAGGGCGCGCATGGTGTGATTATCAATGTCACCGGCGGCTATGACATGACCTTGTTCGAAGCCGACGAAGCCTGTAACCGCATCCGCGATGAAGTGGATCCTGATGCCAACATCATCTTTGGTGCAACATTTGACGCCAGCCTTGAGGGGAAAATGCGTGTATCCATCGTTGCCACGGGTATTGACCGTGACGCCGATGCGGGCCGCAAAACAACGGGAGGTTCGCAACCCATGGAACGCGCCCAGCCCAAAACTCAAAGCGATGATTTGCTCTCCCAGGCCGCCCCCAAAATGCCGACATTCATGTCTGCAAAGGCTGTGAAAGACATCAAAGCCCCTGCGCCGCTTGCGCCGACACCGGCCGAACAAATCGCGGCAAGAACAGGAGCGCCGCTTCCTTCGCGCTCTATCGAGCCCGAGGCCGACATGTATGAGCAGCGTGAATTTTCAACCGTAACCGAAGGCGTTCCAGAGATCGCTAAAGACACCGCTCTCCGCGGCACGCTTTACAACAACTCTTTCATTCCGCCGAAACCGATGGAAGCCCCCTCAGGCGCGCAGCATATTTCATCTTTCCACGGCGCGCATGTGCCCGACATTGACCCGCAAGCGGTCACAAGCCAGCAGATCAGTCAAGCAGGAACCTCTTCAGGTCTTCGCCTGAACCCGCCAAAAGCCCCAACACCCTCTGAAGCGCGCCGCTCGCCCTCATTATTCGAGCGCATCACAGGCACAGTGCAAGAGCATATCGGCGGTTTTGCAGGGCGCGGCCATGAAGAAGATGTTCGCCGTGAACGTATGGCTCCAAGCCCGGTTTCATCCCCGTCAACAGTGGTGCAGGGTGTTTCAACCCCAGCCTCGCCCTCGCAAGGCAGTCTGAATATCGACGCGCCGTCTAAGTCTGCCTCTGCAAGCGCAGATGACGAGCTTGATATCCCGGCTTTCTTGCGCCGCCAGGCAAATTAAGATTGAACCATCTTTTCAAACACTAAAAAAACCCGCGCCCGCCGCGGGTTTTTCTATAGCGCAAAATACTGTGTTTGTAACACGGCGCAACAAAGCGTGATTTGTCCTTGTAGAGCGGAATCCTTATATTGAGGATGGTAATAAAGTTCAAATACGGAAAATTTATGCAACAAACACTGAAAAATACAGCAAGCCTTAAAGGCGTTGGCCTTCATTCCGGCAAGGATATTAACTTGTCGCTCATCCCTGCTGAAGAAAACACAGGCATTATTTTCGTGCGCACAGATGTGACGGGAAAGGATAACACCGTTCCCGCTCTTTGGAATAACGTCGTGGACACCCAGCTTTGCACCGTCATCGGCAACAAAGACGGCGTCACCATCGGCACAATCGAACACCTGATGTCCGCGCTGCGCGGTCTCAACATTGATAATATTCGCATCGAACTCGACGGCGCGGAAGTGCCCGTCATGGACGGCAGTGCCGACCCCTTCGTAAAACTCATCCAGCAAGCGGGTATCGAAAGACAAGCCGCTCCCCGCCGCATGATTCGCATCCTCAAAGACGTGACAGTCGAAAAAGACGGCAAGCGCGTAACGCTATCGCCCGCTGACATCGCAAGCTTCGGCGGCGAGATCGAATTCGATCACCCCGAAATCGGACGTCAGCATTATGAAACCCAGCTCCTAAACGGCAATTTCGTGCATGACATCGCAAATTGCCGTACATTCGGTTTTCTGCATGAGGTTGAGTGGATGCGCTCCCAAGGTCTCGCGCTCGGCGGCTCGCTGGAGAACGCCATCGTGCTGGACAAACATTCGGTCATGAACCCGGATGGTCTGCGCCGCGAAGACGAATTCATCCGCCATAAATTGCTGGATGCGATTGGCGATCTCTATCTTGCGGGTCTGCCGATCATGGGCGCTTATAATAGCTCCCGCGCGGGCCATGAGATGAATAACCTCATTCTCCGCGCGCTTTTTGCCGATGACACCGCCTATGAAGTCGTTGAAAGCTTCGATATGCCGCTCGCCGTAAATCATGGGTATCAAGACGGCATAAACGCCTAAATTCTCTTTCTTTTAACGCCGAAGATGTCTATTTTAAGGGTATGAAAATTTCGCCCCTAACATTATCGGTTTTCGCCTGTCTGGCTCTGTTCACTCTCACGGCCTGTTCGTCTGGCAATAAGGACGACGTGCAGGTTCAAGAAGACGTGGAAACACTCTATAACCGCGCCGCCCAGGCATTGGATCAGGGAGATTACGTTCTGGCAACAAAAAACTTCCAGGAAGTCGAGCGCCAGCACCCCTATTCACAATGGGCAACGCAGGCTCAATTAATGGCCGCGTTCTCATCATACAAGAATCAAAACTATGACGAAGCCGTCCTCGCGCTGGACCGTTTCATCGAACTTCACCCGGGCAACAAGGACATCGACTACGCCTATTACCTGAAGGCATTGTCATTCTATGAACAAATCTCCGATGTCGCCCGCGATCAGGAAATGACAAGCCTAGCGATGGAATCCATGGAGACCCTGATCCGCCGCTTCCCTGACAGCAAATATTCCCGCGATGCTACGCTTAAAAAAGATCTCACGGTTGATCACCTCGCGGGCAAGGAAATGGAAATCGGGCGGTATTACCTCAATCGCGGCCATGTGAATGCGGCCATTAACCGGTTCCTGACCGTCATTCAAAAATACGAAACCACCACCCATACCGCCGAAGCTCTGCACCGCTTGGTTGAAGCCTACCTCACCCTTGGCCTGCCATTCGAAGCCACGCAGGTTGCCGCAGTTTTAGGGCATAATTACCCTGGCAGCGAGTGGTATAAGCGCAGTTTTGAACTCCTCGATGAGCAGTCGCGTCAGCGCATCGTTGAGGATCGTGGCGTTTTTGATAAAACGATTGAATCGATTTTTAAACCAAACTGATTAAGGGATAGTCCCTGGGCATGCTTGCAAGCCTCTCAATATCCAATGTCGTACTGATTGAAAAGCTGAACATCCAGTTCTGCGAAGGCCTCTGCGCGTTGACGGGCGAAACAGGCGCGGGAAAATCCATCCTGCTCGACTCTCTCGGCCTCGCGCTCGGCGCGCGCTCCGAAACGCGGCTGGTACGCAAAGGCGCAGATCAAGCCAGCGTCACCGCAACCTTTGACTTGCCGCACGATCACTCTTCACAAACCCTTCTGAAAGACGCCGAACTGGATTGGGATCAAACCCTGATTCTGCGCCGCTCTGTCACGCCCGATGGCCGCAGTAAGGCCTTCATCAATGACCAAGCCGTGAGCGCAGGTCTTCTGCGCCAAGTCGGTGAAACCCTCGTCGAAATTCACGGCCAGTTTGATACGCGCGGCCTTCTCGATGCCTCCACGCACCGTCAGATGCTCGATGACTATGCTGGGCTGGGCGAGGGGCTTTCCATACTCTGGCGCAGTTTCAAAGACAAACAAGCCGCGCTGAAAAATCTTCAGGACTCCGCGTTAAAATCTCGCGAAGAAGAAGCTTACTTGCGGCAATCGCTCCAGGATCTTGATGCGCTTAATCCCAGAGCGGGTGAAGAAACCGAGCTTGCCGAACTTCGCACGCGGCTTATGAATCGTGAGCAGGTGCTGGAAGCCCTTAACGGCGCATACCATGCGCTGAATGGTGAAAACGATCCCGTGCGCGAAGCTTGGGGTTTGCTCGACCGTTTAGCCGATAAAATCGGCGAGGCGGGTGAAGACGTAATCAGCGCCCTCGACCGGGCATCTTCTGAAATCCAAGAAGCCCTCTCGGCCATCCAGTCCTTATCCTCCGACCTCGAAGAAGCCGAACACGACCTCACCTCCATCGATGACCGCCTGTTTGGCCTGCGCGCTCAAGCCCGCAAACATGGCTGTACCGTCGATGATCTGGCGGAAAAGCGCGCGGAAATTGCGGCGGCTCTCAATAACATCGAACACGCCGATGAAGTGCTGGCGGGTGCCATGCAGGAACTTGAGGTCGCCAAATCCGCCTTCGTCAAACAAGCCAGAGACATCAGCGATAAACGCAAAAAGGCCGCCGCCAAACTCGACGGCCTTGTCGCCAAAGAACTCCCGCCGCTCAAACTCGACCGCGCGAAATTCGTAACCTCTGTTGAGGCTCTGCCTGAATCCGATTGGGGCGCACATGGTATGGATAAAGTGCAATTTCTTGTCGCCACCAATCCGGGCGCGGAGGCTGGCCCCTTGGGTAAAATCGCCTCTGGCGGCGAAATGTCCCGCTTCATGCTCGCGCTCAAAGTCGTGATGGCAGAAATTGGCGCGGCTGGCACGTTGATATTTGACGAAGTCGATGCAGGGATCGGCGGCGGAACGGCGGACGCAGTGGGCGAACGCCTCGCCAAACTCGCGCGGGAAAAACAAATCATGGTTGTCACCCATTCCCCACAAGTCGCGGCAAGGGCAAGCCATCACTGGATCGTCCAAAAATCCGGCAAAGCCGATGTCACCACCACTGTCTTGCCGCTCCCCGCCCTTGATGATCGCCGCGAAGAAATCGCCCGCATGCTGGCCGGCGCAACCATAACCCCCGAAGCCCGCGCCGCCGCCCATAAACTCCTTGAAGTCGGAAAAGCAGCATAACACAACAAAGGCATCCCCGCGCATGCGGGGATCATTCTCAAGATGCATTATGTATACATTATTACAAACAAGAAAGACGGGACGCTCTATATCGGTGTAACGTCGGATTTAAAAAAACGGATATGGCAACACAAGAATAAAATCATTGAAGGCTTTAGTAAAAAATATAATCTAACCAAGCTCGTATATTTTGAAATATATGATGAGTATTGGGAGGCGGCAAACCGTGAAAAACGGATGAAGAAATGGAACCGCGATTGGAAAATAAAGCGAATAGAAGAGGTTAATCCGAACTGGAATGATCTATATGACACATTTTAAAAACGATCCCCGCCTGCGCGGGGAAGCTGGTAATTGAATAATATGAGCCTTCTCGACCTAGAAAAACTCGACGATCAGGTGCGCCACGCTGATTTGGTCAAAGCCATCCGCGCAGCCGACGCCGCCTATTATCAAGACGACGCGCCAAAAATATCGGACGCAGAGTACGATAAACTGCGCGCCGAGCTTGAGGCTTTGGAGAAAAAACACCCTGACCTCATCACCAGGGATAGCCCTTCGCAGCGCGTCGGCGCCTCCCCCTCTAAGGGCTTCGAAAAGGTAAAACATGCCTCCCCGATGCTCTCGCTCTCGAATGTGTTCAGCGAAGAAGACGTAAGCGATTTCCTCGCCCGCACTAGAAAATTTCTGGGCCTAGCCGAAAGCGAACCCCTGGAAATCGTCGCCGAACCTAAAATTGACGGCCTGTCCTGTTCGCTCCGCTACGAAAACCGAACGCTGGTCATGGCCGCCACAAGAGGCGACGGCGCGGAAGGAGAAAACATCACCGCGAATGTCAGAACGATCGGCGAAATCCCGCAAACCCTGCCCGATGATGCACCCGATATTTTGGAAGTGCGCGGCGAAATCTTCATGGCACGTAAAGACTTCGAAACTCTGAATAAAGCGCAAGAAGAGGCAGGCAAGCCGCCCTTCGCCAATCCCCGAAATGCTGCCGCAGGCAGCGTTCGTCAGCTCGATAGCGCCATCACCGCCTCGCGGCCCATCCGCTTTTTTGGTTATGCGTTGGGACAGGTGAGTACGCCCTTCGCCGTAACGCATTTTGAAATCCGTGAAAAGCTTTCTAAATGGGGCATCCCCGAAACGCCCTATACAATCTGCACCTCCGCCGAAGATATTATGGCCCATTTCAATAAAATCCACGAAAGCCGTAGCACCCTTGATTACGAAATCGACGGCGTGGTGTATAAGGTTAATCGCCTCGACTACCAATCCCGCCTCGGCTTTATCGCCCGCTCCCCGCGCTGGGCGACCGCGCATAAATTCCCCGCTGAACAAGCGGTCACTCGGCTCCACAGCATCGACATCCAGGTCGGACGCACGGGCGCGCTCACCCCTGTGGCGCGTCTGGAGCCGATCACCGTCGGCGGCGTCGTCGTTTCAAACGCGACGCTGCACAATCAGGACGAGATCGAGCGTAAGGATATCCGTATCGGTGACATGGTCGTGATCCAGCGCGCAGGTGATGTCATCCCGCAAGTCGTTAAAGTCCTCACCGAAAAGCGCGATGGCACGCAAATGCCCTTCGAATTCCCCACCCATTGCCCCGTTTGCAATTCTCTGGCGATCCGCGAAGGCGAAGACGTTGTGCGAAGATGCACAGGCGGCATGATTTGCGCCGCCCAAGCCGTGGAGCGTTTGAAACATTTCGTGTCCCGTCTGGCGTTTGATATCGAGGGGCTGGGCAGCAAAATTATCGAAGAATTCTATGAAGAGGGGCTTGTCAAAAACCCTGCCGATATCTTCACGCTGGAAAGCAGGGCATCCGATCTTTCTCCGTCTTTGCCAGAGCGCGAAGGCTGGGGCGAACTTTCGGTGAAAAACCTCTTCGAATCAATCAATCAACGCCGCCAAATAGAATTTAATCGCTTCATCTACGCCCTCGGCATCCGTCAGGTCGGTGAAGCCACAGCCAAGCGCCTCGCCGCGGCCTATGGAGATCTAGCAACCTTAAAAAACGCAATGATTGAAGCATCAAGAGACCCCCATTTTCATGGAGAGGCCAAAAATAGCAGCGTCCCCGAGCAGGCGTGTATCTCATCGGCCTTCGCCGAACTTCTCAATATTGAAGACATAGGCCCCGGCGTTGCCGATGAGCTGATCGGTTTCTTCGCCGAAGATCATAATCTGGATATTTTAAGAGCCCTTGAGCCGCAACTGGAAATCCAGCCCTATGATTTACCGAATATCGAAGGCAGCCCCGTAGCAGGAAAAACTGTGGTTTTCACGGGCACACTGGAAAAAATCACCCGCGCCGAAGCCAAATCAAAAGCCGAAAGTCTGGGCGCAAAAGTTGCAGGCAGCGTCTCCTCAAAAACCGATTATGTGATTGCGGGCGCCGATGCAGGCTCGAAGCTCAAAAAAGCAAAAGACCTCGGCGTCGAGGTCTTGAGCGAAGATCAATGGCTGAATTTAATGGGTTGATTAAATCGCGTCGCTGTCATCCCGCAACGAATAAAGCTTGTCCATCGCCTTTTCAATCTCAGGCGGATAGTCGCGGCGTTCAATAAATTCACCGCCGCCCGTATTACGGGTCATGGACTGTTCCATCGCCCGGGTCAGCAATTCTGCGATCTTCAGATCATGTTGCTCAAGCGCAAGTTCAAGAGCAGAGAGAATGCGATCACTCAGGCGGATTTTATCTTTTTCAGCTTGGTCCATTTTGTATACATCTCCAAATTTTTAAGTTTCTACTCTGCCCGTTTCCTAGAAAGGTTTCAAGGTCTCTGGCTGCTCAATAACCTTTTCTTGAACAAGAGCATAAAACTTGTCCAAAAAATCGTTTCGAATCTCATCTCTTTCCATCAGGATTTCATGCTGACTATCGACCAAGCATTCATGTCTGCACCGCTCTATACGCGCGGCAAAACGCTCTATTGCCGCATTCCCGACGATACTGTCAAGGCCTGCCGTGGCGATGAGGCAAGGCGTTTTGATTGCGTTATTTTCTAAGCCCTGCACACGCAGGCAGGATTTGACAGCTGAATAAAGCCATCCATAGGTCACGCTGCCGATTTGCAGTGCAGGATCTGCCGCGCACCATGCGTTATGAATCTGCTCGCGTTCAGGGTCGGAAGAAAAAACGCTGATGCCGGTTTTTGGGCGCATATCGGCGCTCCAGTCGCCGCCGCCGGGAACATATCCCCGAGAGTTAAACATCCGCAAAGCACCAGTCAGAAAAGCATTGATAATAAGAGGCAAGCGCGGCAATGCCATAATATCAAGCATTGGCGCCGAAATGGCGGCGCACGTGAATCGTTCGGGGTATTGCGCCAGATATCGAAGGCCAATATGCCCGCCCATGGAATGCGCCAGCATCGCCATCGGAATGCGCCCCACATCCGGATGGACACTCGAATGCACCACATAATCGCGGATAAAATATTCCAGATCATCAAGATCATCATCAAAACTATAGGCATGTCTGCGCTGCGGCAGGTCTTCGAAATACCGCCCCGAGCGACCTTGCCCCATCCAGTCAATCACCCAGAAGGCAAGATTTTTATTCAGGCAATCTTGCGCCACTTCATAATATTTTTCACCAAATTCACTCAAACCTGGCAGGCAAACCACAATCGTATCCGGCACCGATCCTTTCGGAAACACAGATCCGAAACGGATTTTGCGAGGGCCTCGCTTGCTCTGGCGGGTGAAAATATGCCACCTCCATCCCTCAGGTTGCAGAAAACGCGGTTCAAGATCAGGCACTCGAGAAGGGGTCATGCTATTAAAATACAGAATAGAAAAAATAAATCTGCAAAAATCTTTTCAAAAATGAGAATGCTTAATCACATCCATAAAAGTTTACAGCGCGAGGATTATCAGTAGTTGATGGCACACCGCGGTGAGTAAAGTTCTCGGAAGAATCAGGGCGTTCATAAACGACAGCAGCCCCAAATCTGTTCTTAAGACGCCGCTCTCCCCCACCATCTGCAGGAACCAGCCGCGAAACTCCGTTTTCATCAACCCCGCCGAAAACAAGGCGCGCCGCGGTTTCTTGCGCAGGCTGACGATGTTGTGATGTGTCAAACGCACGACTGGATCGCTCTGTCGGGGCTGCCTTTGCAGGAAATATATAGGATATGCTCATGATTATATTACGCAGTGTTGAGTTGAAACTTATTCCATCGCCTTGATGATGTTTTCGGTCATTTTCTTGGCATCATCGAGAAGCATCATCGTGTTATCCGCATAAAACAGCGGGTTATCAATCCCCGCATAACCCGAACCCATAGACCGCTTCACGAACAAAACCGTCTTCGCTTTTTCAACGTCCAGCACAGGCATCCCGTAAATCGGTGAGGAGGGATCATTCTTCGCCGCAGGGTTGGTAATGTCATTCGCGCCGATCACATACGCCACATCGGCCTGCGCGAATTCGCGGTTAATATCTTCCATCTCGAACACTTCGTCATACGGCACATTGGCCTCGGCCAGCAGCACGTTCATATGCCCGGGCATCCTTCCCGCCACGGGGTGTATAGCGTATTTCACGTCCACGCCCTCTTTCTTGAGGATGTCGCCCATCTCACGCAATGCATGCTGGGCTTGCGCTACCGCCATGCCATAACCGGGAACGATGATAACCTTAGAGGCATTTTTCATGATATAGGCCGCATCCTCCGCCGCGCCGATCTTCGCCGATCTGTCGCCCATATCCGCCGCCGCCGCTGCGCTCGCGTCATTGCCGAACCCGCCAAGAATAACGCTGATAAAACTGCGGTTCATCCCTTTACACATGATGTAGGACAAAATCGCGCCTGATGCACCGACAAGCGCGCCCGTGATAATGAGCAAATTATTATGCAGGGTAAAACCAATACCCGCCGCCGCCCAGCCGGAATAGGAGTTCAGCATCGACACGATCACCGGCATATCCGCCCCGCCAATCGGGATAATCATCAAAACGCCCAAAAGCATGGCCAGCAACGCCACGAGTACAAAAACAAAGCTGCTCTCGGTCGTTGCCAAAATCACAATCAACGCCAAAAGAGCAAGCCCCAAAAACGCATTAATCGCATGTTGCCCGCCAAATGTGATAGGTTTTCCAGAAATTTTGCCTTGCAGTTTTCCCCATGCAATAATTGAACCCGTAAAGGTCACCGCGCCAATCGCAAGCCCCAAAGACATCTCGATCATGCTGGAGAATTTAATGTCCTCGCGCGTGCCGATGCCAAAGGCCTCAGGGTTGTTAAACGCCGCCGCCGCCACGCACACGGCTGCCAAACCCACCAGAGAATGAAAACCAGCCATAAGCTGCGGCAAATCCGTCATCGCGATTTTCTGCGCAATCCGCGTGCCAATCGCCCCACCGATCCCGATCGCCAGCAATATCCAAAACACCCCGCCCGTAGAGGGCAAAAACAATGTCGTCGCAATCGCAAGGCCCATGCCGACAACCCCGAACATCAGACCCTGCCGCGCGGTTTCTGGATGCGAAAGCCCGCGCAAAGTCAGGATGAACAAAACCGCCGCAACGATATAAAGAAGTTCAGCAAGCATTTCGGTTACGATCCTTTTTTCTTAAACATGTGCAGCATGCGCTGGGTGATAATAAAACCACCGAAAATATTGATGGAGGCCAGAATAACGCCGATAAACCCCATCAACGAAAACCCGCCATCCTGCGGCCATACCGCCATAATCGCGCCAACAATAATCACCGATGAAATCGCGTTCGTTATCCCCATAAGCGGCGAGTGCAGGGCAGGGGTGACCCGCCAAACAACGTGATACCCGACAAAACACGCCAGCACAAAAACCGTCAGCCCCGTAATCAGAAAGGGCTGGCTGTGGGCGTTTTCAAGCATTGCGCCGCCATCTTCCACCGCCAGCCGCGCCACCTCCTTCGAGGCCTGCAATAACTGGTTGGAAAGCTCAAGCGCGCTCTCAGAGGCTGATTTTGTATTCTCGTCCATGGCTTAATCCTTCTTCTTCACTGTCTTTTTAGGGGCCGCTTTTTGAGCAGGAGCCTTCTTCGCCGCAGGGTTCTTGGCAGACGTTTTCTTAACCGCGCTCGGCTTTTTCGGCTCAACCTTTTCAACCACTTTAAGGCTTGGCCCTTTCGAAGGCGGCGACGTCAAAAGCATTGCTTTGATAATCTCATCTTCTGCCCATTTATCCACCAGCTTGCCAGTATCCTTATCGATAATAAGCCCGAGCAAATTGAAAACATTCTTCGCATAAAGCAGCGAAGCATCTGCCGCCAAACGGCTCGGCACATTTTCATGCCCCAAGATTTTTACCCCGCCGACATCGGTAACCTTGCCAAGTTTCGCCCCTTCAACATTCCCGCCATTTTCAATCGCCAGATCCACAAGCACAGACCCCGGCTTCATGGATTTCACCATCTTCGCGCTCACCAAAATCGGCGCGGCGCGCCCGGGGATCAGCGCGGTCGTAATCACAATATCCTGCTTGGCGATATGCTCTTCAATCAAAGCGGCTTGCTTTTTCTGGTATTCCTTCGACATCTCCTTGGCGTATCCGCCCGCAGTTTCCGCCGCCTTAAACTCATCATCTTCCACGGCAATAAAGCTCGCGCCCAAAGACTGTACTTGCTCTTTCGAGGCCGGACGAACATCGGTCGCCGACACCACCGCGCCCAGCCGCCGCGCTGTTGCAATCGCCTGCAATCCCGCAACCCCCGCGCCCATCACAAAAACTTTCGCAGGGGGAATGGTCCCCGCCGCCGTCATCATCATCGGAAACGCGCGCCCATATTCCGCCGCGGCATCCAAAACGGATTTATACCCCGCCAAATTCGATTGAGAAGACAAAACATCCATGCTCTGCGCCCGCGTAATCCGCGGCACTTTTTCCATCGCCAGCAGCGCAAGGCCCTTTTTCTCGGTCGCCTGAATAAACGTTTCGTTCTTATGCGGGTTCACAAGGCCAATGACGAGCGCACCCTTGGCCGCATCATCAAATCCGCTCTCATCTGCCGCCTGCACCCGCAAAATGATATTCGCGTTTTTGTAAAGATCAGCCTTGCCCTTGGCGATCACGCCGCCCGCGGCTTTGTATTGTTCATCAGAAATCGAAGAGCCTTCCCCCGCGCCGCTTTCGATCATCACCATGCACCCAAGGGCACTGAGTTTCTTGACCGTTTCCGGCGAAACCGCAACGCGATGCTCATGGGGGGCTGTTTCTTTAGGCGCGATGATTTTCAAACTCACGGGCGTCTATCCTTTTTGCAATAAAAAATATGTATGTACGAACATTGCCCCATCTCTAGAGATTTGTGAAGTCTGTTTCAAAAATTACCCCAAATCATTCATTTGAAAATTCTAATGGTTGTAGACCGCATGTTTTTTGATTAGAATAAAAGTGCAAATTCTTGCGGCTTTTTCATTTATCCGGTTCTGGTATATGTTTCGTAAAACATTGTTTTTAACATCTTCGCTTTTCGTGGCATTAAGTGCCGGCGCGGCTTCCGCTCAAACGCTTGAGCAAACACTCGGCATGGCACTTGCCAATCACCCGCAAGTCGAAAGTGCCAAAGCCGCCGTGGATACATCAAAACAGGATATTCGCGAACAGAAATCAGGCTATTTCCCCGAAGTCGCCGTCAATGCCACAGGCGGAAGAATTTATGGCGATAACAGCACCAGCCGTGGCCTGAGTACAACCCGTGGTTCAGGGTATTCCTATTTATGGGAGGGGGGAGCCTCGGTCAATCAGATGATCTTCGATGGCCATGAAACTTCAAGCCGCGTAAAATCAGCCGTCTCTATGAAACACGCCTCAGACATCGGCTTGCAGGGCGTGCGCGAGGATTTGGCCTTCCGCACCGTCCAAACTTACATCAACCTCATTCGCTCCCGCCTCGGTTATCAGCTTATTCTCAACCATGAAGCCAATGTAAAAAGCTATCTTGATCGCATCCGCTCTATGGTCGATGAGGGCGCAGCCGATGAAACCGAGCTTCAGCAAGCCCGCGACGTCAGCATTATTCTTGATAACTTCAGGGCGGATTATCAGGGTCAGCTGCGCGCCGCCGAATCTGAATATTTCGAACTGACAGGCCTGATGCCGGAGGGTGATTTGTTTCAGCCCCCCTCAGTCAAAGAATTTCTTCCTGCTTCTTTGGACTCCGCCCTTGTGAGTGCCGCCGAGCATCCTGCTATTCGTGCAATCGCCATGCAGGTTCGCTCCCGCGCCTATGATAAAGACGCCGAGCAAGCCGCGCTTTACCCTGATGTAAACGGCGAACTCTCCTATCTGGAGCGTGACCAACGCGATGTCATCGGCGGCGAAGCCACAGACGCGCGCGCTCTCGTTAAAATGAACTGGGCTTTTGAAACCGGCGGTGCCCAGCTCGCCCGCATCAAAAAACGCAGCATCGAACACCAAGACCTCATGTACCGCAAGCAAGATGCGCAGCGTCAAATAGAGCGCGGCGTGCGTCTGGCCTATGCCGAGCTTGATACGGCGCAAATCCAAAATACCAATCAGGACAAACGTCTGGATCTAAACCAAAAATTGCTTGAAACTTATAAATCCCAATTTGAAGGTGCCCGCGTATCGTTGCTCCAGCTGATGCAGGTGGATAATCAGCTCTTCAACACAAAGCTCGAAAAAATCAACGCGCAGCATAGGCTTTTGCTTGCCGAATATGGTATTCTTTCCTCCTTGGGACGTTTGCAAAACTCATTAGGACTTGATGGGAGCGTGAATGTAGCGAATAGCAATGCGCCCATGCAGGAAACGCCATCCCATGACCAAACAAAAACCGGCCAATAATCCACCCAAGACAGACGCTCTTCTTGAATGCCTGGTCTTCTTAACGCGTCATTATGGCCGTGCCAAAACTGCCGGCGCGATCACATCGGGTCTGGCCTATGACGGCAAGCAGATGAAGCCCGAACTGTTCTGTGAAGCCGCAAACCGCCTTGAACTCAAATCGCAAATCACCAGGTTCAAAAATTTGGACGATATCGATCCCGCCGTTCTGCCCGCCGTGATTGTCCTGAAAGACCAAAAAGCCGCCGTGCTGCTATCACTCGGCGACCAAGCCAAAATCTTCGACCCTGAGAGGCGCGAAGAAACCGCGCTTGCCAAGGCCGAACTGGAAAACGCCTTCGCGGGTTACGCCATCCTCACCCAACCAAAACCCGAATTCACCAACCCCGATCTTGCCGAAAAAAACGATATGGATCGCCATTGGTTCTGGTCGCTGGTGCATGAAAATCGTGGCATATATGGTATGGTTCTTCTCGGGGCGGTGTTTATCAACCTGTTCGGCCTCACCAGCCCGCTCTTTATCATGAATGTCTATGACCGCGTCATTCCCAACGCCGCGATAGAAACGGGCTGGGCACTCGGTATCGGCGCTCTGGTTGTCTTCGTCTTCGACTTCATCATGCGCTCCCTTCGCGGCTATCTTGTTGATATCGCGGGGCGGCGCATGGATGTGATTGCCACCCGCCGCATATACGATCAGATCCTCAACATGCGCCTGACAGAACGCCCACGCTCCAGCGGTGCCTTCGCCAATATGCTCCGTGATTTCGACAGCGTCCGCGATTTCTTCACCTCCGCCACCATCACTGTGCTGGTCGATCTGCCCTTCACGCTGTTCTTCCTGTTCATCATCTATAAACTCGGCGGCTCCATCGTCATCATATTGCTCGCATTAATCGCGATTGTGTTTATCGCAGGCCTCATCCTCCAAGCCCCTCTGAAAGCCGTCATTCGCAGAGCGACAAAGTCTTCCGAAGCCAAACATGGCCTTCTGGTGGAAACCATCCACGGCCTCGAAACTATAAAAGCCATCGGCGCAGATGGTAATTTCCGCGCCCGTTATGGTGCAATGGTCGGCGAAAGCGCGGCTTATGGCCAGACCTCCCGCCTGATCTCCGCGCTCGGCGTAAATTTCGCCACCTTCATTCAGCAAATCGCCTCCATCGTTATTGTCCTGGCGGGCATGTATTTGGTCGCCGAAGGCACATTAAGCGTCGGCGGGTTGATCGCCTGCGTTATCCTGAGCGGCAAAGCCTTGTCCCCCATCGGCCAAGTTGCAAACCTGCTCGCCCGCTATCACCAAGCCACAGGCGCGCTCAAAACCCTCGATGGCATCATGAACAAAGCCGTTGATCGCCCCAGCGCCAAAAACTTCCTGCACCGCCCCGATCTTTCAGGGAAAATCGCCTTCAACGGCGTATCTTTTTCTTACCCCAACGTGCAGCGTGACGTCCTCGAAAACGTAAGCTTCACAATAAACCAAGGCGAAAAAGTCGCCATCATCGGCCGCATCGGCTCGGGCAAGAGCACCACCGCCCGCCTGATGATGGGGCTGTACCAACCCACAGGCGGCAGCATCCTCGCCGACGACACCGACACTCGCCAGATCGACCCCGCCGACTTGCGAAAATCCATCGCCTATATCGCCCAGGACGTTGTCCTTTTTAACGGCTCTGTGCGCGATAATATCATCGCCTCCGTCCCCGCCGCAACCGAGGAAGACATCCTCGCCGCCTCTAAAGCCGCAGGCGTGCATGACTTCATCGCCCGCCACCCCATGGGCTATGACGCGCCCGTAGGGGAAAACGGCGAGGGGTTATCAGGCGGACAGCGTCAAGCCATCGCCCTTGCCCGCGCCATCCTCCTGAAACCCAAAGTCATGATCTGTGACGAGCCGACAAACGCCATGGATATGCAGGCCGAAGCCGCGTTCAAGAAATACATCGCCGAAGAAATCAAAGACAAAACTTTCATCCTCATCACCCATAAACATGCAATGTTGGAAATGGTTGATCGCCTGATCCTGCTCGATCAAGGCAAGCTGGTCATGGATGGCCCGCGTGATGAAATCGTCGCCAAACTCCAAGGGGAAGGGGTCAAAGCATGAGCCTGTTCAATCCCAAACTCCGCGAAGAAGATTTCATGTCCGAGCTAGAGGCTGCAACGCGCCTCCGCCCGGCCAGCGCAGCAACCTTCATGCTGTTCTCTATTATGGCACTGGTATTGCTGGCCATTTTCTGGTCGGCCTTCGCCAAAATCGAAGTCTTAAGCCGTGGGCAAGGCCAGGTTGTCCCCTCCCAAGATGTCCAGATTGTCCAAAGTCTGGAAGGCGGGATCATCGAAGAAATCCTCGTCAAGCAAGGGCAAAAAGTTGAGCGCGGTCAAGTGCTTGTAAGGCTGTCCGATGTCCAGTTCTCATCTGAGGCCGGCGGGGTAGAGGCCCGCTTCCTCGGCCTGTCCGCCAAAAAAGCCCGCCTCAAATCCGAAGCCGACGGCAGCGAATTTGTCATGCCCGCCGATGTCCTTGAAAAAGCCCCCGCCATCGCCGCAAATGAAAAGGCGCTGTATGAATCCCGTCAGAATGAACTCCGTAACGCTTACGCAATCCTCGATGACCGCATCGCCAAAGCCCGCGCACAGCTCGCCAGTGTCAACGCGGAAATCAACCAATATATCAGCAGCCGCAAACTCTTGAATGACGAGCTGGCGATCACCCGCGAAATGGTTAAGAAACGCGCTGTCCCGAAACTCGAAGAAATAAGGTTAAACCGTGAAATCAATGACTTGAGCGGGCAAATTAATTCATCATCCGCGCAAAAAAACGCCCTCACCGCAGAACTTTCCGTCGCCCAAAACGAACGCAAAAGCCAGCTTGATCGCTTCCAATCTCAAGCCTTGGGAGAACTCAACGGCGTCGAAACCGAAATCGCCTCTTTAAGCGAAAACATGAAATCCAACGAAGACCGTGTTTTCCGCCGCGAAATCCGCTCCCCCGTTGATGGGGTCGTGAACAACTTCGCCGTCCGCACCATCGGCGGCGTGGTCGAACCTGCCATGCAACTGGTGGAGATTGTCCCTGTAGACGATGAACTGAAAATCATCGCCCGCATCGCCCCCAACGAAATCGCCTTTATTCAAGTCGGGCAACCCGCCAAGGTCAAAATCACCGCCTATGACCCGCAGAAATACGGCGCTCTGGATGGGGAATTGGTGCGCATCGGCGCAACCTCCATCAAAGACGGTGAGGGCAATCCGGGTTTCGAGATCGAAATCCACACCGCCAAAAACTTCCTCGGCACCGCCGAAAACCCACTCCCCATCACCCCCGGTATGATCGCCGATGTCGAGGTCATAACGGGCAAACGCTCCATTCTCGAATATCTCCTCAAACCCATCCTGCGCGCCCGTGACCGCGCACTGACGGAGAGGTGACCCCCGCCGATGATGCGCTTTCTCACTCATCGCTGGATTCACTTCTTTCTCCTCTTCGCCCTCCTGCTCGCCGCTATTTACCAAAGCGGCTCCAATGACCGCTGGCGAAAGGAAATGCAATCCCTCGTCTTTGATGAACTCAACCAGATCTTCCCGCGCGAACCCTCCGGGCAGGTCGTGATTGTCGATATTGATGATGATTCTCTTCAGACCCTAGGGCAGTGGCCATGGCCGCGCACCATCGTGGCCGATTTGGTCACAGGCCTGACCGAAATGGGCGCAAAAGTCATCGCATTTGATGGCGTGCTCGCCGAGGCCGATCGCTCCTCTCCGCGCGCAATCGCCAAGACTCTGGCCGATAATCCCTCATTCGGTTTTGTTCTGGATGATATCCAGACCCTGCCCGATCATGACGAGGTTCTCGCAAAGGCCATCGAGGCCAGCGGCATTTTTGTCGCAGGCTTCACCTACGCCAGCTATACGCAAATTCCCCGCCCCCCGCGCCTCAGCAAGCCTTTATTGGTCAAGCGCGGCGATAAAGAGAGTTTTATCGACCAGGCAGAAAAATTTGAAAAAGCCGCCGTCTTCCTGCCCGAACTTGAAAAAGCCGCCGAAGGCAACGGCAGTTTCATGGCCAAGCCTGACTTTGACGGTATCCTGCGCCGTACAGGGCTTATTTTCTCCAACGGCAAAGACCTCTATCCGTCATTAAGTCTTGAGGCCATCCGCGTCGCGCAAGGCAATAAAAAACTTATCACAAAAATCGGACAAAATCCTGACTTTGCTGAAAACGCTATCGATACCCGCTTTCGCATTCTGGTCGGCAGCTTTGCCATTCCCGTGGAGGCCGACGGGGTAATGAATGTCTATTACCGCCGGTTTGATGAACGCGGCGATGATTATATTTCTGCAGCCAAAATCATAGACCCGCAGTTCCGCGATGAAATGGGCGCACATATCAAGGACAAAATTATCCTGATCGGCTCCAGTGCCGAAGGCCTTAAGGATCTGCGTTCAACCGCGCTTGAGCCTTTCCAGCCGGGCGTTGAAATTCACGCCAATGTCGTTGAGCAAATCCTCCAAGGCGCGTATCTTCTGCGCCCCGATGTCACCATCGCCGCCGAAGCCGTTTTCATCCTCAGCGTTGGGCTGATGATGATTATCCTCGCGCCGTTCATTCATGTCCTGCTGCTCGCAATCCTGTGTTTCACGCTTATGGGGGTTGCAGTCTTTTGTTCCGCCTATGCTTACACGCATCACGGCCTGCTGCTTGATCCCTTCTATCCCGCGCTCTGCGTTTTCGTAATTTTCATCGCTTCGACCTTGCTCACATATCTGCGGGTCGAAAGCGAAAAACGCCACGTTCGCGATGCTTTCGGGCTCTATATCTCGCCCGATTTCATGGCGGAACTGACCAAAAATCCCGACAAACTCAAACTCGGCGGAGAAAACCGTGACCTCACGGTGATGTTCACCGATATCCGCAGCTTCACAACCATCTGCGAAGGTCTTGCCCCCGAAGAAATCATCCAGCTGATGAATGATTTCCTAACCCCCATGTCCGATCTGGTGATGAAAAACCGCGGCACGATCGACAAATATATGGGGGATGCGATGATGGCGTTCTGGAATGCACCGCTGGATGATGCCGACCACGAACGCCATGCCTGCATGACCGCACTGGGGATGCAAGCGGGCCTAGAACCTGTCAACGAAGCGGTCAAAAAACGCGCTGAAGAAATCGGTAAAACCCCCGTGCTCCTCCAGGCAGGTATCGGCATAAACACCGGCCCTTGCGCGGTCGGTAACATGGGCTCTAAACAACGCTTTGCTTACTCAACATTGGGCGATGCTGTAAACCTCGCCTCCCGCCTCGAAAGCCAGACAAAAAACTATGGCGTCGATATTCTGATCGGGGAAAGCACATGGAACAAGGTGCCTGACTTCGCGACGCTGGAAATGGATTTGATTACCGTCAAGGGCAAAACCAAGCCTGAGCGTGTCTTTGCGCTTCTTGGCGGCGCAGAAGATGCGGCGAGCAATGAATACAAAGAGCTTCGCAAAAACCACGACGAAATGATAACGCGCTATAGGGCAGGGGACTTCAAAGCCGCGCTCAAAGCATTAAAAGCCGCTCGCAAACAAACACTGTATCGTCTTGATTTTGCTTATGATATGTATGAAGCCCGCATCGATGATCTCATCAAAAACCCGCCCAAGGAGTGGAATGGCGTGTTTGTCGCCACCAGCAAATAGCCGCCCATCGTCACCGAACGAAACCTCATCGTCATTCCGAGCCAAACTCCATCATCATTCCGAGCGAAGTTCCATCGTCATTCCGAGCCAAACTCCATCGTCATTCCGAGCGAATGCGAGGAATCTAAAGTCTATTCACAACAGAAGATCCCTCGACTTCGCTCGGGATGACAGGGGGGGCAATCGGGATGACAGG
>CAYGJS010000027.1:0-28611 GCA_964350435.1 uncultured Micavibrio sp.
TCCTCTCACTTGCACTCTCATATTACTGGATAACCAAATTAGTGGGATAGGTTCTACCATTCCAATTGAGTTTTTCGTTAAATTTTAACTTTTCTTCTAACTCCGATACGTATTCACGAAGTTCAGAGATATGCTCTTTAAGGTCTAAAACCTTATCTCTCATGTTCTGGGCGTGCTCAATAAGGTCTTGCTGCGAGGCGTTTTTTGCTAACTCTAAACCCTTTTTTGCAACCTCTACTGTTGCCTTGGTTGCCGTCCAAATTGCTGCTATATCAACCATATTTTTCTCCTATATATTCATAACAATCGTGGCGCGATTCCATAATCAGAGTCGATGTATTTCTGAAAAATATCAACAGAGAGAATATTATCGCGGCAACAATACCCAATACCGCCCATCTGATTTCATCGCGCCCGCAAGGTTTTCCGCGCGTTCGCCGTAGCCCCAGAAGACATCACCGCGGACTGCGCCGCGGATGGCGCCGCCGGTGTCTTGGGCGATCATCATGCGGTTGATGGGTTTTGCGCCCGCGACATCGGGGGCGGCGATATCGACCCACATGGGCAGACCATAGGCGAGCAGTGATCTGTCTATGGCGAGAGAGCGTTCAGCCGTGAGAGATATGCCCTCGCCGCCGACAGGGCCTTCCCCGTCCAGCGTTTTAAAGAATACGTAGGATTGATTGGTGTTCATGATTTCGGCGGCTTGCGAGGGGTTGGCCTCAAGCCAGCTCCGGATCGATTGCATAGATACGTTGTCTTTGGTCAGTGCGCCGCGCTTTATCAGCTCCCGCCCGATGGCGTAATAGATGTGACCGTTTTGACCAGCGTAGCCTATGCGAAGCGGCGCGCCTTCGTCCATTTGCACAATGCCTGAGCCTTGGATTTGCACGAAGAAGGCATCGACGGGATCATCGACCCAAACCAGAACCTTGTCGTTATGCGGCCATTGACCGTTTACGATTTGGGTGCGGGTTTCATAGGGCTTGAGGTTGCCGTCAACAACGCGTCCAGCGATGCGCTCGCCCTTCAAATTCTCGCGGAAATCACCGAGCTGCACCATCACTAAATCATCGGGCCGAGTATAAAGCGGGGTTTGGTATGGGCCTTGACGGGTGAGAGAACCGCGCAGGGAGGCCTCATAATATCCTGTAAACAGGCCTTTTGGGTTTGCGCCATCGCGCACTTCATGGGCTGTGAAGCGGCTTTCGATGAAGGCTTTCATCTGCGCGGGGGCGACGTTCATTGCGCTGCGGCATACGGGTTGCCAATCGCCGATAGTTCCGGCCTCGCCCAATGCGCCGAGTTGTTTTTCAGGGGCCGCTTTGAGAATTCTAGCGCAGGATTTTTTGAGGGCGGGGGCGAAGGAGGCGAAATCATCACTGCCCCAGCCGGGAAGAGCAGAGAACGAGGTCTGACGAAGCTGTAAATCCGGTTTCACATCCACAGGTTTTTCAGCAGGAGGCGCAGCACAGGCAGAGAGAAATAACGTAAGAAGAAAAAGCAAGCGCATGTGAACCACCAAAATTGTTTTCGTCTTTGCGAGCGTAGCGAAGCAATCCGTGGGCGGCAAGCTTGTTTTAGGGATTGCTTCGTCAGCACAAGGCTTCCTCGCAATGACGGCCTTAGGATGTTTTAGTGGGAATCAGGAATCAGGTCGTTATCGCCTTCAAAATCGCCGCGGGTTTCGATCAGCAGCCAGCTGGGTTCACGGGATTTAACATCACGGCCAAACGTCCAGATATCGCGCATTTCGGTTGTCCGATCGGGATTGCCGCTGAGGATATCACCGCTTTCATCGCGGGTGACGCTGGTTTCATCGGCGGTGAATTTTATGGTGACAAAGGCGCGCCTGCCTTCAAGTCTGGCTTCGATGACTTCGGCCTTGCGGATGGCGTGGATTTCTGTTTGCTGGGTTTCGTTGCGGTCTTCCCGCGCCGTGATTGCGCCTTCAAAGGCGACATAAACATCCTCGGCGAGTAGGTTTTTCAGCGTATCGCGGTCACCTTCGGCAAAAGATTCAACGATCATCACAAATGCATCCTGCGCGCCGACAAGGAAGCCATCAATATCAAAATTGCGATCGGCCTTGGCGATATCGATCAAGCCTATTTCGGCGGTTTTATTGCCGATGCTATAATTCTTTTTAAGCGCGTTTTCAGCCAATGCCATGATGCGGTCTTCAGGGCCTTCAAAATCAGATTTCTGATCTTCGGCGGCGGCATTGATGATATCTTTGGCGTCTGCGCCGTTCAATGCGCTTGGGCGTTCCTCGCCATGCTTTGTGCCCAAAACAGAGCGTAGCCAGAACACCAATCCTGCGGCGACCAACGCATATAAAACCAAATCAGCAGGCATATTCAAAAATCCTTCACTTCGCCATTAATGCTCTTATCATATCATTGTAACATGTTTCCCAGAATTGGGGATAAAAGCTTTCATATTTGCACTTAAAGCCCTATCTAATACATTATGCCGCAAAAGGTAAAGAACAAGGTCTATACTATGCCGTTTATTATGATTTTTTTGGTTATTCCCTTTGTCGAACTGGCGGTTTTTGCCAGCGTCAGTGGACATATCGGCATTTGGACGACGCTCAGCCTCGCGTTTTTAACCGCGATCATCGGTGGTTTATTGGTGAAATATCAGGGCCTACAAACAATATTAGCGATGCGCCGCTCTCTGGATGCGGGGCAGATGCCGATGGGGGAGCTGTTTGACGGGTTTTGTCTGGTCGCGGCAGGGGCGCTGTTAATAACGCCCGGATTTGTAACCGATACAATCGGATTTGCGCTTCTGGTTCCGCCTTTTCGCGCTGCATTTAAAACGATGATCGCCAAGCATACGCAATTTTCTGCGACTAGCATTCGCCACCCGCAACAAAGACCGGCAGACCCGAATGTTATTGAAGGTGAGTATGAACGCGTTGATGAGGACAAATAAACGTGCTAAATCCTTATTTTAATGAATAAACATCTTGGAGAATTTCATGACCGATACACAGACTGACAATCAGGCCGCCGCTTCGCCGATCAATATTATGGCGCAATATGTGCGTGATTTGTCGTTTGAAAACCCCAACACGCCTGACTCGCTACGCGCTGATGCTGCGCCGCCTGAGATGGATATCAATATCGGCATGGATGCGCGGAAGATTGAAGATGACGAGCTTGCCAATCTTTATGAAGTTGTTCTGAATCTTAGTGCGCGTGCGCTTCGCAATGATGACATTGTGTTTATTGCGGAGATGCAATACGGCGTGACGGTACAATTAAACGGCATTCCAGAAGAAAATCACCATCCTGTTTTGCTGATTGAAGTGCCGTCTCTCATCTTCCCGTTTGCACGTCAGATCATGAGCAATTTGACCATGCAAGGTGGTTATCCGCCGCTGATGCTGAACCCGATTGATTTCCGCGCCATGTATATGGAACGCTTTGCCGATGAAATTGCGCAGGCTGAAAAAGAAGCTCAGGAAGGCGAAGGCGCCAAACCATCAAAAAAGATTAAACCCAAGAAGGAAACAACCCCATGATGAAAAACGTTATTGCTCTTGTCACGCTAGCGTTGCTCGGCACTTTTTCTCTCAGTGCTTGCAATACGGTTCAAGGGCTCGGCAAAGATGTCGAGAAAGCCGGCGAGAATATTCAAAAGCTTTAAGCGCTTTGTTTCCAAAGCGGATCTTTTAATTTTTCTAATAACGCTTCATGCGCGTCGAGTTCTTCCGGGCTTGGCTTGAATATCCTCGGCTCTCTGCGGGTGCGCTTTTCTTTGTGGCCTTTTGCGGTTTGGGCTTCGCTTTGTGTTTTTTGCGCAGCGAGGCCGAGGCCGTGCTGCCGTCCGCCCAAGAGCTCAAGATAAACTTCTGCCAAAAGCTCGGAATCCAGAAGCGCGCCGTGATAAATGCGCTCCGTGTTATCAATGCCAAAGCGTTTACACAGCGCGTCAAGGCTGGCCGGAGAGCCGGGGAATTTCTTTCGGGCAAGACCGAGTGTGTCAATAACATTGCTCCAGCTGATCGCGGGGTGGCCGACCTGCCCCAGTTCGAAATTGATGAACTTCATATCGAATTCGGCGTTATGGATGACCAGTTTACCGCCTTCAATGAACTCTAAAAACTCGCTATAAACCTGCGAAAATGTGGGTTTATCGGCGATAAATTCATTGGTAATGCCGTGCACGGCGATGACTTCGGCGGGGATTTCACGCTCCGGATTGATATAGAGCTGGAGGGTTTTACCGCTGGGCATGTGGTTGATTAATTCAACGCAGCCGATTTCAACGATTTTATCGCCTTTGGCAGGATCAAATCCTGTGGTTTCAGTATCGAGCACGACTTCCTTAATCATCTATAATCCTCTGTTTTCCAGCCATGTATTGAAGAATAATTTTGCTTGTATGTTCAAGGTTTCAATATGGGCAGACGTTTGCGTGCGCAAGGCCTCTATCGGGACGAGCGGGTCTTTGCCTGTAATTTGGGCGGTGAACATCACAAGCCATTCTTTGAGCTGGTCGGCGGTGACTTCGGGGTGGCATTGCACGCCGAGGCCGTTCTTGCCGCTTTGGAAAATCTGGTTGGTATAAGCATCCGTAGAAGCCAAAAGCGTGCAATTTTTTGGCAAATCGAATGTATCGCCATGCCAGTGAAACATATTGGTTTGCGATCCACACAGGGCGGCGGCTTCGTGGCTTTCGCCCGCATCGGTGAGGGTGAGCGGCATCCAGCCCAGCTCCTTGCCTTGCTTGCCTTCGTAAACCCTGCTTCCGAGAGCTGCGGCCATCAGCTGAGAGCCGAGGCAGATGCCGATGGTCGGCTTATCCGCGGCGAGGCGTTTTTTCAGGATTTCGATTTCGGATTTCAAGAAGGGGTAGTCTTCTTGTTGATAGACACCCACAGGGCCGCCCATCACCACTAAAAGATCGGGCCGCAGCGGATCTATTTCGGAAAGATCGGTTTTTGCGGCGCTGCGGGTTTGAATGCGGAAGCCGCGCTCTGCCAAAACTTTACCCAGCGCGCAGGAGCCTTCGGCAGAAAGATGGGTTAGTATGAGTGCGCCTTTGGGTTTTTGTGTCATGCGGCCAGACCTTTTTGTTCTTGGCGGATTTTAACAAGAACCGCTTTCAGCTCACGCATCATTTTCGCTCTGCCGAGACCGCTATGCACAACAAAATCTGCGCGGGCTGATTTTTCGCCGTCGCTCATTTGGCGGGCGAGGATGGCTTTAAATTTATCGGGGCTCATATTTGGGCGAGCAAGGACCCTGCGCGATTGCACATGCGGCGGGGCGGAAATGTTGACGACAAAATCAACGCGCTTTTCCGCGCCGGTTTCGAAAAGAAGCGGAATATCCAGCGCGACAATATCGCGGCCCATAGTGCGGGCGGTCTTAATGAATACGTTTTGCGCGCGCTGAACATGGGGATGCAGCACGGCTTCCAGTTTTTCCCGTTCGCCAGCGTCATTAAACACGAGCGCGCCGAGGGCTTTGCGGTTTATGGAGGTTGTGAAGGGCGATTGTTTGCGCTTAAGCCGCGCCCATGTGAAGTGCTTAGAATAAATTTGCGGATAGGAAAAATACGGGAAAGCATCCTGAAACGCCTCCCACGCGGGGCTGTGGGGCTTTAGTAACGTATGCACTTCGGCATCAGAATCATGCACCGGCACGCCCAGGCGCGAAAGCATAGAGGCGGCTGTAGATTTTCCCATTCCTATTGAGCCTGTGACTCCCATAACAATCATTTCAAAATCAGCTCCTGCAATTCCTCATCTATATCAGGCATCAAGCCGAACCATTCTTTAAATGCCGGACGCGCCTGATGGAGGAGCATTCCTATTCCTGTGACAACAGGATTTCCACGCTCCTTGGCGGCGGTTAAAAGATCAGTATAGAGCGGCGCATAGACAATGTCATTGACCAAAGCAGAACTTGGCAGCGCGATCAAATCCATCTCAAGAGACGGCTGTCCGTCCATACCCAAAGACGTTGTATTGATCAATAAATTCGTATGGTCGAGGGCTTCGGCGAGGCCCTCCCAATCGACCACGCGGATCATATCCTCGGTACCGAACCCCATGTCTTGGGCGAGGGCTTCGGCTTTATCCCGCGTACGGTTTGTTAAGATAATCTGCGGAACCCGCATGCCGATCAGGCCGCTGATGACCGCGCGCGCTGCGCCCCCAGCGCCCAGGACTAAGGCAGGGCCGAGATCAAATTCAAAATCAGGATGGTTTTGCCTGATATTGGCGAGGAAGCCGAAAGAATCGGTGTTCATCCCGAAGATTTTACCGCCACGCACCGCCACGGTATTGACCGCGCCAATGATTTCGGCGGTGTTGTCGAGATCATCACAGAGTTTCAGCATGGATTCTTTATGGGGAACGGTGAAGTTGAAGCCTGTGTAACCGTCATCGATTAGATTTTTCAAACCGCTCTCAAGGTTTTCAGGGCTTAAATCTATCGCTTCATACGTGCCGGACAGACCGTATTTTTTGATCCAGTAATTATGGATCAGCGGGGATTTTGAGTGTTTGATCGGATGGCCGATGACGGCGGCTTTTACAGGGGCGGTCATAATCCTATCTCGTGTTCTTGTCTTAAATATTTTAACAGCGGCAGCAGCGGCATGCCCAGAATTGTAAAATAATCGCCTTCTACAGAGTCAAAGAGCTGCACGCCCGCACCCTCCAACGCATATGCGCCGACATTGTCGGTGAGCGCGTTTCCAGCAATGGCGCAATATCTGTCGAGCATCGCGTCGTCAAACCCTTGCATGGTCAGCATGGCCCTTTGCGTATCCAGCCAAAGCGGCTTGCCTGCTTGGGCAACGCAGACCGCAGAGATTAATCTATGGGTTTGCCCGCGCAAGGATACAAGTTTTTTGCGAGCATCGTCGGTGCTGGCGGCTTTGCTTAAGATTTTGCCGTTATGTTCCAGCACCTGGTCCGATCCTATAACGAGCGCATCAAAATGATTTTTCGAGACGGCGCAGGCCTTGGCTATAGCGAGAATTTCCGCGATCCGGGCGGGGGTTTTGCCAATATTTTCAGCCATGATCTTTTCTTCGTCCAGATCGGCGGGCGCAGTTTCAAATTCCAGCCCCGCATTGGTCAGCATGGTTTTCCGGGCAAGGCTTTTGGATGCCAGAATCAGTTTCATTTATTTTCTCTGCAGCTTTGCAGGAGCGACATAATCTCGGCGGCGGTTTCCTCGATCGAGCGTTTGGTCACATCGATCACGGGCCAGCCTTTCTTGCTGAACATTTTTCGGGCTTTGCGAACCTCTTCCTCGATCAGCGCTTCATCGAGATAGGTGTTTTCTTCAATGTGTGAGGGCACCGATTCTTCATTGGCGCTCAAGCGTGTACGACGAAGCTGCATAAGCCTTGAGGGCGCGGCGGTCAGGCCTACATACATCGGCGTTTCCAATGCCAGTTTATCGGGCGGCACTTCAACGCCGGGAACAAGGGGAATATTCGCGGCCTTGATCCCGCGCCGCGCCAAGAAAACGGAGGTCGGCGTTTTGGAAGTGCGCGATACGCCGACCAAAATCACATCGGCCTGCGCCAGCCCTTCCAGTGTTTTGGCATCATCATGACGCATGGCGTAATCAATGGCTTCGACGCGTTTGAAATAGGCATCATCCATGGCGTGCTGAAGCCCGGGAACACCCCGGGCATGCTCGCCCAAATATGAAGACAGGCTGCGGATAATCGGGTCGAGGACAGCGACGCAGGGCACGCCCATACCGTCGGCTGCGTCTTGCAGGCGGTGGCGCATTTTTTTGTCCACCAGCGTGAAAATTACGGGGCCGGGATTTTCCTTGATGCGGAGAATGATACGCTCCAACTGCCGCTCCGAGCGCACAAGCGGCCAAAATTTCTGGATCGCTTCGATATTTTCAAATTGGGCAATACATGCACGCGCAAGCCCCAAAAGCGTGGTTCCGGTCGCGTCGGAAACCAAATGAATATAGAATTTTTTTGGCTCTGTGATTTTGTTTTCAGTATTTTTAACCATAGCGTCATCCTATCAGGATGCGCGGATCAGAAAAGTTTAATTTTAAGGAAGCTCTTATTGATCTTGGGTAAAATCATTCGCGGGTGTGAATTCACCATTCGGAAAAATCCGCGCAGCCAGAGACGCGCTCCGGAAAGGCACATCCTGAACGCGGGTGATTTGCAGATCGTAATTCACCTGCATGAAATGCGCCTGATTAATGGGGTCGTTTAAGCCGGCATAGAGCGGATCCATCAACAGTTCGCGTCCCCGCCTCTGCAGATATGCGGTTTTATCGGGCAAGCATGAAAGAATTTCGAGGCGTACGGGCGTGAGTTTTTCGCTGCCATAGGCGTCTCTGCCCATTTCTTCGATCGCGCAGTCCATCGTGTTCAGTGTTTCGTGGTCGATGTTATTGATGCGCGCATTATCCCGGAACCATTGTTGAAATGCAGCGAACAAAGCCTTGCCGTTAAACTGGGCTTTGGGATTGCGCTCCAGATAAGCGGAAAAGCGCATTGCCAAATCGCCTTCTTCGGAGCCGATCATGTGCCGCCAAAGGTTGCCGACACCTTCGCTGCGGAGTTCCCATGATACAAGGACGGCCATGACATCAAGATCAGCGGCGCGCACGCGTTCAAGTTTAAGAACGCTTTCCGCGTTATAGTTTTCAAATGCGCCGTGGCGTTTTTCCTGCCAGACATCGCGCAGGGCGCGGATAAAGCTGATTAGCACGACATTGCGGAAATATTCGGAGCGTCCCAATGCCGATTCCAGCAATGCGTTATTATCAAGCACAATCCGTTTTTCAGGGACATCGAGGTGATAATCCAGACCGCCGAGATCTTCGAGCGAGAGTTCCCATCCCGCATTCATCGCTTCGGTAAACATTGCGCGGCCAGTCGGGCTGGTTGTTATGATAGCGCAAGCCCAGCTTAAAACTTCATGTTTGGTTTCCAGCGCAAACATCTGGTCATCCATATTGTTATTCAAATAAGAACTTGCGTCGCAGTATAGATCATCGAGCGGCCAGGAGTCTTCATATTCCTGATTGAAAAATTTTACGGGAGAGACGCTGCGCGAGCGGGCGGCGGTAGTCCAGTCGATACCAGCCTGAAACCCGTCTTCGAAACTGACTTCGAAGATATTGGATTCTTTTTCTGATTGGTCTTCGGGATCCATATATGCACCCTTATCCTTGACTAGATTGTAGACCTGAATGGAATCAGGGCCGACATTATTCGCCTGACCAGCGCCGCAGGTAGACAATGTTAGAAATATTTCTTCCTGATTGATTTCGGCTTTTTGTGCCTTTAGGGGGCAAATGCTTTGATGATTTTGTGGCGTTATCCACATTTTCGTCAGCATGGGGGGCGTTTGCGAAAAGTTGAACGATTTGCGCGGTTTGGGTTGCGACATCATGAATTTGACCTTGTGTGTTTTCAGAAGGCGCCTTTGAGCGAACGTCATCGGCGATTAGATCTTTTGATGTTTGCAACTCTTGTTCCGTTTCTCTGAAGGAACGTTCAAACTTAATAAACCAAAGGAAATTGGCGTTTGCGCGGTCGCGGATGTCGGTGAAAATCGCATCATCCATGATCGTTAGAGCATGTTCTGCCAGGTAATTTTTGCCGAAAGGCATTTCCCCCAGCGCACATATTAATTGCGGGGTGATGCCTTTATCGGTTTCGGCCAGTTCAAAAACAAAGCCTTTATGATCGGCGAGCATTTGATTAATCAGCGTTTTGTCTTCGGCGCGCGGGCGTTCAGATAAGAACCAGGCCTCAAATACGGCGGCCATGGCCTGACCGTTATTGATGGTGCGGAAGTCCAGATAGGCTTCGCGAGCAAAGGCGCGGGCGAGATCTTCCATTGTTGAATTTTCCAAGGCTTCCCATACGGATTTTTCACCGGAAAGCTGCAGTTCCCATGCGGTGCGAATCATCGATGTTATTAAATCTGCAACCTGTACACGGTTAACCAGCACTGCATTATCAGGGTGGAACATTAAAGGGTTAATCAACGCGCCCTGTCGATGTTGCCAGTGACGACGTAGTTCGCGGGTGGCCAGTAAAATCTGATCTGCAAAATTTATATTCGGGTTAATCAAGATTGTGCCGCTGTCGCGATCATAGGCTGCGTTACGGGTTTGGCTTGAATAGATGAGCTTAACATTATGCTGTTCGGCGAAATCCAGGAAAGCCTTTGCCAGACGGCTGCAGGACAGTGTTGTGATTAATTTTGTCGTTGATTCAGCGCATGGTGTATTTTTGTTAAGAATAAAATCACGGTCACTGAAAAATTCTAAAACTTTTTCTTCTGTTGAGCGCATTTGTGTCTCATTCAATTTATCAAATTTATTGATTTCTTTTTTGAGATTTTCCAGTTCGCCTTCAAGAATGTTAAGTTCGGCAGTATCAAAATATTGCGCTTCTTCTTCCATCTCGGCATCAATATCCATGTAGAATAGTGGATGATCGTCTATGATTGTACAAATCACCGGCTGTGTGTTGTTAAGCGTATATGCAACGCGGCATACAGGCTTTTGGAAGGTTTTTAACCCTGCAATATTATTATAGATGTCACTCATGACCCTGAACCCAATTTCTGTTTTTTATTCGTCCCCAAGAATTAGACAGATATTTTCTGCCCCCATGTTTCTATTATGCGGGGTAAATCCTTAACGGAGTCTTTCTAAAAAATAGAAATATTGAAGAAAAATAGTGTGTTATGGTAAATAATTGCTTTTATTTTAAAGATTATGTCTTAGAATATGATCTCTAGGAAATTTTTATGTTTATTGACCGAATGTATCATCGAGAATTGGCATATCTTCGACTAATAACTTTTCATCATTCAAAGAAACATAACCTTTTTGGTCTACATCAATTTTGCTTTTAAATAAGCTGTCCTTGAAAATCATAGAAGCGGTAAGATGGTACCCTTTTTCATCCATTGCATTGAGGGTAATGGGCATCAATATTTGACCGATGGCTTTAAGCGCGCTTGGTGGTTGTTCATCGCGCCAATGAATATCATCAACATTTTCTGTGATAATAAAACGACCATGTCGACCGCGAACATAGGTGAAGAAAAACCGTACATATTCAATTATGTTTTCTGGGGTTAAATTTATAGGATGCGAAAGATTGAGGGCATAGATTGGTTCATTGCTAAAGTTAATAATAATATGTTTGTCCTTATTATAAAGGGCGTAGCGATGAATGGGGGGATGAATGGTATGATCCGCGATATCCAAAAAGCGTAAATCTTTATAAAATGGACTTTCTTGCGCAAGAATCACTGTTTCCAGGGGATCGAAAATCTTGCCTTCAAATTCAGGATTGAGCGTATCCAGAATTGTTGCAATTTCAGAAAGTTCCAGTTTTTTATAAGATTCTTGATACATCGTAGCTTAACAACTGACAGGAGTTTGAGGCACTATAATCTATAATGATTATCATAAAATTGATTCTGAGCATAGGTCTGTGCGTAATTGTTGAAAGAATCACAGGATAAAACTGGTATTAAGTTATGCCCATTTGATGAGGTTTTTTAAAGGATGATCATGCACATGGGGGAAAGTGGTTTTATTAGATTTGAAGTTATCGGAGCGAATCATTGCGAATCGTTGAGAAATCAAGATTCATAGGCTCGATGAATTTGGGGGTAAAAATGGGGGAAAAAACTATGCCCGTTACCCACAGCACCTATAACTATAAAAACCTTTTTTAAAATAAATATAAAGAATAGTAAGGAAGTGACATTGATGGTTTTATGCAAGGCAAACTCAAATCGAAGATTCGGTTTATAGGAGGAGTTTTGAACAAAGCGTTTTTGGAAGTGTTGGGTGGGGAGAAGGCGGGCCATGTGCCGTTTTGGTTTATGCGTCAGGCGGGGCGTTATTTGCCGGAGTATCGCGCCTTGCGCGCAGAAAAGGGCGGGTTTCTGGCGATGGCGTTTGATCCGAAGGCGGCGTGTGAGATTACGATGCAGCCTATTCGCAGGTTCGGGATGGATGCGGCGATTATATTTTCCGATATTTTGACCATTCCGATGGCCTTGGGGCAGCATTTGGAATTTGTAGCCGGGGAGGGGCCGAAACTGGGGCCGCTGGATTTGGAGAATTTGAATTATGATCCTAAGGTTTTAGAGCCTGTTTACGAAGCTTTGTCGAACACGAAAACGGCTTTGGGGGTTGAGGGATTTAACCAAACGGCGTTAATTGGATTTGCGGGTGCGCCCTGGACGGTCGCGACTTACATGGTTGAGGGCGGATCATCAAAAGATTTTATGAACACGAAATTGATGGCCTACCGAGAGCCTGAAAAATTTCAAAAATTGATTGATCTTTTGGTGGAGGTTACGGCGGATTATTTGTGCAAACAGATTGAAGCCGGCGCAGAAGCGGTTCAGATTTTTGATAGCTGGGCGGGTGCGCTTGATCAATTTGCCTTTGGTCGATGGTCGATTGCACCGACAAAGCAGATTGTGAACAGGATTCACGTGAAACATCCGGATGTCCCGATTATTGGTTTTCCAAAAGGGGCGGGAACGAATTATCCCTGGTATTGCAAGGAAACGGGTATTAGTGCTGTGGGGTTGGATCAACATGTTTGCAGTGCCTGGGCAAAGGCTGAGTTGCAGAGTTATTGTCCGGTTCAGGGAAATTTAGATCCTTTTGTTCTTCTTGCAGGCGGTGATGAGTTGGATATACAAGTGCGTGAAATTCTGGATGATTTATCAGACGGGGCGTTTGTGTTTAATTTGGGGCATGGGATACATAAAGACACGCCGATTGCCCATGTTGAGCGGGTGGTTAAAATTATTAGGGAAGCGAGATGAGCAAGAAAATAGCCGTTGTGATGTTTAATCTGGGCGGGCCGGACAGTAAGGCGGCGATCAAACCGTTTTTGATGAATTTTTTCATGGATAAAAATATTATCCGTTTGCCGATTCCTTTTCGCTGTTTTGTGGCCGCGTTGATTGCCCGCCGTCGCAGCAAGCGTGAGGCGGGGGAAAGCTATGGGGAGTTGGGGGATCAATCGCCTTTGCTGCAAAATTCCCGAGCGCAGGCTGAGGCTTTGGAACATGTGCTTAACTCTGGTGTATCCCCGCGAAGGCGGGGATCTTATGCTGATAGCGAGGAGATCCCCGACCAAGTCGGGGATGCTGAATATAGATGTTTTGTTGCCATGCGTTATTGGCATCCGATGTCAGCGCAAGTGGTGCGCGAGGTGCGTGATTGGGGCGCGGATGAGATATTGATTGTGCCGCTTTATCCGCAATTTTCAACCACAACGACATGGTCATCTTTGCAAGCCTGGAACAAGGCGATGGTGCAGGCGGGGATGGATATTCCGACCTCGATGGTGTGTTGTTATCATGAAAATTCGGGCTTTGTGGAAGCATCGGCAGAGCTTATTAAGGCGCAATATGAGCAAGCGGTAAAAGATGGATATGAAGCTCCGCGGGTTTTATTTTCCGCCCATGGCTTGCCGGAAAGTGTTATTAAGCGCGGTGATCCGTATCAATGGCAATGTGAGCAGAGCGCGGCGGCCATTGTTAAGAAATTAAATGTCATTCTGAAGGGTTTTAGCCCTGAAGAATCTCATGAAAAACAAGCAGATCCCTCAGCGCGAGCGCTTCAGGATGACGCTCAATCGATTGACTGGCAGATTTGTTATCAAAGCCGCGTGGGTCCGCAAAAATGGATTGGCCCTTCGCTTGATGAGGCTTTGAAAAAAGCCGCGGATGATGGCAAGGCGGTGATAATTTATCCTCATGCCTTTTCGCAGGAGCATGTCGAAACGCTTGTGGAGCTGGACATTGAATATAAAGAAGAGGCTGAGCATATGGGCGTGAAGGGGTATTATCGCGCCATGACTGTTGGCGCGCATCCGGTGTTTATTGAAGGGCTGGCGGGGTTGGTGAGGGCGCATATGGGGCGCGGAAAAATAGAAGCCGAAGGGTATGAGTGTCCCTGCCCTGCGAAGTTCGGGGAGTGCTGTATGCGCAATGCGGAGATGGCGGCTTTTCCGGAGCCGCTCAAGAAAAAGGCGGCTTAAGAGGCGCACAGAAAAGGAGACAGGGTTATGCAAGAATTTTTATCGATGAATTACGAATGGGTGCGGGCCCTGCATATCATCGCCGTGATTTCATGGATGGCGGGGATGTTATATTTGCCAAGGCTTTTTGTGTATCACGCGGAAAACCCGCAAAATTCAGACATGCTCAAAGTCATGGAGCGGCGACTATTGAAATATATTATGAGCCCGGCAATGATTGCGTCATGGATTTTTGGGCTTTTGATGATTTTTGCCAATCCCGGCATGATGAGCGGGGCGGGCTGGCTGCATGCCAAACTTTTGCTGGTGGTGGTGATGAGCGGAGTACATGGTATCTTGGCGGCGAATGTGCGGAAATTTGCTCATGATGCGAATACGAAAAGCGCAAAATATTTCCGAATTTTGAATGAAGTGCCTACCGTGCTTATGATCGGAGTTGTGATTTTAGCGGTGGTACAGCCGTTTTAGGTTTTATTTGAGAATGCAGATAAACGCTTGACTCATCTTTAAACTTATGGATATATGGTCTTGATCTTGAAGTTAAATCCATAAAATTTTGGACTTTTTAGGGGGCGACGAAAGAATTTCGCGCCTATTGATTAAAAAAAGAGCCGATGAACGGTCTGGGATTATTTCCTATCTTTCCTAAAGCTTTGAGGTTTTCAGATAATAAAAGAGTTAATGATTCCCCCTTTTTGAAAACACAGGTTTTATAAACCCTATGAATTTACAAGAACTAAAAACACGCTCACCGGCTGAGTTGCTGGCGTTTGCTGAAGAGCTTGAAATTGAAAATTGTGCGTCTATGCGTAAGCAGGATATGATGTTTGCGATTTTAAAACAACTTGCCGAGCAGGAAGTACCGATTTCTGGCACAGGGGTTTTAGAGGTTTTGCAGGATGGTTTCGGTTTTTTGCGCTCTCCAGAGGAAAATTATCTTCCCGGGCCCGATGATATTTATGTTTCTCCATCGCAGGTGCGGCGTTTCGGGCTTCGCACCGGAGATATCGTAGAGGGTGAAATTCGCGCCCCGAAAGACTCCGAGCGTTATTTTGCGCTGCTTCGTGTGGGCTCGATTAATAATGAGGCGCCTGAAAAGCTTCGTCACCGCATTAATTTTGATAACCTGACGCCGCTTTATCCAGAGCGTAAGATTACGCTTGAGCTGGATGATCCGACCAAGAAGGACAATGTTCAGCGCGTGATCGAGATGGTGTCGCCGATTGGGTTTGGCCAGCGTGCCTTGATTGTTGCGCCGCCGCGCACCGGTAAAACCGTTATGCTTCAGGAAATGGCGAAGTCGATTGCAGCGAACCATCCTGATGCTTATCTGATTGTATTGCTGATTGATGAACGCCCAGAAGAGGTGACCGATATGGCGCGCTCGGTTCAGGGTGAGGTTGTCTCTTCAACATTTGATGAACCAGCATCCCGCCACGTACAGGTTGCGGAAATGGTGATGGAAAAGGCCAAGCGTCTTGTCGAGCACAAGCGCGATGTGATTATTCTTTTGGATTCTATCACGCGTCTGGCGCGGGCATATAATACGGTTGTGCCATCCTCCGGTAAGGTTCTTACGGGCGGCGTGGATGCGAATGCGTTGCAGCGTCCAAAGCGTTTCTTTGGTGCGGCCCGTAATGTCGAGCAAGGCGGATCTCTTACAATTATTGCGACCGCGTTGATTGATACAGGTTCACGAATGGATGAGGTGATCTTTGAGGAATTCAAAGGAACCGGTAACTCCGAGATTGTTCTGGATCGTAAGATTTCCGATAAACGCGTGTTCCCGGCGATTGATATTCAAAAATCCGGTACGCGTAAGGAAGAGCTTCTGGTGGATAAAGATACTTTGCAGAAAATGTGGGTTCTTCGCCGGATTCTTAACCCGATGGGAACCGTCGATGCCGTTGAATTCTTGCTCGGTAAGATGAAGCAGACGAAGAACAATGATGAGTTCTTCAATTCTATGAACCAGTAGGCTTATTTCTCTTTAAATTTACGTTCTCACGCAGAGATGCGCTTAAAGACCAAAAATATGTTTTCCGCCAGCGATTAGGAATAATAGCATCAATGTATAAACGCCCATGGCGATGATGATGGAAACTGGTGTGGCGCGGCCAGCGAAAACGCTGGCTTTGGCTGCGCCGCTGAGACGTTGGGCGATGTCGCTCATGGTGAAGGCAACGAAGTCTCCTTGGGAGAGCATCCCCAGAATGGCCCCCTTTTCGTCAATGACGGGCATGTGGCGGAAGCGACCCTGGCTCATGCGGCGAAGGCAATCTGCGACTTTGTCATTCTCGCTGGCGGTTTTGAGGTCGCTGGACATCACGTCTTTCAGAAGTGTTTTTTTCAAATCCACTCCTTTGCCGCCGACAACTTTGCGAAGGACATCCCGCTCTGTAAAAATTCCTGCGAGTTTGCCTTTCGATGTTACCAGACATGCGCCGTAATTTTTTTCAGCCATTTCATCAATGGCGTCTTTCAGCAGTGTTGTTGTTTCAAAGCTGAGAACATCTTTCTTGTCTTTGAATTCGGGCATATCGATAATCCGCATGGCGTGGCTCCTTCGGGTGTTTAATAAAATATTTCTTCAATAACTTAAAGCTAATCGTGATAAAAAGAAAGGGTTGTTAAAAAAGCTTATCTTAAATTCGAAATAAATCTGCCTTAAAATCGAAACGATATTATTTGCCATAATAACTTTAGTGTGGTGTGATGAAGTTATAGGGTTTGGAACAAACTTATATGGTTTAAAGACCGGCGCATTTAAAAAAGTTTTAAATATAAAGCCGGCTGCTTCAGGTTCACATCTTTAAACCAAACCTTCAAAAAAATGAATGATTGATATGCGCAATGACGCATATCGGCGTATGATCAAAAAGGTGGGTATTATGAAGTTTTTTTTGAAGTCCACAGAGTGGAAAACCGATCCGCGCGCGGCGTATATTCCCCCTGCTTTTATTGCGATTGTTTTTGCCTGCGCCCTGGCGATTTCAATGCCGGCGTGGTCTTTTGAAACGTATCACGCCCATATCAATGAATTTATAGTGGAACCTTCCGCACAACCGCAGAGCGTTTCTGCTCATAAGAACGAACGTAAAGCGTTTAAAAAAGCTTCCCCGGTCCAGATGGATAATTGCACTCCCCTGCTCTCCTCCTCATATCCTGCACATATGGACCGGACCCAGCGCTCAGCTGGAAAAGCAGCGGCTATAGGCCTTGTCTTCGGTGTACGATTTGCCCTCACACCACCGAAAAAGGCCAAAGCCGGCGTTACAATCTCTCAGCCTCAGCTTGATGTCTGGCAGCCAAAAGCGGCTCTGGGCAGTGATCGTTCCGCTCTCGCGGTCGCTGCTTACCGTGAATGCCAGAAATCACATGCACTTCAGGCTTTGAATGATTATCGCTGGCAACGCTGATGCATATGGATCTGACTTTATTCCTTTCCTCAAAGGATCTGTGTGCTGACATAGCCGACTGAATTACTCTGTCCCTCGCCTCGCTGGTCGCCTCAAAGAAAGTTTCACACACTTTCCCAGAGGCGGCCATTTTTCTTATTGGCGCGAGAACAGGTTTTTCAATGTCTTTTGAATTGACGTTTTGGCGTAAATATCACTGAGTATGTATCCGGCGGTGGCGGCGCAGATCAGGGCGATGGAGTGTATGACGATAGGCGGCATATTGGTTGGAAGCATCCCCTGTAAAAACTGGTAGTACAGCGCCAATAATCCGGTGGCGGTTAAAATGCCCAGAACGTAGCCGATCTGGCGGGGTCTTTTGCCAATATGTTTGAGGGCTTGCTGCGCCATGACAATCAGTTTTTTGGTGTTTTCTTCTGATAGGCCGATGGGGTTTTTTTCTAAAATACCCCCAAGTGCGGCGCGTGGGTTTGTTTTGGCGGTCATCATAATGATTTGGCGCAAGGTTCGATATCGCCCGCTTTTGCGGATATGGGCGGCGACATCGCCTTGTCCTTGGGCGGCGAGTCTTAGAGATTTAATGCCGGGGGTCAGGATTTTTTCGAGGAAGGGCGGCGTTTCATATACTGCGCCGAGGCGGCCAAACATATAGGCGGGAATGGTCATTAGGGTTTTGGTTTTGCCTTTGATTTCAAATTCGATATTGGCGGTCGGAGCTTTGATATGCAGCAGGATATCAATCGTTGTCGTTTGTTTTTCTGTGTCTTTCGGGCGGTCATTTGCGCCGATAAACGTGTGGTATTGGATTTGCTCGCCCAGATGCTCGAGTACGCGGATGGTTTTGTCTTGCAGATTTGATTTGTCGTAGTCGTAATTTCCAATCATGTTGATGGCGGCTGTGGCGATTGCGGAAATGGTTGCGTGGCCATTGCATTGGTGGCATTTGATTGAGCCTGTTGCAGCGCATTGACGGCATTGTACAGTGCGGGCTTCGTGACATCGCATACAGGTGATGCGGCCCGTGCCGCGGCAGCGCTGGCAATGCTGGTTTTGGCCATTTGGTCCTTGAAGATATTGACGGCCAGAGCATGTGGGGCAGGTTTGTGAGCCTCTCGCGTGGCATGTGGGGCAAGGCTCTGCGCCTTTTCCGCCGCAGTTACCGCACGGAATTTTACCCTGAGCGCGGCAGGGCTGGCAGGGCTCATGCGCAACAAAATCCCTGTGCAGGAATGGCATGGTCAAATACTCGTCTTTTATCGCCAGCCCTTTATCGGGGCGTTTGAAAATTTCTTCCTTAATGCGGTTTATGACATCGGGGCTGCGGGTGATTTTGGTGACTTCTTTTGCCATTTCTTGCGGAAACATTGCCGCATTATCAACCAATTTCGCTCCTGTGCCTTTCCCCGGTTGGCGTTTGACGGAAATTTTGGCGTCGGGGGTTAATGTTGTTGCGGCGAGAAATTCTATGGCTTCGGGCTGATAGGTGCTGATCTCCACATTTTCCGGTTTTATGCCGTTGCCGTGAAGCGCGGTTTGGATATTTTTGAGGGCGCGTTGCTTCAGTTCCTCGTTGATGTCGATATGGGCGGCTGTAGAGGTTTCGTCGCTGATATCGTTGGATGTTGTCATAGCGCAAACCTTTTAAAGCTTTTAACCTTGTTGCCAAGTGTTATAAACCATAGAGTATCAATCGAAATTGCCGATCGCAATAACGCATTATTTAAAAAAGTGAGTGAGAAATGAAGATTACATTTGATGTGGAGTGCACGCCTGAAGAGGCGCGCGTATTTTTCGGTCTGCCGGATGTTCAGCCGATGCAGGAGGTCATGATGGATGAGTTGCAAAAGAAAATGCAGGATAATATTAAGGCTATGGATCCTGAAACGATGATGAAAACGTGGCTTCCCGCGGCTTTTGAGGGGTGGACGGATATGCAGAAAACGTTCTGGTCGCAAATGGGCGTGAGTGCGCCCGAGAAAGCGACTAAAGCTTAAATATATGGCTGGAGCGAAGACTACAATTTTTGCGTTGGCCACGCCGCCGGGACGCGGCGGGGTTGCGGTTATTCGCGTTTCGGGGCCTGGGGCCTATGAGAGCGCGGCAGCACTGACGCTCAATCGTCCTTTAGATGCGGCGCGCATGGCGCAGTATTGCACTCTTTATCATCCGATCACCCGCGAAATTCTAGATCAGGCGATTGTTTTGCCGTTTAAAGCCCCCGCCAGTTATACGGGTGAGGACGTTGTTGAGTATCACCTCCATGGCGGTAAAGCGGTTGTGGATTCAGTATTGCAGGCGCTGGCGAAGGAAAAGGGTCATCGTATCGCTGAGCCCGGCGAGTTCACGCGCCGCGCATTTGAGAATGGCAAGATGGATTTAACGGCGGCCGAAGCGGTTGCGGATTTAATCGATGCGCAGACGCAGGCGCAGAAAATTCAGGCACTATCGCAGATGGGCGGGGCACTGAATGATTTGTATTCGTGGTGGACGGAAGACCTTAAGGGCGCGCTGGCGCATCTTGAGGCGGATATCGAGTTTCCCGACGAAGATTTGCCCGAGGCTCTTTCACCTCAGGTTTTGGCGGTGCGAGATCGGCTGCTGGCTGAAATTTCTGAGCATCTGGATGATAACGGGCGCGGGGAGCGGCTGCGTGATGGTATTCAGGTGGTGATTTTAGGGGCACCGAATGCGGGGAAATCGAGCTTGCTGAACAGCATGGCGGTGCGCGATGTTGCGATTGTATCAGATATGGCGGGAACGACGCGCGACGTGATAGATGTGCATCTGGATGTGGGCGGATATCCTGTCATCTTGTCTGATACGGCTGGTTTGCGACCCGAGCAACTCGGCGTATCGCCGCAAGATATGGTTGAGGGCGAAGGCATTCGCCGCGCTTTGGAGCGGGCGAAAAATGCGGATATTATGCTGCTGGTTTTTGACGGGACAGATATTATGCCCGATCCGCATACGCTCAATCTGATTGATGATCGGGCGATATTGGTGACCAATAAAATGGATGATGTGCGCGCGCAGGATTTTGTGGAGAGTTCGATATTGGTGTCTGCGAAAACGGGTGCAGGTGTTCCTGATTTGCTCAAGCGGATTAAATTGAAGATAGAAAATGATTTTGGCGTGCGTGAGGTTCCATCATTGACGCGGCGGCGGCATCGCGCGCATGTGGAAGAGGCATTGGCGGCTTTGCAGCGCGCTTGTGATGCGGCCTTGCCTGAGTTGGTCGCGGAAGACTTAAGGCTGGCACTTCGGGCGCTGGGGCGGATTACAGGGCGCGTGGACGTTGAGGATTTATTAGACGTTATTTTTAAGGATTTTTGTATCGGGAAGTGATATCAAGCGGCATATGTTTCGGGTGATGGTGCGGTTGGGTCGCTATCATCATTATCATTCTTTGCAACTAGAGTTGCTGATAAGGGTGTGGCGGCTTCTATGATTTTGTTTTTGATAAACGCAGCTGTTTCTGGTGTCATTTCTTTGTTGCTGCCGTTTCCTGGTGTGGTGGCGGTTTTTATAAAGGCTTCCCAGATTTCATTTTTCACTCTTTCGCTTTCCTTCAGTGCGCAGGCCATGAAATAGGTTGGTAAGTATATTGCTCCGGCACGGTTAAATTCTTGCGAATAGATGTGTTCTTCGTTGGTTGTCGCAATGAAGTTCATCAGAGCATCTTGCCCATGGACTTTGTTGAACTTCTCGGTGATGGAGGAGATTTTATCTTTAAGATTGATTGCGATGGCTGGCATGTTTAAACCGCTACTTATTAAAATCATTCTGTTTTTAACCTCTATTGTTGCAATGCGTCAATTTATATTTCCAGAAAAAATTAAATCTGTATTTTGTTGAATAAAAAATGTATAAAGCCGCCATGGATAGAGAATTTGACGTGATTGTGATTGGTGGCGGGCATGCGGGCTGTGAGGCTGCGGCGGCCGCAGCGCGCATGGGCGTATCGACCGCGCTATTGACGCATAAGCTGGATACTGTGGGCGTGATGTCTTGCAATCCTGCGATTGGCGGGCTTGGTAAGGGGCATTTGGTGCGCGAGATTGATGCGCTGGATGGGATTATGGGGCGGATTATTGACCAAGCGGGGATTCAGTTTCGGATGCTGAATGCCTCCAAAGGTCCTGCGGTGCGCGGGCCAAGAGCGCAGGCGGATCGGAAGCTATATCGCGAGGCGATGCAGGCGGAACTTAAGAACATACCGAATTTGAGCTTGGTTGAGGGCGGGGCGGATGATCTGATTTTGGATGCGCATAATGGCGTGGTGGGCGTGAAGACATTGGACGGGCGCATATTTAAATGCGGCGCGGTTGTCATCACAACGGGAACGTTCTTACGTGGCGTCATTCATCGCGGCGATGAGCAAATTCCTGCGGGACGGGTGGCGGCCAGTGGCGGGGTTGAGGCGCCGGCTATTGGTTTGGCGCAAACATTGGAGCGTTTAGGTTTTCCGCTCGGGCGTTTGAAAACCGGCACCCCTGCCCGCCTTGATGGGCGGACGATTGATTGGGCGGCTTGTGAGGAGCAACCGGGCGATGCGACGCCGCAGCCGTTTTCGTATATGAACCGCGAGATCAGCGTGCCGCAGATTTCCTGTCACATCACCTATACGAACGAAGTCACACATAAAATTATTGCCGATAACCTTCATCGATCGGCGATGTATTCAGGGAATATTTCGGGGATTGGCCCGCGTTATTGCCCGTCGATTGAGGATAAGATTTCCCGGTTTGCCGATAAATCGCGGCATCAAATTTTCTTGGAGCCTGAGGGGCTGGACGATCATACCGTCTATCCGAACGGGATTTCCACCTCGCTGCCGATCGAGGTGCAGGATCAGTATATTCACTCTATTCAAGGTCTTGAGAACGTCAAGGTTTTGGAGTGGGGTTACGCGATTGAATATGATTATTGCGATCCGCGGGGTTTAAAGAATACGTTGGAGAGCAAGCGGGTTGGCGGGCTTTTCCTTGCGGGGCAGATTAATGGCACGACGGGGTATGAGGAAGCGGCGGCGCAAGGGCTGATAGCGGGTTTGAACGCGGCGTTGCAGGCAAAAGTTATACACGTAGATGGGGGTAAGTCTGTGGATGATTCACGTGAAACACTTCGGGAAAATGCCGAGGTTTTTACGCTTGATCGCGCCGATGCGTATATCGGGGTTTTGATTGATGATTTGATTACGCGCGGCGCGCCCGAACCATATCGCATGTTTACCTCACGCGCTGAATATCGTTTGCGTTTGCGCGCCGATAATGCAGATCAGCGTTTGACGGATAAGGGCATAGAGATCGGCTGCGTAAATGTTTCACGTGAATCTTTGTGGCGGGAAAAATCAGAGAAATTGGCGGCGGCGCGGATTATGGTGCAGTCTTTGCAGGCAACGCCGAACGCGCTGGAGGCGTCGGGCATAAAAGTCAATAAAGACGGCGCGCGGCGCAGCGCAATGGATTTGCTGGGTTATCCAGATATTGATTGGGAGCAAGTGGCGGATGTTTGGCCAGAGCTGAGTTCGGTTGAGCCGGAAATTCGGGAGCAGATTGAATGTGACGCCCTTTATGCGGGGTATATGGATCGTCATGACGCGGATATTGAGGCGTTTCGCAAGGACGAAGAATTGATTATCCCTGAAAGCCTAAATTATGCCGATGTCGGGAGTCTGTCGAATGAAGTACGGACGAAACTGGAGCAAGCGCGGCCTGTGACTTTGGGGGCGGCTTCGCGCATTCCCGGGGTTACTCCTGCGGCGATTGTGTCTTTGCTGCGCCATGTTAAGCGTAAAGATAAAAAGCAGCGGGCGGCATAAATATGTGGCCTGATTCTCTTGGTTTAAATGTTTCACGTGAATCTTTAGAAAAGCTTGAGGTTTATCACGCTTTGCTTTTGAAGTGGCAGAAGGCAATTAATTTGGTGTCGCCGAAAACGCTTGACGAGGCCTGGGTTCGGCATTTTGCGGATTCGGTACAGGTCGCGCAATTTGTTTCACGTGAATCACGGGTTTTGTATGATTTGGGGAGCGGCGCGGGTTTCCCTGGGCTGGTGCTAGCGATTTTGCGTCCTGAGCTTGCTGTGCACGTGATTGAATCGGATGAGCGAAAATGCCAATTTTTGCGAACTGTTTCACGTGAAACGGAGATTGGGCTGAATATCCACGTATCAAGGATCGAGTCTATTGTATCCGACCTTCCTGCTCCTGATGTGGTCACGGCGCGCGCCCTTGCCGATTTATCCACGCTTCTCGAAATGGTTTTGCCATGGGTGGAACTCAATCCGATGCTTGAGTGTGTTTTTATGAAAGGCACCCGGGCGGATGAGGAAATTGAAAATGCGAGGGGCGTTTTTGACTTTGATGTTGTGAAGCACCCCAGTAAAACCGATGGCACGGCGAGTATTTTAGAGATAAAAAATATCAGCCGAAAATAGTCTTAAATTCTTCGTGTATAAGCGTAAAATGGCGGCAGCCTTGGCTTGACGGCGCCCGCGAATCTGGGCATTGTCTTTATATTCCCATTTCTCGCGACAAAGGATTCCTTATGACCGCCAAGATTTTGAAAACAGATTCTCAGGAGTTTTCTGCCTCAAGCCCTTCCGCTTTTAAAAATCAAGATCGCCCGCGTTTGCTGGCGATTGCCAATCAAAAGGGCGGGGTCGGCAAAACAACGACGGCGATTAATTTGACAACGGCTTTGGCTGCGGTGGGGAAGCGTGTTTTGCTGGTCGATCTCGATCCACAGGGGAATGCCACTACTGGCCTCGGAGTAAAGCGCTCCATGATCCGCGTCAGCTCTTATGATGTTTTATTCGGCGATGCGTGTGTTGAAGACGCGGCGGTCGAGACCAAGGTTCCCAATCTATTTGTTGTTCCGTCGTCTGTACACTTGTCTGGTGCGGAAATTGAGCTTGTCACAGCATCGAATCGTGAATATCGGCTGAAAGAGGCTCTGCGGCGCGTAATGCCCTATGATTATGTGATTTTGGATTGTCCGCCCTCGCTGAATCTATTGACGTTGAACGCGCTGGTGGCTGTGGATTCCGTGATTGTGCCGCTGCAATGTGAATTTTACGCTCTTGAGGGCCTCAGTCATTTGACCAAAACTGTGGAGCGGGTGAAGAAGCAATATAATCCGGAGCTTGATATTCAGGGGGTTGTTCTTACGATGTATGACCAGCGCAACAATCTGACGGCGATGGTGGAGCGTGATGTGCGCGGTTATTTCGGAGACAAAGTCTATAAGACCGTAATTCCCCGAAATGTCCGTCTTTCAGAGGCACCCTCTTTTGGTTTGCCGGCGATTGTTTATGATATGAAATGCGCGGGGGCGAAGGCTTATATCCATTTGGCCAGCGAGGTGATTAAGCGTGAGCGCAGCTATATGCGTGAGGCAAGACGTGCGTAAAGCTGTGTAAAAACTGCGTTTAAACCTGGTATATAATGTGGGCAAATCTGTGGATTGTTTCACGTGAAACGAAATTGTTAAATTTGAGGACTTATAAGAATGAATGACACTGCCAATCCAAAAAGTCGCGGCCTTGGACGCGGTTTGAACGCGCTTTTTGAGGATGAGGAGGGTGTTTATCCGCAGGTCGATCTGGGCGGCCAGATTCAGGGTCGCAAAAAAGACATGATCGGAATTGATCAGCTTGAGCCGGGTTTGGGTCAACCCCGCACTGTCTTTAAGGAAGATGCGTTGAATGAGTTGGCGGATTCCATCCGTCAGCACGGGGTGTTGCAGCCGCTCTTGGTGCGCGAACACAAAGACGGCAGCGGGCGTTTTGAAATCATCGCGGGCGAGCGGCGCTGGCGGGCGGCGCAAAAAGCGCAGTTGCATGAGGTGCCGGTGGTGGTTCTCAGCATTACCGATTCGGAAGCGTTTGAAATCGCCCTGATCGAAAATCTGCAGCGTGAGGATCTTGATCCGATTGATGAAGCCACGGGATATCAGAAATTGGTGGATTTGCATGATTATACTCAGGAAAAGCTGGCGGAAAGTCTAGGGAAAAGCCGTTCTCATATCGCGAATATGATGCGTTTGTTGCAGCTGCCGTTTTCTGTGCAAAGGCAGCTTAGTGATGGAAAAATTTCGATTGGTCATGCGCGGGCGATGATTACAGCTGAAAATTCGGAAGAATTGGTGAAAGAAGTGATCGCAAAATCTTTGAGCGTTCGTGATACCGAGGCTTTGGTTGCCGCGTCTCAAGGACGCCCGGTGAAGCAGGGTAAGGCTTCTGCTCAATCTGCTGAAAAGCCGAAAAAAGATGTTGATACGCTCTCGCTGGAGCAGGATATTTCGAACGCCATAGGCATGCGGGTCAGCATTGATAGTCCAGATGGCAAGGCCGGCGCGGTTAGTATTGCGTTTAAATCTCTCGATCAGCTTGATGATGTGATCCAGCGTTTGACGGGCAATCACAGCGCATCGTCAAAGTCCTCGCGCTTATCAGAATAATTATCGTGATTTGCTGATGCCGAGGACGGCTTGGGCGCAGAGCGTGTCTACGGGTGCGCCTGTTTGCTTGCATTGAGCTTCCAGATCCAGCAGTTTTTCGAGAACTTTGGTAATGCTCGGCTGTGACCAACGGTTGATTTGAGATTTAAAAGCGGGAAGCTGTTTAAAAAATATCTGTGGCGTTAAGGATTTGATGGCGCTGTCGAGGGTATCGCCGCGTTTCAGTTTGGCCTTAATCAGGTGCAGCTTGCGAAAATGCGTCTGCAGGCTCCGCAGGATGGGTACAAAATTGACACCTTCTTCAAGAAGCTGATTGTAGGTGCGCAGGGCGTTTGCCGTGTTGCCGCCTGCAACGGCGTAAACCAGATCATCCAGCGCGGTGGCGCCGGCTTCGCCACAGCAGGATTTGACGTCGTGTAACGACAGCGGACGTTTATCATTTTCGCCTTTATAGGTGATGAGTTTTACAAGCTCGCTGCGGACTTTCTGACGGTCGCCGGAAATATTGACGGTAAGCCATGTTACAGCTTCCGGGTCAATGCCGATGCGCGCGTTTTGGAGGGTTTCGCGGATCAAGCGGGCGAGATCGCGCTCATCCTCGACATAGCAGGGGATGGCTGCGGCGTTTTTAGCAGTTTCGCAGAGTTTGCGAAGGGTGCTGCGGGGCGGAAGTTCTGCGGCTTCGAGGATGATCAGCGCGGATGGTGAGGGGGTGGCGAGGTATTCTTTCAAATGGGCGGTGAGCTTGTCGCTTGCGCCTTCGATGCGGATCAGGCGGTCTCCGCCCATCATCGACATGGCGGATGCCTCATCGCTCAGGCGGGCGGGATCGCTGAGTATAGTGTCAGTGCTCAAGGTTACGGCGTTGAAAGGGTCGTTGATGTCGCTGACTACGGTGAGTGCCATGGTTTTGGCGCGTTCTTTCATCAGGCCGCTGTCGGGGCCGTAAACAAGGATGACCCGCGCGGCCTTATTTGGGCTTTTTATAAATGGCTCTATGTCTTTGTAGCTCAGCTTCATAAATTTATCGTAGCGTAATGTGAAAGCAGCGGCAAAGCCATAATTCGGCTATGCGGCGCAGCAGCCTTGATAGTTCGGGTGGGTCTTGATTTCTTTCTCAAACAGCATCCCTGCACTTAGGCTGGCGTTTTTGAAGATTTCGGGCTCGTATAACCTTTGGAAGTCAATAGCTTTGGGAAGCGTATCAAAGAGCAAAGCATTGACTTTGGAATCTGTGCAACCCGTGCGGCAAATATACAGGAAGGGCGTGAGTTCATCCTGATAGCTTTGCATGAGGCTGGAGGCTTCCAAAAGATCGGCAAATTTCTGACCGAACTCCCGCATTGATCCTGTGCCATAGGTAATATCCATAAATTTGCCGTTATGCTCGCGGGCAGCTTTATAGGCGGCTTCAAGATGGGGTTTGAGCGCAGTGCCCGAATTTTGCGTCAGTCCGAATTCATTAAGAAGTGTGTCAACGCCAAAGGCAAAAGCTTCATCAAAGGCCAGAGCAGCAATAACAAGGAGCGCAGTCTGGTGCTGATGCAGGCCGACGCCAAGCATCCGGGCTTCATAGCGGTGGTTATTAACCTCGCCGCTGCTGTTTTTTAGTGCGGCGATTTTGACATCGGGCCACAGGACGCTTTCGGAAAAATAATAATTGGTGGCGGTGTTTAGTCCTTGCTTCCGCAGGGCGTTAAAGCTGGTCCATGTGCCTGAGGGCAGGCGTATGAGTTTGCCGCTTTCGTCGTAATAAACAAAAAGCGGGTTGTTCATGACGTGTTCGATGTGACTTGCGATATAGTCCTCGCCGGTTTTGGCGGTGAAAAGATAGGGGTAGAAACCTCCGCGAGAGCCGAGCGCAGCGCGGTGATGCATGCCTGCATGGCCTTTGAAGCCTTTACCCTGATCGAACGGCGCGGTGTTATCCGTGGTCATAAACAAAAATGGCGCGAGGGTGTAGAGTCTCCTCACATTCTCCAGCATGTGATCGTGGGAGCGGTAGCTTACGGAGATCTGGTTGGATTTGCAGACCGAGAAATAGGCGGCGATCCCCTGCATATCATCGCGCGGCGGGCCGAAGAAGGCTTGATAGCGCTCTATATCCATAACATTTTTGAGAAGGTCTGCGGCGGATTTATCGGGCAGCATTTGAAAATAGGAGCGTTTCAGGCCGATATTTGCGGCCTTGTCGCTCAGGCATTTTATTTTTGCTTGTGTGTCCGCCATGATGGCGCGCAGATTATCAGCAGAATTCGGCGCGGAGCCGATCTCCAGAGTTTCCGAAGTAGGCTCGTTGCGCGCCCAATCGGCGCCGCACTGGGAATTGGTGGCGTTTTTGACGACCTTGTTTTGCGGGATTGTCATTGGGGTAAGGTCAGGGGCGGCGGGGTCAAAAAACGCAAGTTCGACCTCTACGCCTGTCATAGCGTTTTCGCCCGCGCCTTTATAGGTTTCGAAAATGTCTTCAGGCGCATTAATCAGGCGCGTATCGCTGGCGTTCACTTCAGACATTTTGGCCCCTCCCCTTTTTTCATTTTGACTGTATCAATATGGGGCAAGAGGGGAGGGAAGGCAAATTTTAGATGTTTTCGAATCAGGGTGGTTTTCCCTATAGTGATTTTAATTAACAATTGGACGTTACGATTGTGTTGAGCGTTGTATTT
>CAYGJS010000028.1:0-28137 GCA_964350435.1 uncultured Micavibrio sp.
CCCCAGCGGCTGCGCCCCCTGCGAGTGGCAATCCGATGTCGATGTTTGCGAAGAAGCCTGCGGAGGGTGAGCCCCCCTCTCCGCCGCCCGCCGCACCACCAGTGCCGCCCGCTGCACCGCCGCCGCCACCTCCACCAGCGGCTCCGCCTGCTGCCGAGGAAGAAAAAGGCGAGGAAGATAAAGGAAGCCAAGGCGGAAGTCCGATGTCTTTCTTCAAGAAAGGAGATTCATAGTTATGAGTGCGAATACAATTCTAGCCGCCTGTTTAATGCTGGCCTCCCAGACATATTCTGTTCCACCGGCGGTGCTTGTGGGGATTTACAAAGCCGAGGGCGGGCAGATCGGTCAAGAGGTTAAGAATACCAACGGCTCTTATGACCTTGGGCCCATGCAGATCAATACGATCTGGTTGCCTGAGCTTGCGGATAAATGGGGGGTGCCGCCTGCGACCGCGCGTTCGTGGCTTCGGGATGATGCCTGCACCAATGTTGGCGTGGCCGCGTGGATTCTGCGCTCGCATCTCAATGAAACCGGCAGCCTGTCGCAAGCGATTGCACATTACCACTCCCGCACGCCGCGCCACGGCGATAAATATAAAGCCCGAGTCGTCAATATTCTGCGCGATAGCGGTTTGGTGAAAACGCAGTGAATTGTGATTTCAAGCCTAAAATACCCGTCGGCCTATAAAGGCTGGGGGCATTTTGGAAAGGTGTCTTGCGCTCATTATATCCAGACGCTAGTCTTAAATCACAATTATGTTTGAATTTACATTTGGCATTCGGTGTCGGGTTTTTACGGGGTCTAAAACGCTATGCGCTTCCGCTTTTTATACGCTGTTTGTATAATGCTTTCTTTATCTGCGTCGGCTTGCTCTAATATTGAGCGATTCAGTAATGATAACCCGCAGGTTGTTGCCGCGCCCGATACGGTTTCGGCCATGCTGGCCAGCGCGGCGGATCGTGCCTCTAATGCGCTGGAAAGTTTAGCTGCGGTTGAGCAGACGCGCACGCCTGGCGCTCAGGTCGGGCCGATTGGCAATGCACCGAGTGAACTGCGCCGAGCAATCACAGTTAACTGGATTGGCCCTGTTGAGCCGATTACACAAACGCTGGCTAACCGGGCGGGATATGAGTTTTTAACGATCGGCAGTGCCCCCGTGATTCCGATTGTTGTATCTTTGGACGTTGAGAACAGGCCTGTTATTGATGTTTTACGTGATATTGGTCTTCAGCTCGGCGTGCGCGCTGACGTGAAGGTCGATAGCGGCCGCCGGATGATTGAAATTCATTATGTTGCTCATGCAGGAAGCGGCAGCTAGGGGAGATCATGCGTATATCCCGATTTTTTTTATCTCTTGGCGTTATCGGTGTTTTGTTTTCGGCCGGCATCGGTTTTTGTGCTGTGTCTTACGCTGCCGAACTGATTGTTGATGACGTAGAGGTTGATCCGAATTTACCGCCGCCATCCCTGGATCAGCTTCTTTATATGGAGAAGAAAAACAAGGATGCGGAAGATACCGCCTTGCCGCTGGATATTCGCCGTGATGCGATTAAAGAGGCGGCGCTGTCCCTTGGGGCGCGAGGTGGGCTCGCCTGGAGAAGCTATGCGATCCGGAAAGAGCTGGAAACCCGGGGGCGCTATCTCGATAAAGTTTATAATTTTCGGCAGCTTCTGATTTCCGCGCCTTCCGGTTTTGTGATTGAGCCACCGATCATTAATGAATCCGTCAATGCTTTGCTCATCGACACGGGTGGACAGACCGCCGCCGTGTCTGAGCGCGTTTATAACATCATCAATAATGCAAAAATCGTCAGCACGCCCAGAACATGGCATACATATCTGGACCGTGTATGGGGTGAGGTCGAGCCGCCGCCGGATATTTTATTGCCACAAACAAAAGAGGAGCGCGCGCTTTGGGTAGAGTTGGTGCGGAAAGGTTGGGAGCAGGGGATTATCCAGGCGGATGATACGTTTGAAACAGATTTAAACCGCCTGAATGCCGATTTTATGGGCATGGTGCGGTATCGTAAACTTTTGGCGCAAGGGATGGTTTCTCCGCCCTATGCCTTGCAGGTCGATATGGGTGTGACCGGTAATGGCGAAGAAATGAGAATTGGGGACAGATCTGTCCAGATAACCGGTAAACCGCAACTCATGACAGGGTTTAATGAATGGAAGCCCGCAAACCGATAAGCCTTCTTAAGGCTGAGGATAATTTTGCTGAAACATGGCCGGATGAGCCCGACCGCTTCACAGAAGCGCATGTCGATCCGTTCTTGCTGTGGTGCGTTAAGCAAAGCTCCTCTGATATCACCATTCAGTCTGACCGGCCGGCTTATAACGAGATTCATGGTGTATTGTACCCTGGTACTTTTCGTAATATTGATGCCGCAGATATGTCGGTTTTTCTAACGCGTATATATGGCCCTGAAGCGGCGTCGAGGCTGGCGGCGGCTAAAGATTTAGACATTTCATACGAGATTCGTCCTGACCGCTATAGCCGCGTTCGCTTTCGTGTCAATATCACAGCCATTCTCTCTCGCGGGCGTGATGCGGCGCAGATTACATTGCGGAGCCTGCCAAGCGAGCCGCCGACGATGAAAGATCTGGGGATTGAGCAGGAAATCATTGATGCCTGGGCGCCGCGGCAGGGTATGGTGATCGTGACGGGCCCGACCGGTTCAGGAAAGACCACATTGCTGGCTGCGGGGAACCGCCTGCTGCTTGAGCGTCCGCATGGATGCGGCAAGATGCTGACCTATGAATCACCGATTGAATATGTTTACGATTCCGTTGAAAGCCCCCGCTCTTTGGTTTCACAAAGTGAAATTCCACGGCATTTGCCGGATTTTGCACATGGCGTTCGCAATGCCTTGCGGCGGAAGCCGGAAATTATTCTGGTGGGGGAATCACGCGACCGCGAAACGATCAACGCTTCTATCGAGGCGGCACAGACAGGCCATGCCGTTTATACCACGACACATACCACGGGGGTCGCGGCGACCATTCAACGGATGCTGTCGAGTTATGACATGAAAGAGCGTGAAGAACGGGCGATTGCGTTGATGGAAACTTTGCGCCTGGTTGTTACGCAGGCTTTGGTTCCACGGATTGGCGGCGGGCGCTGCGGCGTGCGGGAGTGGATGAAATTCCCCGACGAGGTTCGTGAAAAGCTGATGGATATGGATTTTACACACTGGCCGAATGAAATTCAGCGCATGATCAATCAATATGGCCAAACCATGGCCAGGTCGGCGGAGATTGTGTTCGAGCAAGGGATTATTGACAGAAGGCATTATCTGCTGCTGTCTTCTTCGACAAACACCTAGGAGCGTCTGAAAACCCAGAAGGCAGCCTTCTCAAGGCTGGTATCTTTTAAAGATTTCATTAAGTCTTTGGGGGTTATACTCAATCTGGTATAGTTTTTATCACGTCAACCGAAGGGACGCTTTTTAATGACCGCCGCTCAGGAGTTACAGAACCTCGAAGAAAAAATGAACTGGCATTGGCGTAATAGCATGCGCGTTGTACGGTTTTTTGCGTTTGATGCGCGGGCGGCTGCGCCGCTGCCTATTTTGCTGGTTTATTTCCGTACATCCACGTTTACTTTGATGATTCTCAATTTGCTGGTTTTCCGCTTTTTGGAAAATAAAGGCCTTACGGTTCCTGCGGCCGTTCGCAATTTCAGAGCCTGGCTGATCGGTGTTCAAAGACCGGCCTGGGTGCGCGTCCAACATCGCAGTTTTAAAGATTTTGGCTAAGGGCTAGGGGTCAGAGGCAGGTTTATAAGCCTGTTCTTCGCCGCGCGTGATATAAAAAAATTGATCGCTTCTGCGCCTGGCGTTAAATTTTCTTTTACTCTTTCTTGCAAATGCTTGTTTTTTATAGCGCAGGCCGCTATGGTTTTTCATTCTCATACTTTAGAAAACCAAAGATACGGGCTTGAAAATACATGCGCAGCGTTTCCATTAGAAATATTTTATTTACGACTTGTCTGGCCTCAACCTTTCTTTTGCCTTTTACAATAAGCCAAGGTTATGCGGGGTTTGAGTGGATTCCTCCCGCTCAGGACACCACAGTGAAAACACAGACCCCCCAAATGCAAATGCCGGCTTCTCCGCCGGTGGTGGTTAATACTGAAGGCCTTCAGCCAATGAATTCACAGACATTTTTGCCGAACCAAGCTCCGGAAAGATTGCTGCCTCTTGAGCCCTTACCCGGGATTGACGATCTCGCGCCGCCTCCATCGCGCGCGCAACCCCTTGCTGCGCGCTCAGCCCGGGCACCGGCCCCCGCAGAAACAGTTATCAAAGTGCGTGATTTTGGAGATGCCCCCATGGATCTGACGTCACACAATAAAGAGATCATGGACAAAAATGTTGCGCGCAGAATGCCGCCGAAGGTTATGGACATCCCTGCGCCCGTAACGGCAGTCGAGAACCCCCTTCCTGAATTGCCATCCCTGATTGATGAAAACGCCAATCAAGAGGGCAGGCTTATGGTGCGTAATAAGATTGTGATGCCTGAGGATGCGCCCAAAACCGCGCGTCAGAGCTTTGACGATGTTGTTGCCCCTTCGACAATTAACTCTCAATCAAAGATTGAGACGGCGCCTGTATTCGAAACTGTGCCTGTTCCCGCCACCCCTATGGATTCTGATGATTATGAGATTATTGAGGGGTTTGCGAATAATATTCCTTTGGCTTTGGCGCTGAGTCAAATTGTGCCTGCCAATTACTCTTTCTCCTTTGCCGAAAGCATTAATGTCGGGCAACAAGTCTCCTGGGAGGGAGGGAAACCATGGACTGATATCGTTGAAGATATGATCAGGCCTTTAAATCTTGCCTCATCGATCCGCGGAAATGTTTTGCATGTTTATAACCCAAGCCAGATCAGCCGAACCCAAAAGGGGAGCGCGCCAGTCATGGCCTTAACAGAGCCGGCCGCAGGCGAGGCCCCGCTGATTGCCAAACTCCCCCCCTCTTCCATCATTGAAGCCGCCGATGCCAATCAGAGAGCATCACAACACCGCCGTATGAATATAAAGGATCCAGGTGCGGTCAAAGCCGAACAGCCGAAAGAAACTATGGCTGTAATTAAGGATTTGACGCTCGTTTCTTCTCAGTCACAACAGTCGACAGCGATGAGGGACGTTGAAAGCACTCCGTTCTCTCCAGAGTCTGACTCCACAGATCAAAACAGTGCGGCTATGGCAGCCCATGTGCCTGTTAATCTGGTGTCTATAGAAGAAGACAGGGGAGGAGGAGCACCTCAGGCTCTATCCCCAAAGCCGCCCAGCGTTGAGATATGGGAAGCCCAAAAAGGGGACAGTCTTAAACGCATTTTGGATTTATGGAGCAAGCAGGCGAATTTCGAATTTGTCTGGAATGCCGACCATGATTACCGTCTGGAAGCCGATATTCTGGTTTCAGGCAGCTTTCAACGCGCGGTCAAATCGATCTTTAGCAACGCCATCAGTCCGGCTGAAAGTCCGCTTGTTACTGTCCTGAACGGGGATCAGAACCAGCGCGGGAAAATCATCATTCAAGATGATGATGCGGCTTAAACCCCCATCCATATTACGCATGGATTATATGAAATTCACCAGTGTCAATTCGCTGACGCGGGCGGTCACGGTATAAGATGCTTCGAGCTGAACCTGCAAGGTTTGTATTTTCACGGCAACATCGGTAAGGTCTGCATCTTCAACATCCGCGATTGTTGTCTGGTATAATGCGCGCTGCTGGATATAGCTTTGTTTAATGCTGTCAATTCGGGCGCGATCTGACTCTACGCGAAAACGGGCTTTGTCGGCTTCGTCAATTGCGCGGTTTACAGAGGTCGTTAAGGGGTTGAAAATCGCATAAAAATTGTCTTTCATCTCCTGCAGGTTTGCGCCTGGTGCCCCCTCCTTGATGGGGACGTCGCCCGGTGTATACGGTTCGGCATAAACGTCGGCGATGGGCGTGAATTCATCGCTTTTAATAAAAGACAGTGCAACCAGAATATCGCGAAACGGATCTTCATTCGCCAGAACGGTATAATCGATTTCCGATTGCTCTTTTACGCGCACGAAAACTTTTCCCGCGTTTCCATTGGTCAAGGTCGCAGAATAACCGATGGTCGTGTCGGTGATTGCGTTGGGGTCTTGAGAAAATGTTCTTGCGCTATAGGCACTGATCAGTGACGCATTTGTCGGAAGTGTGCCGTCTTTCCAACCGCTCAAAAGGGCGTTAACTTTTGAGGTCAATGCACCCGTATCAGTGATCGGTTTGGTCAAGGTATCGGCGCCGCCAAAAAGATAACGCCCGTCATCTTCGGTGTTTAAAAGATCTACCATAAAATCGTACAAATCGTTCGCCGCGTCTTTGATTGTGGCCAATTCGACATCCAGATTGGCGTTGTTGATGCCGATTTCATATTCAGGCCCCAATTCATATTGGCCGGGTGACAGACCAAGCGCACTCATTCCCGCTGAGCTTATAGTGGTGTTGTTTTGGTTGCTGATCGTTATATTGGCGGTTCCTTGAAATGAAATCTCGCCTGTGCCCAAGGCCACGATATTCGCATTCAAGGCAGCGGGAACGCCGCCCGGTACAGCCGCCAGCAAGGTATTCATGTAATTGACCAATTCTATTTGCGCGTTTCCCGCACCGGCGGCGGCGGCGGCATCGCTGATATCCACCGTGATGGTTACGAAAGAGCTTGAATCGTCCGGATCTGAAAACGTGACTTCAAAACTATCATTCGGCGGATCAAGTTCGGGCGCGTTTGCGGCCACCAATGCGCCGATTGAACCAAAGCCGCTTAAATTCTGAGTGCCGTCTACCGTTTGCAAGCCATAAATAATATCGGCGCGGTCGTCATGCAGGCTTTCCTGTCCCAGGCCAATCATCAATTCCCAGATATTTTTGGCTTGCGCCTGAAATTCCTCAATTCCCGTCGTCATCAATTTCATGCGGCGGTCGGCACTGGAGATATTATCCAGGTAAGTTTCAACGCTGTTGACGCCGGCGCGGGCGCGTTTCGAGGTGAGAATATCGTTGCCCAGGCCCGAGAACTCTTGCGTTTTTTTGCCCGTTGAAAGCTGGGTCGTCAGTGCATTTAAGAGTTTGTTCTGATCGCCCAGAAGGTTAATTCTGTTCAGTGCCTGCCCTAATGTTGATACGCCTGTCATAGCCTTCTCCTGATTACAATCTTAATTATAAGCCCCTAACGCCGCACGGCGTTCAACAACTCTTGAAACAATTCATCTACTGCCGTTAAAACCCTTGCGGACGCACTATAAGCGGTTTGGACAACAATCAAATGCCCCAGCTCTTCATCCAGATTCACGCCCGATTCGTCCAAGAGCTGGATTGAGAGAAGATCCCTTAAAGAACTCTCATCCTCCTTACGATTGGACTTCAGCAATAAATCCTGCGCGTGTTCATTCACCATTTTTTGGGCAAAATCGATCAGGGTTGTTGCGCCGACAATTCCGGTTGATACGCCTGTACCCGGGCCGAGGAGTGTGTTGCGGAAACCCACTGTTGGAATAGGCACTGCCAGGGATGCATTCGTTTCCGAACCATAGGGAACATCTCTGAGTGCTGTCTGATCCTGTACGTTGCCTGCGGCGATGGTGTATGTTCCGAAAAGAGCCGAAATAATATTGGCACCGGGGTCAAGAGAGGTGCGCACCGATGTCGCAAAGGGCGGGCTGTATGCCGCCGCGCCAACTACAAACGGGCCGCTGGTAATTTGCAGATCGCCACCAAAATCGGGCACATCGAAGTTATTTCCCGGGCGAAGCCTTAGAACTCCGTCAAGGGCGAAATTGACGGTATCAACCGCCAGCCCCTCAACGGCACCCAGCTTTGTCAAAAGGTCGACATCTGTGTCGCCGGGCTCTAGAAAGATCCGCGTACTCGGGTTGTTGCCGACCTGAATATCAAAATACGGATCGGTGGGGGCAATCGCGGTTGCACCGCTATCGGTTAGGCCAAGGAAGTTCAGGCCAGTCTGTGTCATACCGTTTGCGACATTTGAGTCAATTCTATAGCTCCCGGTTGTGGTGATCTGAAGCTCGCCATTCGGACCGGCCTGCGCTGTGACCGCTAAAGATGCGGGCAAACCGCCTGTTAAACCATTGATATAGGTCACGAGTTGGTCGAGAGCGTTTGCGCCCGGCGTAGCGGCGGCGGCGGCCATATCAATCGTAATTGTCGTGGCGGGTCCTTCGAGGATGCCGGTTCTGGTTTCCGAGAAGACAATGTCAAACTCGTCATTCGGCGGAACTAAAGCCCCGCCAGAGGAGTTTATCAAATCATTGAGACTACCTATTGCGGAGAGGTCGAGCCCGCCAGTGATCGTATTGGACGAGAATATGCCCAGCCATGTCTGAAGGTCGGCGCCGCCGCGATTTAATAAATCAACCTGAGTTGTGATATCGGTATTGCTGATTTCTTGGTATTCAATGCTAGTGAATGTGTTTTGTAAAACGCGGCGAATAACCTCGTTATCACCGGTTTGGATATTGGTCGCGCCATATGTTCCCGTCCGCAGCAGGGTGTTGTCATTCAGGATATTCTGGTTTACCTGGATCACCGATGCAAAGCCGACATATTCAACGGCGGTTGGGTCCGGCAAGGTTGTCGGGTCCGGCGCGGTGTCTTCTGGGATTGCACCGGAAGCATCTGTGAACAGGCGAAGGCCCTGGGCATCAAAACGCAGCGCCATTTTATGCGCCAATTCATCAATCTGGGCACTTTGTTTGGGGAAGACAACATCCCGCAGTTCCAACAATCCACCTAATTTTCCACCGGGGGAAATTGTTGTGATATCGACCGCGCTGGGTTCCAATATTGGATCACCGACAAAAATGCCATTGATGGAATCCGGATAAGACGTGGTGGCGGCCAGTGGGGTTGAATCGAAATAGAGTGTTTTTGCACTGTCGCTTGCCAATTCAATGCCGTTATTGGTCTGGATCACCAAAACCCCGTCGCCGCGTTGAAAAAAACTGATTTCAATCAGCTGCGAAAGTTCTTTTATCACTTCATCGCGCTGATCTTCCATCAAGGCGGAGGTTCGGTTATTGTTCTGGTTGCTTTCTACCTGATCGTTCAGGGATGCCACTTGAACAAGCAAATCATTAATGCGGGTTACGGTTGTTGAAACTTCATCCTGCACATCATTGCGAAGGGTGTTAATTAATGATGCCAGATCATTGATTTTATCCGCGGTGTCCTGCGCCTGATTGACGGCATTGGCCAAGGCAAATGTATCTTCGGGCGAGTCTGCGAGAATCGCGAAACTATCGCGTAAATCCGCGATTTCTGAAGCGATTGAAAGTTCGCGATCCGGCGGGCCATGAAATTGCTGTATCCGGTTTAAATATGTTTCCTGAACATCAAAGAACTCAACCGAGCTGACCTGTGTCCATAAATCACGCTCCAAATTCAAATCGACGTTGCGGGTAATGATTCCCGGTCTGACGCCCACGCTTTGACCGTTAATGGCCTGCGTGCTTTGCGGCAAAATTTTCCGTGAATATCCCGGAGTCCCGACATTGGCCACATTATTCGATATGACGCTGATTTGCTGTTGTGAGATCCGCAGACCAGAAAGTGCGGCGTCCAGGCTTGTTATCCCCATGGGATTGATCCTTTATCTTCTGTATTCATGCATTTCGTAATCAATGGGCAAAGTGCAAAAATTGCCGCTTGGCCATTCATATTCATGTTTTCAGAAAAGGGCTTTGCAAAGATGGTGCCAAAAAACTTAAAACCGCGTTAAGACAGCACTCAAAAGCGGCTACTGCATGTCTTCGATTGTGCCGTTAATGCTTTGTATATGGACTTGCAGGGCTTCGGTTATCATGGCAGAAGACACCATTTCACGCCGAAGTGATGCATTATAGTGGTCGCGCTGCTGCATTAAGGAAATCGCGTCTAATGTTGCCATGATACGGTCTATATTGGTCGGCTTATCGTATAAATTGGTATAAAAGTCTGGGTTTTGATAGATTTTTTTAGTTAAAATATCCATCTGTGCATAATAACTTGGATTTTCACCAACCATATATTCAATGTCCTGATCCGTCATACCGAGCTCTCTTAACATGGTTTTCATATAGGCCCATCCTGGCATTGCCCCTTCAGCGGGCTGTGGAGATTCTGCTTTAAGAGCCACAATATTGGCATAGCTGTGATGCGCGACGTTGTTCAGGGCAATGAGCCGCCTGACTTCCTGAAAATTAAAAGCATTGGTTCGGAACTTGGCTTGCTCGAGGTCTGTAACAGCGTTACTCCAGTAAAGGTTGCGTCCCAAAGCGACAACGTCTTCTTCGTCAGGTGTAAATTCACCATCATCAAAAGCAATATTCAGCGTTAGCGGATATTCCAACGTACGGGCAATATCGATATCCTTGTTTACCCGTAAATTGAATTGCGCCCCCAAACCCTCCGGAGGGGCGTTGCCGGGGGTACTGTTGCCGAAGTTTTTATCCTGGTCATGTTCACAGAGCAGGAAAAGCTGCGCATTATGATCATGTGGATCACAATATACTTCCCGATATTGTTTGAGGCGGGTTTTTGTGCTGGTGACCGGACCGCCCATAGTTTCCCCCCCTTCTTTATTATGAGAGCTGTCGCTAAGCGCTTTATTCAGTGCTATTTTATCACTAATGCTTTTTTGTTCAGATTTGGCAAGGCTTCTGGAGAAGGTTCCGAAGCGACACATCAGATCGCTGGGGTGATAATCTTTTACTGCCTGCGCTTTGAGGGCTTGCATGTCGCGCTGGGCTTCCAGTTGCTCTTTTGAATCAAAATAACGACCAATTTGTCCGGCATTGCCCATCATGGAATGAACGATTTCTTCGGCCATCATCAGCAAAGGTTCAACCAAATTTGTGACGATATTTTCATTTTGGGCCGTGATCCTATCGGTATCGCAATAGCTGATTTGGGGGCCGCTACCGCAATAAGTCGCTTCAAAATCATTCACCAGTTCACTGGTTGGTCCGCCGCCACCGATTGCCTGATAGAAAACCTCAATTTTGGCCGGATTTTGAATTGCGCCGGAGGCATCTGAGGCATTGGCGCTGAAAAATGCGAGCTTGTAGCTGTTGTCTGATTTTGATTTTTCCGACAGCGGGAGCGCCAGATCGCTTTCTGCAAAAAGCCCGGCCCAATCACTTTTTGTTTTGACCGCGTGGTCTCCTAAATCCAGCTCTATGTCTGAAAATTCATCCGCACCAGATCCGTCCAGCGTCACAAGACCGGTTGTACTATCATGCAAAAGCTTGAAATTGAGGGTTTTTTCACGTTCCTCAATTATAAATCTATAGGCCACCACCGCAGTTTTCGGGCTGACCTCCGCCAGCATAGGCAAGTTAACCAGCCCGCCCGGGGTGACCTTGGCTTTGCCTGTAAAAACTTTGCCTCCTGTTTCAATAATCTGATACGTCACGTCCGCATCAGGTTCAAAGCCTGAGAGTGCGGCCAATATTTCGGGTCTGGCTTCAAGCGTTGCCGTTTTGTCTTTGTCAAGGGCGGCTATTGCCAGATGCGGAAAACTGGCGACAAGCAAGGCAAGCATTGCGATTGCGCCGCAAAGCGAGGTATAAAATATGGCGGTTTTTGTGTCGGGCTTTTGTCCCATTTTTGGCGATCCGTCTTTCCTTTGCAAGGTTAGTTCCGACCTTCTATAGACTGCTCATTGACTTTTTGTTCGGCTCTGCCCTGAAGCTCTTCCACAGCCAGTTCCAGTAAAATTGAAATATTGGCCTCATTGCGCAGATAGCTTTTAAACAAATCAAATTTCTGCATCAAACCAATGGCCTGCATGGCGACAGCTTTTCTTTCAACATTCACAGGCTTGTCATAAAGATTGGTATAGAAATTCGGCGTTTGATAAATCTTTTTGGTTAACACTTCCATTTGGGCGTGATAACTGGGGCCGATTTCTTCGCCTGTGGCATTGCTAAAGCCTAAAATACGGCGGACATCATCAATTTCATCCCGTGTATTCGTATTGTCCTCCGGGATACCAAGTTCGACCAACGCTGCTTCAAGAAAATCTCTTGAACCTGCGGTGCCAGCCGCTTTCATAGATGTAATCGCACTATAGGAATTATAGGCTACGCCCAGTTTTGCCAGTACGGCGCGGGCATCCATCAACGCCTGATTGGCTGCGGGGAGAGCTTCGTCTTGAGCGTTTCTAAAAACTTTTCCGGAAATACGAGCAAAAACATCATGGCCGTATAAATTATCCCCCAGCGCTATAATTTCTTCCTCCTGATCCGTCAGCACATCGTCTGTGAAGTCCATATCAAGCGTAAGCGGGTAATCAACCGTTCTCAAGAAATCCATGTCCTTGTTCAAACGCTCGGTATTGTGGCCGCCTATGCCTACGGGGGCCTCTGCGCCGGCATCACTGTTACCGAAGTTTTTATCCTGATCATGTTCACAAAGCAGGAAAAGCTGGCCGTTATTGTCGTGTGGGTCACAGAATTTTTCGCGATACTGCTTCAGCCGAGAGCGGAAATCTCCGGGAGCCCCCGACGCTGCGGACGTGTAGGCGTTGCCCATCATTCTGTCTTGAAAGCGCTGCGCCATGACATGCATATCCACTTCGGATTTACGCTCCGAAGAGACCAGGCTTTTTGTGGTTGAACCAAACTCACACATCCCTGCGCTTGGGTGATAATCCTTGTGAGATTGCGCTCTTAACTTTTGCAAAACACGCTGGGTTTCCATCTGGTTTTTGGCATCAAAGAATGATCCGACCATCAAGGTCTGGTAAGCTGCGGAGGTCGAGAGCTGATCGGCCATCATCATCATTGCGGGCAAAAGATTGTCTTCCCAAAGCGTGTTTACAAGCCATTGGCGATGGCCTGTAAACTCATTGGCGATCCGGTAGGCCACATTCGGCGCAAGTCCGTAATCCAAATCATAAATGACATTGTATCCGTTTTCTGAGATTGGATCTTTGGTGCGGCCTTTGTAACAAGCCACAGCGAAAAAATCACAAGCTTCGGCTTTTGGGGTCTGCGCAGTCAGGGCCACGCTAAACATTACCAGCAAGGCCATTAAGAGCTTCATTCTTCGAGAGGGTTTTTTTTCAAAAATCATTAATTTGCGCCCTCCAGTTTTGTTGAGGCGGCTTCTATATCAGGTTGTAATCTGGCGGCCAGAAGAACCGACATGGCCATTTCCTGACGCAGCTGGCTCTCATAAATCGCCCTGTCAAGCATCAACTCGAAAGCTTTAAGGGCCGCAGATTTTCGTTTTACGTTTGCCGGTGTGTCATAGAGATTGGCAAAAAAGTTCGGGTTTTGATAAATCTTTTTTGAGATCAACTCCAGCACCGCATAATAGCTGAGATGTGCGTGATACGGCTCAACAATCTCTGTAGACGTATTTAAACCCAGATAATCAACGACTTCTTCTTCGGGGATTCCAAGATCTTGTAACATTTTTCCAACAAACTGCCATGTATTTGCTTGCTCACCATCAAAAAAGATGGCAGAGGAGCCCAGTGCCTTCAAACCGACAATCGCGTTGAAAGAGTTTTCTGCGACGCTGCGCTTGGCGACAATGGAGCGCAGACCCAAATACCGGATTGCGAGTTCTTCATTATCAATGTTTCCTGAACTGATGCTGCGTGTAATAATATTGTGGCCGTAAAGATTGTTGGATAATGACAGGATATCCAGCTCCTGAGCCACGCCCTTCCAGACCACGCTTAAGATGTCCAATGTTCTTCGGTTTTCGATGGCGCGGGTATAATCGATATCGACATTAATGCTCTCACGGTTTCCAGCATTCGGGGGGTTACAGACTGAACTGAGGCCGGAATCGAGCACTTCCGCCATCCAATCATTATCTTTTTGATCACAATATCTTTGTGTGAACTGGTTCCAGCGATTGATTTTATCATCAATCTTTTTCTGGGCACCGCCGATATTTTCCTGCCCCAAGTGACGCGCCATTTGACGGCGGCTGAGAGCCAAAGCCGTCATACGCGCCGTTGAATCGGTATGCGCCATGCTGCGAACGGCGGTTCCGAATTTACAGAAACTCTCGCTGGGTTGATAATCTTTATGCGCCTCAACCTGCAACTCCTGAAATAATCTCTGGGTTTCCAGCTGGTGCTTGGCGTCGAAAAACGTACCGATACTGAAGGTCTGCATTGCGCCCACAGTCACCATTTGTTCCGAGAAAAGCTGGAGAGCGGGAATGAACTGTTCAACCAAAAATATGTCCGTAAACCAGTCTCGGTGGTCGTTAAACCGATCTGCGGTATAATCATAAAGGTCGTTTCGGCCCATACAGGCATAAAAAGACGAAAAGGCGGCGCCGATCATGACGTTGAGACATGGTGCCCCTACACGTAAGCCTCTGCTGAAGGCCTCCCCGGAGCATTCCGCGACAGAGCCAGACTGAAAAGGAATAAAGACGGGGGGCTCCGTTAAAGAAGGTTCAGCAATCTCAGCCACAGGGGGGATGGCCTCTATAACTTCTGTAATTTCCTCTTCTGCTTCTTCTAATGCCTCCTCGTTTGCGTCTTCAATTTGCTGGGCGCATTCTGCCGAAGGGCGATCATTGAACTCCCCGCCTGAATCAAAACAGCCTTCATCGATTTGCGCCCATACTGGCGACACCAATAGAACTGCAAGAACAATAAGACCTAAAACCATCCCCGCCAAGCGCGGCCAGGACTGCCCCAGTGTCATTGTCTTGTTATTTTGTAATTTGCTGTTTTCCCGCATCACACCAAAAATCTAATAGCCAAAAAATACTCTCACTTCTTTAACTCTATCATAAGCTTAAACAAAAACGCACGTTTGAAAATCAAGAAATCGGTAATAAATAAAATTTAAACTATTGAGAAACGTATTTGTTTCGTTCACATTAAATTTTGTTAAAGTTAATTATCTGGCATTATGGCGTCATGGCACTCGTAATAAAAAACCGTAAAAAAGCTCAAAAACCAGCCACAGAAACAGATCCGGCAGAGGATGTTTCCGGTTTGGGCAGCGTGGTTATTCGTAATGAATTTTATCGCGACGGCTATCGCTCGCTTTTAAAGCTGTGTCTTTTGCTTGGCGCTGTTATTCTCGGCCTTCTGGGCGCGATGTATTTTGTCATTCAGGTGCATCAGCCAGAAAACCGTTATTTTGCAACCACAGAAGATGGCCGCCTGGTGCCGATGGTTGCGCTGAACGAACCGAATCTTAGCACGCCCGCCCTTATGTCATGGGTGGCACAGGCCTCCACGGAGGTTATGACCTTTGGGTTTAACGATTTCAGACGTAGATTGCAGGAATCATCGCGTAACTTTACGCGTCGCGGCTGGGAGAGTTTTACACAAGCCCTGCAGCGTTCACGGATTATCGAAATGGTAGAAGCCAATCAACAGGTTGTTACAGCTGCGCCAGAGGGGGCACCGATCGTGCGCTCTGAAGGATTGGTGGCCGGGCGGTATCAATGGACCATTGAACTTCCGCTTATTCTGACCTATCAATCCGGAAGCCGCTCACGCTCTGATCGCCTGCTTGTAACGCTTGTGGTTGTTCGCGTTCCCCGTCTGGAGAGCTCCAACGGTGTGGGCATTGAGCAGTGGGTCGCAGTGGCGCGTTAATCCTCATTTTTAGAAAGAACTGTGTGTTTCTGTATTTTTTGCAGAATTGGCGCGTGACAGGCTTTTTTGATCTGTTTATTGTTTTTAACGTATGAATATTTTCGCGAAGACACATTTCCATGCGTAAAACCTGGCAAAAAAAAATATCTTCTAAGACACGGTTATTACTTTGCTGTGCCTGCGCGCTGATGATTTACGCTGCGCCTGCTTTGTCACAAGATCTGAGCCTGCCTGAGGATGATTTGAGTTTGCCGCAAGAAGATAACAGCTTGCCGCCAGCGCCGGCTGTTGACGATCAGGCCGAATTTGAGTTTAACAGTGAAGAATTCGAATTTGAAAAATCGCCTGAAGATCTCAAAAAAGAATTACGGACCGAGGCCTATGACGCGGCGCTGCAAAGCCTTTTGCCGCTGAACCCTGATGAAATCCGGACATTGATTGAGCGGTATGACCGGACGCAAGAATCCGTTGCGCTTCCTGTTTATCCCGCGCCGAAGCCAGAATTTGTTGTTGAGAGTATTTCTCTTGATCCCGGAACGCCGCCGAAGGTGATCAAGCTGGCCTATGGTCATGTGACAACTGTAACATTTGTCGATGAAACTGGCGCACCATGGCCGGTTGAAAATATCAGCTGGGCCGGGAATTTTTCGGTCATCGAAACAGAGGCCTCCCCTGATCAATATACGCATGTTTTAAAAATCTCTCCTGAATCGGAGTTTGCATACGGAAATATGTCGATTGATATGCTGGCTTTGCAGACTCCGATTATCATTACGCTCGAAGCCAACCGCGATATTGTGCATTATCGTTTTGATGCGGTTATCCCTGATTATGGGCCGCTTGCCAAGGCTCCCATTATCAATACAGGCGGTATGGCCTCCACGGGTAATAATAAAGACATGTCTTCTGCGCTTGAGGGGGTTTTCCCACAAGGGTCTGTGCGTATGGATGTTTCAGGGGTTGATCGCCGTACCAGTGCCTATCGTTATAACGGCCGCACCTATGTCAGGACCCCTTTAACACTGCTTTCTCCGGCATGGAGCAGTTCAGTGAGCTCGGCAGACGGCACTAAGGTTTATGAAATTGATAACGCTCCGGTATTGTTGCTTTCCGACAGGGGGCAGATGGTCCAGGCACAACTTTCAGATCGCGAGGAATTGTTGGATGAGTAATGATCTTGATGATGATCTGAACCTGGATGATGATCTGGGGGATAGCTTCGATGATTTTGAGAAAAAACAAGGGAAAACCCTTGGGGATTTATGGCGTGACAATGCCATCTTTAAAGTCGGGGTCATTGTCGTTGCTGTTATTCTGGTTTTTATTATTATCATGCAGCTCAGTAGTAAAAAAGTTTTACCGGATACGTCTTATGTCGGTGCGGCTCCTGATTTGACGTCGGTTCCGGCGACAGATGAGGCGTCAAAAGCCTATATCGAAGCGATTGAGGAAACCAATGATGCTGCGGTGGAGCAGGCTTTTAAAGAAGGTGGAAGTGCCCTGCCCGTTCCTATAGAACCGCCGGTTGGTCAAATTTCTGCACCCCAGAGTAACAATGATGCCGAAGATCCTTTGCAGCGCTGGAGGCGATTACAAGAAGAGCGGCTAAAGCGGGAAATGAACCAAAAAGACAATCTTGAAATTGTCGATAACTCCGATAAGGATGCCGAGATCAAAAGAAATGAAGCGATGCAGGCTCTTTCGGATTCCATGCGCGAACAAATGTCTCTTGTGCTGGAATCTCTAGATGAGGGCGTCAAGGTCGAGACCAAGAGCATTACGGATGAGCAATTTCTTACAACCTATGTTCAGGCCAAAATGGATGAGGAAGATGCTGCGGCTGAAGAACTCGCTCTCCTTAACGAGGAAACATCCAGCCAGATCAGTGCGGAAGAGGTCTTGCTGGCAGCGGGCAAAATTGCTTATGGACAGCTTTTAACAGAAGCCAATACTGATACGCCGGGGCCGGTTCTTGCGCAAATTATGTCAGGGCCGCTTAAGGGGAACCGCATTCTTGGTTCGTTTGAGGAGCAGGGTGAACTTTTGACGCTGACCTTTGAAACCATTGTTATCGGTGATGAGAGCTATGCGATTGATGCGGTCGCGCTTGACCCCGAAACGACTCTGCCTGGGCTGGCTACCGAAGTCGATCATAGATATTTTCAACGTATCGTTCTGCCTGCGGCTGCGGCTTTTGTCGACGGGATGGCCAGTGCCGTTGCCGATTCGGGGCGTACGACCATCACGGTTCAGGGCGAAACCGTTACGCAATCGGATAATCCCACTGATAATACACAAGAAGTGGCTACGGGTATTGAAGAAGCCGGGCAGGAGGTTCGGGAAATTCTGGATGATATGGCTTCGGATATCGAAACCCTTGTAAGAATTGAAGCCGGAACGCCGATTGGTATTCTTTTTCTTGAGCCTGTGACAATTGGTCAAGATGAGGCTATTGTTGAGGAATAGTTTTTTTATACTGGAATATGGACATGATCAGTGACGACAAAATGAATGATGATTTTCTTGATGACGATCTCGACATCGAGGAGTTGGATGATCTTGATGATTTGAGTGATGACTGGGATGATCTTGATGCTGATGAAGATGTCTCTTCCAGTGAAAAATCGCCTAAAACCCCTGGTGCACACGGTGAGAAAACATTTATCCAAAAGAATTTTTATCCGATTGTTGGTGGGGTTATCCTGCTGGCTGGCGGTTTATTCGCCTATGGCCAGTTTGGCGGAGGCTCTTCCTCTGCGCCTGCGCCGTTGCAAGACGACATTTCTGCTTCTGTTCCCGCGCTTGATAATGCCGAAATGCCGCCCATGCCCGCGCCCATGAACGCGCCGGAGGAGGACGTTGCGGCCATTATTCCTGAGGTTGATACCATAGTGCCTGTCACCCAAGAGCCTGCTGTTTTGACACCTATGCCTGACCCATCAGCCACATCGGAAACGCCTGCGGAGCTTCCGGCCCTTTTAGACATTGCAGAGGCACCGGCGGTCAAGCCAGAGGCGCAGGATATGCTTGTTGATACGCCTGAACTTGCGGTTGATTTGACAGATGATCCGCTGTCTGATTTAGGCGAGGTTGATGCGGCATTTGAAGCCCCTGTCGAAAATAATGTGCCGGAGCCCGCCGTTGCCTCTTCCCAAGAAATCGCGGAAGATGAAGGCTTCAATATCAGCCCTGAACCTTTGATAACGGACGGTGAGATCCTGGACTTCAATGATCATCAAGCAGAAGAAGACGAGGCATTAGTCTTAGAGGCGCAGACCCTTGATATTGAGTCTGCTCCGCCCGTCCTCCCTGTTGAGAACCAGGCAGAAGAAGTGGCTGCCGCTGCCGAGGCGGCACAAGCGGTTCGTGAAAATGAATTGAGAGTTGAGCAGGATGCCCTCAAGGCCGAAATTTCAGAAAGAGACGAGGCCTTGCAAGAACTGAAGTCCAGCATGGAGGCCGAGATGGCCGCGGCAAACCAAAAGCTTGCCGATCTAAGCGGGACAATTTTAGAGCTGGAAAAACAGATTTCATCTATGAAATCAGGGGCCGTCCCGGCTACGGTTGAGACATCTCCGTCTTTAGAAAAATCTGTTGCGCCAAAGACAAAGGCTGCGCCTAAGGTTGCGGCAAAACCGGCCGTCAGCAAGAAAAAACAAGTTCGATCAAAGGTTTTCTGGACTTTGCGTTCTGCGCAGAGCGGACGAGCCACCCTGTCCAGCAGCACATCCGGCGGGCTTTATAATGCAGAAGTTGGCGACACTCTGCCCGGATTGGGCAAGATTACATCCATCGCAAAGGAAAACGGAAAGTGGGTTGTGCGCGGTACGCAAGGACGTGTGAGCCAGTAATTCCTGTTTTTATTCCTTTTTTTTAAAACCATGGCTCATCGAGGCCTTGGTAATCTTTTCTTCATACTTTTTATGATAATATGAAATGTGGCGAAATTTAGGCATTTACATAGTATTTTAGTAAAGTTTGTACAAACCCTTAAAAATGTGGTGTAATAAAGGTATGACGGTGGTGTTGAATTATCTTAAAAATACTATTTTGGGAGATCGCGCTCGATTTCTCGGATTTTCTATTTTATCGGCCTTTATTTTTATCACTTTGCAAGGCCAGAGTGCTTTTGCGCAAGAAGACATAAATGTCATTGCAGAGAATATGGTTACCTCGACCGCGCAGCTTCCCGGATTGCTGGCGGCCTTGGCCTATACGATGGGGCTTGTGGCCGGTGTTTTTGGAATTCTTAAGCTCAAAGCGCATGTTGAAAACCCTTCACAAGCGCCCCTCCCTCAGGCGTTAATCCGCCTGGCCGTTGGCGGTGCGTTGTTTGCGCTGCCTATTCTTTATGAAGCGGCGATGAATACTTTTATGCCTGCGGGCACGGCGACAACCATTGGGCTACAGGATAATCTGGAAAAAATCAGCAGCGGCGGATTTGCTGCTGGCGGCGGCGGCGCCAACGAGCTTAATACTCTGGCTAATAACGTTGTCGATTCGACCAACCTCTTGCCCGGTCTGGTTGCAGCCATCGCCTATCTGCTCGGTATTCTGCTGGCGGTTACTGGGCTTTTGAAGTTTAAAGAGGCCGTTGATGTCGTTAGCAACCAGCCGACCGTCGCGCGCCAAGCGGTGCGTACCGGTATTATACGGATTTTAATCGCAGGGGCTTTATTCGCGCTTCCGATTATTTATGAGGCCCTTGATGTGACCATCAGCGGCGGGAACGAAGAACTTGATATTGATAACGAAAATATTGTTGGCGGTATGTCCGGCCTTTTGGGGGCGGTTGCAGGCCTTGGGATTACCTTTGATTTCAATAATATTCTCGCGAACATCATTGATGCATCGGAAGAGCTGCCTGCGCTTGTTTCCGCAGTGGCTTATCTTCTGGGTTTGGTGCTTACCGTCGTCGGCCTGCTTAAGCTGCGTGATCATGTCGAGGCACCTGAGCAAACGAAGCTCACCGAAGCTGTTGTCCGGCTGCTGGCGGCGGGAGCTTTGTTTTCACTGCCCAGCATTTATAATGCGATGTTTACAACATTTGGTGCTGGCGGGCTTGGGGTTATGGGCTTTATTACCTCCCTTGCAACGGCGGCAAGCTTTTTCTTTTCATCATACGCGCAAGGTGTTTGTATACCGGGAGCTGCCGCTGCAGGTGCCGTTGTCAATGCCGCAAATGGTGCTGCAAATGCAATTGGATTTGGAAACATTCTTCCGGGACAGGGCGTCAGCACAGGTGAGCTTTTGTGTGATGTTATTATTCGCGCAGGGTTTTTCCCCGCCTTCCTGACTGCGATGGCCTATATGGCCGGTCTGGTTTTAGGCGTGTGGGGGATATTAAAACTTCGCGATCATGTGCTTAACCCCTCTCAGACACGTCTGTGGGAAGGAATTTCCAGACTTGCTGCTGGGGGATTGTTCTTTGCGCTTCCTGTTGCGATCGAAGTTGCCAAGAACACTATAGTTCCCGGAGGTCTTACGGCTGTTTCCACAGTGGCCGCTGTGTCGGGTTATAATACGACGGCCGCAATGGGGCCGGATCAATGCGCACAAACTGCTGCTGCGGGTATGGGGGGGCTGGATTCGATTTTCGGCTGCTTCATGGGCGATATGATGGTGCCGATGCATACGGTGCTCAACTTCTTCGCATTTTGCGCGGGAATGATTTTTATCATGATTGGCATTTCCCGCCTGCTTAAAAGCTCGCAGGACGGCGCCCGCGGACCCGGGGGGCTTGGCACAATTATGACTTTCGTTATGGGGGCCGCGCTAATGTCATATAACTCAATTCTTGCGGCGGCCAGTTCAACACTGTTTGCTGTTCCCATCACCGCTACAGACGCGACGCTTAGCTATACAGTGGGCATGGGCGGCGATGAAGTTGCGGCGGCCCATACGGTGGTCAGCTCTATTATTCAGTTTATGATTGTCGTCGGATTAATCAGCTTTGTGCGCGGTTTGTTTATCGTGCGCAAGGTTGCCGAGGGGGATCAACAGGCCTCAATCATGGCCGGCATGACGCATATTATTGGCGGCGCGGCGGCTGTGAATTTGGGACCCCTTATAAACGCTGTCCAGCAGACATTGGGCATAGGGGGACTTGGTGTTGTCTTTAGCTAGAGCTAGGTAAAGGCAAATTTTTAGTGAGCAACTAAACTAACTTAATGGTAAACAAGGAGAAAACCATGAACTTTATTAAAAAATCTTACTACAATCTTGGCGCAGTTATGACCGTTTCCATGATTGCTGGTGCAAGCAGTGAAGCTTTTGCCGGAGGTGGTAACAATTTCAGTGCCATTTCTAAAAACATCACAACATCTATCGGCGACCTTCCCGGTCTTTTGGCCGCGATGTCATATCTGTTCGGAGTGCTTTTGGGCGTTCTTGGCGTTATGAAAATTAAAGATCACGTTGAGAACCCAACGCAGACTCCGCTCAAAGATGGCGCAATCCGTCTGGCTGCGGGCGGTGCATTGTTCGCGCTTCCGATCATGTTTGAATCCATGTTCAATACAATCGGTAAAGGGACAACTGTTGGCGCTGCTAAACTTAAGGCGGTTAAGTTCACAACGATCTAAGGCCTAATGGATTATTATCCAATAACTTTGGGTATTGCCCGCCCTCTTCCGAAAAAGGAAAACGCGGGCAAAGCCCCCCAGAAACAAGGCGGATCCGGCAGTGCCGGTTCCGCTCTTTCTGTTGACGGAAAAATATCGCCGGAATTGAAGAAAACGATCTTCGAACGCGATCAGGACATTTGCCAGTGCTGCGGGTTTCAATCAAAAAAGTATCAGGAAGTTCATTTTAAAAATTCCGACAAAACGGATTTTTCGACTGATAATCTTATAACCGTATGCATTTTCTGCCACCAATGTTTTAATCTGGAAACTGTCAGTGATATGAAGTCTGGGATTCTGATCTGGTTACCGGAAATTGATCAAGCCCGGCTGCACCACATTGCGCGGGCCATTCATGTCGCGCGCATATCGCAAGGGCCGATTGCCGAGGCCGCGCGGAAATCACTTGATATTCTTATGGGGCGGCGTGAGGAGGTCAAGCGCCGGCTTCATACAGATGAGCCCTATATTCTGGCGACTGTCCTCAAGGATTATTTGGGTCCCAAGCATTATCATTCTCGTGAAAAAAAGCTGGAAGGTCTTCGGTTATTTCCTCTTGAACGGCGGATTATCAAGGAAGCGGATTTAGAATTTAATCAATTTCCTCAGATTTTGGCGTATTGGCGATCCAAAGACGGGCCGTTCGGAGGGAAGACTCCGCCGCAGTGGATCTCTATATATCAGAATATTCTGAAAGCGGCTTAACCCCGCCCGATTCTCAATAAACACAAAAAACATTAGAAAAAGCGAAGCTTATATAATCAAAAGCCTATGATGGTTTGCGAATGTTGGTTATATTTATGATGGCTTGGTGCATATTGATAACTTCAAAAGAGACTCGCAACCGTTTTTCATGAATACTTTCCAGAAACTTATCGCCCCTTTTCAAAAGGCCATGCGTCAATCCGTCTCCTCGTTTATTAATCTGGAGACCTCGGATAGTGAGTTTTCCATTGTTTCCCGGGACGGGTCTCTGATTTCATATGTCAAGGTTTCAGGAAGCCGGCAAATTATCGGTACAGAGGAATATCAAAATATCATCAAGGGCTCGACCATTAAAATCGGGGCGCGATTTGACAGGCTTGGACACGCGATGCAGGTTTATTTTGCCCGCGATCCCGGGCGGATCAAAAAAGAGCTTGAAAACCTTATCCGTCCCAGCCGGATTACCGCGAATAATATCGGGCTTGAGCTTAACGACCTTCTGGATGAGCGCGTCCATCACATGGAGCGGTTTCTGAGCCACGAAGAAGCTTATTTTGTGTTATGGACACGTCCCAGCGTTCTTACAAGCAGCGAATCCAAAAAAGCCGCCGCTGAAGCAAAGGACAAAACTAAAGAGTGGGTCAATGCAGCCAGTGCACAATACCCGAATGCCGCGCTTGCCCCTCTGAGAACCCGTCATAAAAGTTATGTTTCTGCGGTAACCAGCGCGCTTGATGAGCTTGGTATTCAATGCGAACTTTTAGAGGTTCACAAGGCACTAAACTGTGTTCGTGCCAATATGTTTCCGGATAAGGTGAATGAGGACTGGCGAGCCTGTCTGCCTGGAGATCCTATTCCTGCGCGGGCGCCGAGCAGTAAAATTGATATGTCGGATCTGTTATGGCCGAGCTTGCCGGATCAGATTGTGGCTGCGGATGCCCGCGTCCTCAACAAAACGGTTTGTCGGATTGGCAACATGTTCTGGGCGGGCGCAGATATGGCTCTGGGGCCAATGGACGCCACGGCTTTTCCGGTGCTGATGAACCGGCTTGTTGATGCTGATATTCCGTTTCGAATATCTTTTCTGATTGAAGGCGGGGGCGTTTACGCCACACAAATGCGTACGTTTTTGGCGACGATTATGGGGCCCACCAATAGTGTCAACAAACAGATCAAGTATTCTCTTGAAGGGCTGCAGGCCATGGCGCGCAGCGAACCTGTCGTGCGGATTCGGATTTCTGTAGCGACCTGGGCAACGCTGGAAGAAAAAGACGAAATCACAGACAGGCTTTCCGTATTAACGCAATCTTTGGAAAGCTGGGGCTATGCGCAGGTCAGCGAATTTTCCGGCGATCCGCTGGATTGTATTATGTCTTCGGCAATGGGTATTCATTGCGGGGGGACGGCGCCGACGGGGATTGCGCCGATGTTTGAAATTATGAAGCTTCTCCCCTGGCAGCGGCCATCCAGTCCATTTATGGATGGTGGATCGATGCTGTTTAGAACCCCAGATGGTAAAGTTTTCCCCTATCAAACGGGCACCAATATCACGACAACATGGTTTGATTTGATTTTTGCACAACCGGGTGCGGGAAAGTCTGTTTTGCTGAACTCCCTTAACCTTGCAACGATTATGACCCCCGGCCTTAATCAACTTCCCTATGTGGCGGTTGTCGATATCGGGCCATCCTCCTCTGGTCTGATTTCTCTTATCCGTGAGGCATTGCCTCTGAACCGTCAACACGAGGCGGCCTATTACCGCCTGCAAATGGGGCATCAATATGCGATTAATCCTTTTGACACTCAGCTGGGGTGCCGCGCCCCTTTGCCGGATGAACGCAGTTTCCTTGTTGAATTAATGACTCTTCTCTGTACACCGCCTGGATTTGATAAACCGTATGACGGGATGCAGCAGCTTTGCGGTCTGGTTGTGGATGAGATGTTTCGCTGGCGGAATGATGTGGCGGCCAATGCCGAGCCGCGCCCCTATCTGCCGCGCCTTGAATCCGAGGTTGATGAAGCGTTGCAGAAATTTAACGTGCATTTGCCGACAGATCCGTATTGGTGGGATGTGGTTGATAAAATGTTCGAGCTGGAGCAATATCACGTTGCCAATATCGCCCAACGTCATGCAGTGCCCACACTTAACGATTCCATTACGGCTTCGCGAAGACCGCAAATCCGCTCGCTGCTTGAAGAAACGTCTGTCGGATTCAGCACCGAAACGGTTATCAGTGCCTTTGAGCGCATGGTCACATCTGCCATTCGTGAGTTTCCGATTCTGTCATCGGTCACGCAATTTGAAATTGCCGATACGCATATTTGTTCGCTCGATCTTATGGATGTTGCGCCGCAAGGCGACGAGCTGGCCGACCGTCAAACCGGCATTATGTACATGCTTGCCCGGCATGCCCTGGTGCGAAGCTGGTGGATGAGCAAAGATGCGCTGGAGTTTATTCCCGAAAAATATAAAAGCTATCACGAGTTTAGAATTCAGAAATTAAGCGAGCTGCCCAAGCGTCTTTGCTATGATGAGTTTCACAGAACCAGCCGGTCTCCCTCCGTTCGCAACCAAATTATCCGTGATGTGCGTGAAGGCCGCAAACGCGGCGTTCAAATTGTTTTGACTTCCCAGCTTTTGGATGATTTTAGCAAGGATATGGTTGATCTGGCTACGGGTGTATGGGTATTGGGTACAGCTATTTCCGATAAAGCCGTGGATGATGTGAAGGACACATTCGGACTGTCCGACACGGCGCGTGAAGTCATCCGTTTCCGCCTGACAGGCCCGAAATCGATTGGGGCTCCCTGTTTGTTCGTTTTGGGGTCAACCGACGGACGTTATGAACAGCATCTTTATAACACGCTTGGACCCATTGAGCTTTGGGCGTTATCCACCTCGACCGAAGATGTCGCCATCCGCAATCGTCTTTATAATAAACTCGGGGCGGGGCGGGCGCGGCAAATGCTGGCGGCTCATTATCCGGGCGGAAGTGCGCGCTCAGAAATCCGCCGCCGCGTGCTGGCCAAGAGCGAAAGCGGTGAAGGCCGTTCAGCCATGATCAGCGCCGTTATTGAAGAAATTGTCGACGAAATGGTTGTCGAAAGCAAAACACAGCAAAAATCGGCGACAGTCGGGCGGATCAAAATTACAAGCTAGCGATATTATGAGCGATCAAGAGCCACCAGAAAAACAACCTGCTGAAGAATCTGTCTTGTCTACGGGCGAGATTATGGATCGTGAGCAGCGTCGCGCTCTGAAAGACAAGAAGAAAAAAGAAAAGGCCGAGAAGCAGGCCAAACAATTAGACGAAATTGATGAGGCGATGATCTCCGGAAAGCTGGGTGTGGAGAGAAAAACGCGGAGAAAAAGGCAGTTTAAATATGCTGGTTTTACCGCATTTGGGCTGTTTTTAGTTTGGGGGATGAATTATTTGCTTAAGCCTTTTGAGGCGGGCGTAACATACGGCATTTGCAAAACATTTCTGGAAACGAATGTGCAGTTTCCGCAATATTTGCGTTTAAGCAGTATCGAGGAATTCGATAATTCTATCCGAATCTGGTACACGCAGCTTGATGCTTTCGGTGAATACAGATTGGAGAATATTCAGTGTTATTTTGCGTATAGCGAAGAGCGCGGGTCTTATGTTGACAAAATCACCGTTGACCGCAGAGAGGTTGATCCGGAAAAAGTTGAGAAATTTAACGCCGTTTTGCCGGTTGTTTTGGCCAGCCCGATGGACTTGACACGACCACAAAGACTGCCGGATAGTTTACGGGATCTGCAGATTGATACGGATGCGTATCGTTTCCAGGTCAAGATCCCGGGCTTAAATTAAAACAATAAGGATTTCTGATGCAGTATCGTAAACTGGGTCGCACAGGTCTGGAGGTTAGCCTTATCGGCCTTGGCACGATGACATGGGGCAATCAGAACACGCTCGCGGAAGGCCACGCGCAGATGGATTATGCGCTGGATCAGGGGGTGAATTTCTGGGACACGGCGGAGATGTACGCTGTGCCGCCCTCGCCTGAAACCTATGGCAAGACGGAAGAAATTATCGGCCACTGGTTTGCGGCGCATAAAGCCCGGCGCGGGGAGGTTATTCTGGCGTCTAAAATCGCAGGCCCCGGTTTGCCATGGGTGCGCGGCGGCAAGGCGTTTGTCGATCGGAAGAATATCGTGGAGGCTGTCGAGGGCTCCTTAAAACGTCTTCAGACCGATTATATTGATCTATACCAAATTCACTGGCCGAACCGCGGGTCGAACAGTTTTCAACAGCATTGGGACTGGAGCCCGCGCTTTGATGCGGCGGCGGTTGAAGCGAATTTCATCGAGGTATTGGAGGTGTTTGACAGCCTGATAAAGGCGGGGAAAATCCGCCATGTGGGTTTGTCGAATGAAACCGCGTGGGGGGCTGCGAAATGGCTCGAGCTCTCAAAGGCTCATGGTCTGCCGCGTATGGCCTCTATTCAAAACGAGTATTCGCTGCTGGATCGGCGGTTTGAGTTTGATCTGCAGGAGGTTGCGCTGGCGGAGGATTGCGGGCTTCTTGCATGGTCGCCGCTTTGCAGAGGGATTTTGAGCGGGAAATATTTGGGCGGCAAGCGGCCTGCAGGCGCGCGCGTCACCATCGAAACGCGGCCAGAAAAGCGCATGACGCCGCAATGTGACGCCGCTGTGAAGGCCTATATCGGCGTGGCGGAAAAACACGGGCTTGATGTTTGTCAGATGGCCCTGGCGTTTGTGAATACCAAGCCGTTCGTGACTTCGACCCTAATTGGGGCGACAAATATGGAGCAGCTTAAAACCAATATCGCGGCGGTTGATTTGGCCTTGGATGCCGATGTAATTGCCGATATCGAAGCGGTGCGGCGCGATTATCCTGTGCCTTATTAGGACGACATCCAGCTACCCCCGCTGGAATTTCTCATGCTAGTCATAGGCTTAGGCTTAGGCTTATAATTATCGTCGAATTGAATTTTTGTTGAACATGTATGGCAAATGGCCATAGGACCAAAAGCATTAGAAGTTTTATACTCCATGTGCGCAATTTTTTCATCAGTTTTACAGCCTGGGCATATAAAGCATTTTTGATCTTCTTTTATATATTCCCAACACTTAGAACCTATCCCACTAAATTCATTTAACGGATTCACAAGCGGTTAAAAATCAGTC
>CAYGJS010000029.1:0-26929 GCA_964350435.1 uncultured Micavibrio sp.
TACAACGCTCAACACAATCGTAACGTCCAATTGTTAATTAAAATCACTATAGTTTGGCTTCTTCCATCCCCTACTCCCACTCAATTGTCCCGGGGGGTTTGGAGGTGATGTCGTAGGTGACGCGGTTGATACCGCTGACTTCATTAATGATGCGCGTGCTCACGCGACCCAAAAATTCATGTTCGAAGGGGTAGTAATCGGCGGTCATGCCGTCGGTGCTTGTGACGGCGCGCAGAGCGCAGACATATTCGTATGTTCGTCCATCGCCCATGACGCCGACGGAGCGGACGGGCAGAAGCACGACGAAGGCTTGCCAGATTTCGTCATACAGCCCCGCCTTTTTGATTTCCTCGAGATAAATTACATCGGCTTTGCGGAGAATTTCGAGTTTTTCGGGGGTGATTTCGCCCGGAATGCGGATGGCCAGACCCGGCCCCGGGAAGGGGTGGCGGCGGATGAAATCTTCGGGCATGCCCAATGCTCTACCCAGATCGCGGACTTCGTCTTTAAACAGCTCGCGCATGGGTTCCACGAGTTTGAGGTTCATGCGTTCGGGCAGGCCGCCGACATTGTGGTGGGATTTGATGGTGACGGACGGGCCGCCCGTGAAGCTTACGCTTTCGATGACATCGGGGTAGAGCGTGCCTTGGGCGAGGAACTCTACTCCCTTTTGGGCACCGCCGACGCGCTTGGCGCAGTTTTCGAAGACCTCGATGAACATGGTGCCGATGAGTTTACGCTTCATTTCGGGGTCGGAAATGCCCGTGAGGCCGCCGAGGAATTTTTCCGATGCGTCTTCGTGGATCAGCGGGATTTGATAGTGATTTTTGAACAGGTCAACGACTTGCTGGCTTTCGCCTGTGCGCATCAGGCCGGTATCGACATAGATACAGGTGAGCTGGTCGCCGATGGCTTCGTGCAGCAAAATGGCAGTGACGGAGCTGTCTACGCCGCCTGAAAGGCCGCAAATGACCTTGGCGTCGCCGACTTGGGCGCGGATTTTGGCAATCGCTTCTTCGCGGAAATTGGCCATGGTCCAGTCGCCTGTGCAGCCGCAGACTTCATGGGTGAAGTTGCGGTATAATTCTGCGCCGTGGGGGGTGTGGACGACTTCGGGGTGGAATTGTACGCCGTAGAATTTGCGCTTTGTGTCGGCGATGAAGGCATAGGGCGCGCCTTCGGATTTGGCGATGACGCGGAACCCTTCGGGGAGTTGCGATACGTGGTCGCCGTGGCTCATCCAGACTTGTTCATGTGCGCCTTTGTCCCAGACATTGGTGGTAATAGAGGAATGGTCGATCACATCGACGAAGGCACGGCCGAATTCGCGGCTGCCGCCGGTTTTATTTTGCTCGCCTTCGACGGTGCCGCCGAGTTGTTTGACCATGGTTTGCTGGCCGTAGCAGATGCCGAAGACCGGCACGCCGAGGGTGAAGACGATGTCGGGCGCGGTGGGCGCGTCTTTGTCGAGAACGCTGCAGGGGCCGCCGGACAGGATTATGCCCTTGGGGTTATAGGCTTTGATTTTTTCATCGGTGGCGGTGTTGAAGGGCCAGATCTCGCAGTATACGCCGCTTTCGCGGACCCTGCGAGCGATGAGCTGGGTGACCTGCGAGCCGAAATCGAGGATCAGGATATGTTCGTGGGATTTACCGATTTCGGGGGTGATTACGGACTCTGTGGCTTGTTGTGCGGTCATGGGTTTCCTAACGCTTAAATCTATGGAATTGTATTAAGCTAAATTTGATAAAACGTAAAGCCTTGGAGCGCGCGATGACACAGCCGACGATATCGTTTGAATTCTTTCCGCCGAAAAATGAGAAAATGGCGGAGGTTTTGTGGGGGGCTGTGCCTGAGCTGGCGGCTTTAGCGCCGAGCTATATGACGGTGACCTATGGCGCGGGGGGATCGACGAGCACGGGGACGGTTGAAACTTTGAAGAAGATGATGGGGGAGAATGAGGGCATACCGCTGGCGTCGCATTTCACGTTTATCAATGCGACCAAGGACGAGCTGAAGGCCTATACGGACGGGCTTTGGGATATGGGGGTTAAGCATATTGTGGCGCTGCGCGGGGACATGCCTGCGGATTCGGATGTGCAGTGGCCTTTGGAGGCGGACGCGCGGTATTTTCAGTATACTTCGGATTTTGTGGCAGGGCTCAAGGGCTGGCATGATTTCGAGATTTCGGTGGGGTGTTATCCGGAAAAGCACCCTGATGCGCCTTCACTGGAGGCGGATATTGCGGCGTTGAAGTTGAAATGTGACGCGGGCGCTGACCGCGCTATTACGCAGTTTTTCTTTGATAACGACGTGTATTACGCGTTTCGCGAGGCGTGCGAAAAGGCGGGGATCGAAACGCCGATCGTGCCGGGCTTGCTTCCGATTTATGATTTTAAATCGATGTGTGGTTTCGCAAAACGCTGTCAGGCCAGCGTTCCGGATTGGCTGCATGGGAAGTTCGAGGATGTTTCGGAGGAAGATGCGATGAAAATTGCGACCGACTTGCTCATCGGGCAGTCGCTGGATTTGGCGGATAATGGAGTTGAGCATATTCATTATTACACGATGAATAAAGCGCCGATTACTGTTGCGGCGGCGCAGGCGCTCGGGCATAAGGCGAAGGCGGCTTAGGCTCCTGTTTTTAAAACGGGCAGGGGTCGATGAATGTCATCATCTCGCCGCTGGTGGGGTGACGAATGGTCAGGCTCTCGGCATGAAGCTGAAGACGATCCGCCGCCTTCTCCGCCTCCTCGGGCGCATAAAAAGGCTCGCCCAATATTGGGAACCCCATCTCCGCCATATGCACGCGAAGCTGGTGTGACCGCCCCGTAATCGGCGTCAGCTTCACCCGCGTGAACGGCGCGCCATCCGGCAATTCCCCGCGCTCAATCACTTCCCAATCGGTCTGCGCTGGCCGTCCGTTCTCGTAACACACCATCTGCCGCGGACGGTTCACCCAATCTACGCAAAGCGGCAAATCCACTTGCCCCCGCTCGCCCTCAATATGTCCCCAAACCCGCGCTATATATGATTTTTCGGTCTTGCGCTCCTCGAACTGCAATCCCAAATTCGCCTGCGCGCGTTTATTCATCGCCATCAAAAACACGCCCGACGTATCGTGATCCAGCCGATGCACCAAAAGCGCGCCCTTATATTCCGCCGCCGCCCGCGTTTGCAGGGAATCCTTATGATCTTCAGGCCGCCCGGGAACGCTCAAAAGCCCGCTGGGCTTGGACAGCACCAGCAGATCGTCATCATCATAAAGAACCTGCAAAGGGTCCTGTGGCGGATTATAAATAAGAGGGGGGATCGGTTTTTTAGGCGTTAAAGACAACTTTAACACCGCGTTTCTTGAAATAGGCCTGCATCATCTTGCGCCCGGCGCGGTTGCCCTGCGCCAAACGCGCAACGTCAAATGTCGCTTCTGCCGCGCCAATCGCGGCCATCGCGGCCTTCAAATTCGCGATATGCAGGTCGATATCCTCGTTATTATTATCCAGCGATCCGTAAACCGCTTCTTGCGCGTCTTTTAAACTGAGAACACTCATCTTCAAAAATCCTTGTATTTTAGTGCAGTAATGATGTATCAGATTTTCTTCACAATACAAATAAAAGGTGCACCATGGTGGATTCAAACAAGATTAAAAAACTGCTCGGCATGTCAACCTCTATGCCATTGGGCGCGGCCGGCAATAAGCCGTCATTCATGACAGGCAGCAATTTATCCTCACATGCGCATGGCGCAGGCTGCGGATGCCATCACCACGAAGAAGAAGACGAAGAATAAAAAAATTCAAAGAAATGCAGCGGGGCAATAGTTTCTTTGCTTTTATGTACTATATGTGCATAAATACCGCAGTTTTCAAAGGATAAGGATAAAAACATGGGCGAAAATGTCATCAATATCAAAACCGGTCTGGCCGAAATGCTTAAAGGCGGCGTTATCATGGATGTGGTCACAGCCGAACAAGCCAAAGTCGCAGAAGACGCCGGCGCAGTCGCTGTTATGGCCCTGGAGCGCGTACCATCCGATATCCGCAAAGCCGGCGGCGTTGCCCGCATGTCCCCGCCTGACCTGATTGAAGAGATCATGAAAGCCTCCTCCATTCCTGTGATGGCAAAATGCCGCATTGGCCACTTCGCCGAAGCGCAGCTTTTGCAGCAAATGGGCGTAGATTTCATCGACGAGAGCGAAGTCTTAACGCCTGCTGATGAACAGTTCCACATCAACAAACACGATTTTAAAACGCCTTTTGTCTGCGGCGCGAAAAATCTGGGCGAAGCCCTTCGCCGTATCGGCGAAGGTGCGGCCCTCATGCGCACCAAAGGCGAGCCAGGCACAGGCAATATTGTCGAAGCCGTGCGCCACATGCGCCAGATCAATGATGAAATCCGCCGCGTTGTGAACTCCGATGACAGCGAGCTCATGACCATGGCCCGTGATATGGGCGCGCCGTATGAACTTCTGAAAGTTGTAAAATCATTGGGCAGACTTCCCGTGCCGAATTTCGCGGCTGGCGGTATAGCCACCCCTGCGGACGCCGCGCTCTGTATGCAGCTCGGCGCGGAAACTGTGTTCGTAGGCTCAGGGATTTTCAAATCCGACAATCCCGAAAAATTTGCCAAAGCCATCGTCAAGGCCACCGCGCATTTCGATGACCCTGCGATCGTGCTTCAGGCCTCCAAAGAACTCGGCGGCGTAGCGATGCGCGGCACCGAGATTTCCGAGCTGGATGAACCGATGAAAATGGCCAATCGCGGCTGGTAAAATTAAAAATTGAACCACAATGATCACAACGGACACTGCGTTTATTTTAAATATATATCCTCGTTTGGACTTAGTGGTCTTAGTGGTTTAAAAAATGAAAAACCCCATCATCGGCTGCCTCGCGCTCCAAGGCGCAGTAGAACTTCACCGCCCGCATATAGAAGGCGCAGGAGCGGAGTTTCGCGCGGTGAAAACGCCGCAGCATTTTGATGAAATCGATGCCTTCATCCTGCCTGGCGGCGAAAGCACGACGATGCTGAAACTCATTGCGAACTTCGACCTCTGGGATGTTTTGACCGCCCAATTTGCGAAAAAGCCTGTCTGGGGTATTTGCGCAGGGAGCATCCTGATAGCGGATAAAGTCCTGGTAAGCCCCAAAATGCTTCCCCTGCGAAAGCAGGGGCCATCGCATTCCCCCGAAGAAGATCCCCGCTTACGCGAGGAAGACCAATGGCAAACCCAGAAATCTTTCGCCCTCCTGCCCATGACGATTGAGCGCAACGGCTATGGCCGTCAGCTCGAAAGCCACCACGCGCAGGTTCAAGGCTATGAGGTGTCTTTCATCCGCGCACCGATTATAAAAGAATGCGGCAAAGATGTTGAGGTGAAGGCCCTGCATAACGGCGACCCCGTATGGGTGCAGCGCGGCCAGTATATAGCCACCACCTTCCACCCCGAACTTACGCAGAGTTTCCCATCGCCGATGCATCAGGCCTTCGTTGACTTGGTGGCCAAAACGGCCTAAAAATCGTGCCATGACAAAATACATCTCCACCCGCGGCTTCGGCCTGACCAGCGGCGCGCCGCAAAGCTTTGAACAAGTCCTGCTCGGCGGCCTTGCGCCCGATGGCGGGCTGTATGTGCCTATGGACGTGCCGAAATTTACCGCCGATGACCTCAAAGATATGGCCGGCAAGCCTTATACCGAAATCGCCTACCGCGTCATGGCGCCGTTTGTCGGCGATTGTATCCCTGAAAAGGACTTCCGCAAAATGATTGCCGATGTCTATGCCAGCGATATTTTCGACCATAAAGACGTCGCGCCGCTGACCGCCATCAATGATGACATATACCTTATGGAGCTTTTCCGCGGCCCGACACTGGCGTTTAAAGACGTCGCGCTCCAGCTTCTTGGCCGTTTGTTTGATTACGTGCTGGATAAGCGCGGGCAGCGCATCACCATTGTCGGCGCAACCAGCGGCGATACAGGCTCCGCCGCGATTGAAGGCTGCCGCATCTGTAAAAACCTCGATATCTTCATCCTGCATCCCAAGGGACGCGTGAGCGATGTTCAGCGCAAGCAAATGACGACGATTTTGGCAGATAATGTTTTTAACATCGCGCTGGAGGGCAATTTCGATGATTGCCAGAATATCGTCAAAGCGATGTTTGCTGATGAAAGTTTCCGCGATGAGGTTAATCTATCGGCCATCAATTCTATCAACTGGGCGCGGATTATGGCGCAGGTTGTGTATTACTTCACTTGCGCCATTGCGCTCGGCGCGCCTGAAAAACAAATATCCTTCAGCGTCCCGACAGGGAATTTCGGCAATGTTTTCGCCGCCCATATCGCGCGCCGCATGGGTCTGCCTATCAAAACGCTGATTGTATCAAGCAACCGTAACGACATCCTGACGCGCTTTTTCGAAAGCGGCGAGATGAAGATGAACGCAGTCCATGCCACCAATTCCCCGTCCATGGATATCGGCATTTCGAGTAATTTCGAGCGCTATTTGTTCGAGCTTCTGGGCGGCGATCCTGAGCGGCTGAAGGGTTTGATGAAAACATTCAAAGAAACCGGACATTTTATGGTCACGGGAGAGGAACTGAGCCGCGCCCGCGCCGATTTCAAATCCCATCGTTGCGGCGAGCAGGAAACCCTGTCCACCATCAAAGCCTGCTTCGACGCAAACGGCGAAACCATCGACCCGCATACCGCCGTCGGTCTTTCGGGCGCGCTGGCGCAGCGCCGAGAAATAGAGGGTGCGATTATATCACTGGCCTGCGCGCACCCTGCAAAATTCCCCGATGCGGTCGAGCAGGCAACGGGCGCTCGCCCTGCGCTGCCCGCGCGTCTTGGTGACCTGTTTGAGCGGGAAGAGCGTGTAAATATTCTTCGCAATGACCTGCGCACTGTTCAGAATTTTGTAAAAACCCAGGCCCAAATAACAAAGAAATCAGCAGCATAATGAGCAATATAAAAACCACCACCCTTGATAACGATATCCGCATCGTCACCGATCATGTCCCGTCCATGCACTCCACCGCACTCGGCATCTGGGTCGGCGTTGGCACCCGCAATGAAGACCTCATGCATAATGGCGCCGCGCATATGGTTGAGCACATGTTGTTCAAGGGTACGGAAACCCGCAGCGCCCAAGACATCGCCGCGCAAATTGAAACCGTCGGCGGATCGATGAATGCCTATACCAGCCGCGAGCTGACCAGTTATCACATTCATCTTTTGAAGGAAGACGCCAAACTCGGCCTAGAGGTTCTGGGCGATATGTACCGCAATTCCACCCTGCCCGTAGAGGAAGTCGAGCGTGAGCGTGAAGTGATCTTGCAGGAAATCGGCATGTGCAACGACACGCCCGATGATCTGGTCTTTGATCTGCACTCTGAAGTGGCATACCCCAACCAATCCCTCGGCGCGCCCATTCTGGGTAAGGCAGGAAATATCGAAGCGATGAGCCGCGCGACACTTCTGGATTATATCTGCAAATTCTACACCGCAGGCCGCACAGTGATTTCTGCCGCGGGCGCAGTTGATCACGATGAATTCGTCGAGCAGGTCAGCGATATTTTCCGCCGGCTTCCGCCCGACACCAATCAAAGCAGCTCTGCCGCGCAATATGAAGGCGGCGAAATCCGTTTGAAAAAGGACCTCGAACAGGCGCATTTCATACTCGGCTTTCAGGGCGTTTCCCGCATCGCCGATGATTACTACGCTGCGCAGGCGCTCAGCACCATTCTGGGCGGCGGTATGTCCTCGCGACTATTTCAGGAAGTGCGGGAAAAACGCGGCCTTGTCTATTCCATCTTCTCTTACCACAATACTTTTCAGGATGACGGCCAGTTCGGAATTTATGCGGGCACAGGCCCCGAAAAGCTGGATGAGATCATCCCCGTAATTTGCGCTGAGGTGCACAAAATCAGCACCGATGTCACCGAAGAAGAACTTCACCGCTCCAAATCGCAGCTCAAAGCCGGAATGTTGATGGGCCGAGAATCCATGATGACCCGCGCCGACCAACAGGCCAAACACATGATTTTCCGGGACGAAGCCCTCGATCTGCCTAAGCTCGTGGCCTCAATAGATGCGATCAGCGTTGCCGATATCAAGCGCGTTGCGGGAACCATTTTCGCCACCGCGCCGACATTATCCGCTTTGGGGCCGCTGGACAAGCTTGAAAGCTATGACGCGATCAAGCAAAGATTGGCAGCCTGATTTTATGCTGTGGGGCAAGGGTAAACCCTATACCAGCCTTCCCGAACTGGCTATGACGTCTGAAAAAATTATCCTGCGGCCTGCAAAACCTGAAGATTGGCCGCAATGGGCGAAACTGCGGGCCAAAAACCGTGAATTTCTCCAACCGTTTGAGCCCCTATGGGGTGAAAATTGTCTGGAAGAAGACTTCTTCACCCGCCGCCTGGAGCGCCAGGCCCGCGAATGGCATCTGGGGCAGGCGCAAGCGTTCCTGATTTTTGATCGCCAGAGCAGTGATCTTATCGGCGGCATGAATATCAACAATATCTGCCGCGGCGCGGCGCAATATTGCTCGCTGGGGTATTGGATCGCCAAAGACCGCGAAGGGCAGGGGTTCATGCGCGAGGCTCTCAAGGCCACAATAGAGTATTGCTTTATTGACCTCAAACTTCACCGCATAAATTGCGCGTGCCTGCTGCATAATAGCCGCAGCAAAACCTTGCTCTTAAAAGCAGGATTTGAGGAAGAAGGCATGGCAAAAAAATATTTGCAGATTAACGGACTCTGGCAAGATCATATTTTATTTGGCCTGCCGATCGAGCATTGGAAAGAGGGGCTTTAAGCGCGCCCAGCCTCGGTCGACAGCATCGCAGGGTCAAACCCCAGCCCCTTCACCGCCAAATTCCATTTCTCGGCGTGATCGGCATGGAAAACAATCTCGGCGCTCGCCTCTGTCAGAAGCCATGCATTCTGCGTAAGCTCACTCTCAAGTTGCCCAGCCGTCCAGCCCGCATAGCCCAAAACAAACAGCGCGTCTTGGGGCCCGCGCCCCGTGAGCAAATCCTCAAGCGCATCTGTGGTGCCTGTCACGCTGATCGCATCATCTATCTTCACGGTCTCATCACGCGCAAAATCCCCGCTATGAAGCAAGAACCCGCGCTCCGCCTCTACTGGCCCGCCTTGCATGACGGGTGTAGAGAGTTTCTCCAGATCAATCTTGATATCGGAGGAAAACCCAAGCTGCCCCAGCAGATTTTTAAAACTGATATTCGGCAATTCGTGATTGATCACCAGCCCCATCGCCCCGTTTTCATCATGCGCGCAAATATAAATCACCGCATGTTTAAACCGCGGATCGCCGATGCCCGGCATCGCCAGCAGCAATTTCCCCGTGAGCATTGAGTCCTTATCCATTTGCGTGATCCTTTCGATCCGATATAGAATATAACAATAGCAAATCAAGGATAGACAATGCCAAAACTCTTTACATTTCTTTTTATTATCATCGGGTTAATCCCTTTTGCCGCGCACGCGGGCGGCACGGATTGGGTCTCTTCCGACAATGCAAAAGCGCGGCTCATCACGGGTGTGGATACAATCGGTGATGCCACCACCATCGAGGCGGCAATCGAACTCGAATTAAATGAGGGCTGGCATACATATTGGAAAAACCCCGGGGATTCTGGCCTGCCGCCCCGTTTTGAAACGGAAGGCTCGCAAAATATAAGCGCTCTGGATGTCTTCTGGCCGACCCCGAAGCGCAAGCGAGAGATGGACACGTTCACGGTGTTTACGTATGAAGGGCGTCATACATTCCCCCTTAAACTGACGTTAAAGGAGCCGAATGCCGACACAGCGCTCAAAATTACCCTTAAATTCATGGCCTGTAAGGATATCTGCGTTCCCGATCAGATTGATCTGACGATGGATCTAAAGGCCGGAAAAGGCCTGCCCGCCGCGTTTCAAAGCGCGATTGACATGGCCAAGGATAAAGTGCCAAAGCGGGAGCCGCGCGCAGGCTTGAGTATCGACACCGTTGTCGCAGGCCCCGAAGGCATGGCGATTTCCGTGACCTCAAAACGTGGATTTGAAAATGCCGATGTCTTTGCCTATGCGGGCGATATGGGCTTTACGGGCGAGCCAAAAATTGTGGTTAATCCCGCCGCGCCGCAAAAAGCGATGATTACGGTTTCCAAGCCAGTGGAAACGGGGGATCTGAGTGAGGTGCTCGGCGGTAAGACGCTGCATGTTATCTTCACGGATGGAGAGGACGCCGTGGAAAAACAGATCGCGTTTTAAGATACACGCGCAGTTTGATAGACGCTGAGCGTAGTTTTAACGATCAGCCTGACATCGAAAATCTCTTCCGCCATTTTGCGGCTGGCAGAGCCCATGGAGGCGCATTTTGCGCGATCGCTGAGCAATTCTATAATCGCCTCCGCGCAGGCATTCGCATCCTTAATCGGCACCAGCAATCCGTTTTGCCCATCGCGCACCGCCTCGCGGCATCCCGCATGATCGGTGGTGATGATCGGGCGGCCTATGGCGGCGGCCTCAAGCAAAACTTTCGGCACGCCCTCGCCGTAATAGGAAGGATAGCAAATCAGGGTTGAGGCCTTATACAGCGCCGGCATATCCGTAACCTTGCCGAGCCATTCCGCCGCGCCGTCCGCAACCATGTTTTCCATCTCGATTTGTGAAATCGCCAGCGGGTTATTATGGGTTATGCCGCCAGCAATCTGGAACCGCGCATTCACCCCTTGCGCTTTAACGATCCGCGCCGCCTCTATAAACACCGCAATTCCCTTATCATGCACCAGCCGCGTCGGTAAAAGCACAATCGGCGCTTCATCATCAGGCAGAGGAGTCTTAGCAAACGCCTTCAGATCCACGCCGCTACCGCGTATGAGATGGCACTGCGAGGGTCTCACAAAGCCGCGCCGCACCATCAACGTCTCGTCGTCGGGGTTTTGGAAGATCACTTGTGCGCGGGGGTATTTTAGTGCGAATTTGAGCAAGGGGCCAACCAAGCCCCGCAGCAATTTCGGCTTTGTGCCTTCGCCCGAAAACAAATACCCCAGCCCCGCAATCGTATGTACGATTTTCACATCCCTTTGGAGCCGCGCCGCAATCCCCGCCATAAATGCATATTTCAGCGTAATCGCATGCACCACCTCCGGCTTTTCCTGCGCGATCAACCGGTGCATCGCCCAGAGTGTTTTAAGAACGGTGAAAAGCAAAAACCCAGACTCAGAAGGCGGCAGCTCATGCCCCGTAAAACCTTGCGCGGCCAGTTTTTCATCCTTGCTCGCCCCTGTAAAAGCTACGCCGACATCCCATCCCGCTTCCTGCGCGCCGCGCGCCAGCGGCAGGCGGTGGCTCCAGAACCAGTCCGGATGATTGATAACATAGAGGAGTTTGGGAGGGGCGGGCGTTTCAGGCATTTACGCCGCCTTTTGTTCGTCTTTATGCCCGCATCCGCCGCAGCATTCTCTGTGGCCAGTTTTAAATTCGGCCTTTATCATTTCGGTGATGCCGTCCTGTAAAGAGTAGGGGCGCACAAATCCGCTGCCCTCGACTTTGCCCGCATTCACAACCGTATCGGCGCAGAATTTTTTCACGCGGATCGTGCTGATCGGGAATTTCTTACCTGTGATTTTCGCGAGCACATCAAACGCCGCGCCGCCCGCCAAGCCCACAGCATAGGGAATGGTTAGCCCCGCGCCTTTGCGTCCCAATGCTTCGCGCACCGAAGTTACAAATTCCCGCATATTGAGATCGGGCTTATCTGCGTAATTATAGATATGCACGCCAGACGCCATACCGAGAGCATGGACCAAAAATGCTGCAACATTGCCGACGGAGGCAATTGATTTTGCGTTCGATCCATCGCCAATCATAATGAATTTTCCGCCCGCGATCTGGTTCATCAGTGTATAAATATTGCCGCGATTTCCGGGGCCAAATGTCGCGGCAAGGCGCAGCATAAATAATGACCGCGCGCTATCGCCGACCGCCCAGCCTTCGAATACCTTCTCGCTATCGAGCTTGGATTGCCCGTAATCATTAAACGGCGCAGGCGGGAAAGCCTCGGATGTTCCCAGATCCTTATCCTCTGGCTCAAGCGGGTAAACCGCCACGCTGGAAGTAAAAATGATGCGGTGAATGCCATGGGTTTCTGATGCCTTCACCACATTCTGCGCGCCGCCGACATTCACATCATAATACAGCGAAATCGGCGATACATCATCGCGGTGTTCGGCGGCCAGATGATAAATCACCTCCGCGCTTTTAGTGGCCTTGATAAGGCCGTCCAAATCCCGCACATCGCAAATCACCACATCGTCGGGATAGGTGCTTGAGGGCGCAATATCAATGATGGTGACCGCGTGGCCTTCGGCTTTCAAAAGCCCGACCAACCGCGTTCCGATAAACCCTGAACCGCCTGTAACAACTATCTTCATTTTAATATCGTTCCTCATTGTCATCCTGAAGCGCCTGCGCTGAAGGATCTATGTTGATATAATGAGATCCTTCAATGCAAGCATTTCAGGATAACAAAACTTTATTCCATCCATCTTTTGTGCCATGCCTGGAACATCAACACGCTCCACAGCGCGTTCGCATGATTGCCGCGCCCCGCAAGATGTTCATCCCAAATTTTGCGGATCTGCGCCGCGTCAAAAAACCCCTGATCGGCAAGTGTCTGCGCATTCAGCAAATCCTCGCACCACCCCCGAAGCGCCCCGCGCATCCATTCGCCAAGCGGAATATTAAAGCCCTGTTTTGGCCGTTCAAAAAGTTTCGCCGGCACATGATTGTGCAACATTTGCCGCAGCAAATATTTACCCTGACCATTTCGGATTTTAAGATTTTCAGGCAGGCTCCAGACATATTCATAGATGCGGCTATCCAGCAGCGGCGCGCGCACCTCCAGTGATGTCGCCATGCTCGCGCGGTCGACTTTCGCTAAAATATCATGCGGCAAATAGGTCAGCGTATCCCAGACCATAATCTTTTCTGCAAAACTCAAATCTTTCAACTCAGGCAGCGCGCCGATAGAAGCCAGCGACGCACTCCGATACTTCAGATTGGGCAAGTCCTCCCACTGCGCGGTCAGGCGGGAATAAATTTCTTCTTGGCTGTTCAGCGATAAAATCGACGCTGCCTTGTGCATGTGATTGCCAAATAGCGGCTTGCTCTTGGCCAGAGCCTGCCATTGTTCAATCGAGAGCCGCGTCATCGATTTGGCGGCCGCTTGCCGTAAAGGCGCAGGGATGCGGCGCATGATATTCCAGATTTTCGGCCCCGTGATATGGCGCGTGTAACCGCCCAGCATCTCGTCCCCTCCATCCCCCGATAGTGCAACCGTGACGCTTTCCCGCGCAAATTTGCACACCAGATAAGTCGGAATCGCCGATTGATCGGCAAAGGGCTCGTCATACATATCGGGCAGGGTAGGGATAATATCCAGCGCATCCTGCGCGGTGCAGAAATGCTCATGGTGATCGGTGCCCAGATGCGCCGCCACTTCGCGCGCATAAGTTGCCTCGTTAAACGCCGCCTCTTCAAACCCGATCGTATAGGTTTTCACAGGCCGCTCAGAATTTTTTTGCATCAGCGCGACAACCGCCGAGCTGTCTATTCCGCCAGACAGAAACGCCCCGAGCGGCACATCAGACATCATCCGCTCTTGTACCGCCAAGCCTAGCAGGTCTTCAAACTCTCTTAAAACCAATGCTTCGCTCTTGCGGGTAATATGAAGCCGCGCATTTTGCATTTTCTCCACCGCCGACCAAAAGGGCTGCATGTCTTTTTGCAAATTGCGTGCAGGCTCCAGCGCATCCAGCTCAAGGGATAAACGATGCCCCGCGGGGATGTTCCACACGCCCTCATAGATGCAATGCGGCGCAGGCACGCAAAGATTGCGCATATAAAGCGCCAAAGCCTCGCGGTTGACCACCGCCTTAAAATCAGGGTGGGCGCGCAAGGCTTTAAGCTCGGAGCCGAACACAAGAGCATCCCCCGCCCAGCCGATATAGAGCGGCTTTTTGCCCATTCGATCCCGCGCAAAGTGCAGCGCCCGCTCCTGACGATCCCAAAGCGCAAAGGCAAACATGCCGTCAATTTTTTGTAAGGTCTGGTTCAGCCCCCAATGCGATACCGCCTCCAGCAGCACTTCGGTATCACTGCGGCCCTTAAAAATCACGCCGAGAGCCTCAAGGTCTGCGCGGAGCTTCAGGAAATTATAAATCTCGCCGTTATAAACAATCGCAAACCGCTCATTATGGCTATGCATCGGCTGCGCCCCATCGGCGGAAAGGTCAAGAATGGACAGCCTACGATGCGCCATAACCAAGGGCAAAACAGGATCCTGCCACACGCCGCCCGCATCGGGGCCGCGATGGGCAATAGCCTGCGCCATGCCTTGCGCGAGAATATGCATTTCGCTGCGGGCGCGGCGATTATTCACCCCATAAAAACCTGTAATTCCGCACATATTAGACTATATTTCTTGGTAAATATTTTTTCTGGTATCATACTATATAGAGTTTTATCGAGGGTGAAAGTACGAATGAATATTGATCTTCTGTTTACGAGCGAAGGCGAAAGCGGCCTGATTGCCAGTGAAAATCTTTTCAAGAAGGCCGCAGGCATTGTTTTCGATCCTGATACGGGCAATTTGACAATCGAATATGTCGACATGGATTTTATCGAACTCAACATCCCTGTAGAAAGTGAATTTAACGCAACCCTCGATGCCACCAGCGCCATTCATATCGGCGCGGTCAAAGACGGCGCGATCGGCCAAGCCTATCAGGTGCCGTTTATGCTGCTGAATGACCCTTACCGCACCAATGCGCTGGCTGCGGGGGTGGAAAGCCAGATCAGAAATCCGCTCGCCGCCTTTGATTATTTTGTCAAACAAGCCGTCTTCGGCCAGCCCGTCCACCGCGAGGATCTGGGCGACGAAGACGCCATGGGCTGTATCTTGGGCGATGCCTCGCCCAGCAGCCTGCAATTCGCCCCGCATCTTGCCCGCCGTCATCAAATGGAAATCGCCCCGAGCGCCGCGCCCAGAGGCCCCGCAGGTCCATCCGGCCCGGGCGGCGTAGGCGGCGGCGGAGGAGGCGTGTCCACAAAAGGCACAGGATCGACAATTCCTCCGAAAAGAACCGACGATCGTTAGGCTTTCTTAAAAATCAAGGCATGAGAGGGGGCTGTGCCTTTTGGCGCGCCTTGCCAATCAATCATGATATCGCCTTCGGGGCGAAGGCTCTTTGATATTGCAAGGCTCAGATCACGCACCAGCGGCGTAAAGGCCCCGCGCGCCGATTGCGGCGGGATATTCTCCGCATGCACGACCACCAGCGCGTTTTTCTTCATCAAGGCGGCAACGCCCGCAAAAATCTCCTCCATCCGCTTCAGATACGCACCGTAACCCGCATATTTCGGATTGCCGCCGGTAAGCGGGTTCCATTGATCGCTGATCGGCATGAAGGGCGGGGAGGTGACGCAGAAATCCATCTTCGGCCATCCCATCTCCGCCGCATCCCCCGCATCGCCATGGCGGATATTCTGCCAATGCACAAGCTGCCCCGCCGTCCATTCAAACCGCGCCCCATCGGCCTCTATGCCAAACGGCACGCGCCCTAATTTTTCGGCGGCAAAGGCCGTGGTGCCCAGCCCCATAAACGGGTCATAAACTTTGTCGCCTTTGGCGGTGTAAGTCTTGATAAAATGCTGCGGAAAGCTGATCGGGAATTGGTCTGAGCCGTCTTCATCAGGCGGCAAATGTGAAGGCCGCGTGAATTTGAGTTTGAGGACGGCGGGGACATCCATTTAATTCTGCTCTTTGCGGATTTTGCGCCATTTCGCGACATTGGCGTTATGTTCGGCGAGCGTTTTGGCAAACATATGCCCGCCTGTGCCATCCGCAACAAAATAGATATAATCATGTGCTTCAGGGTGCAGCACGGCCTGAATTGAGGCCCGCCCGGGATTGGCAATCGGCCCGGGCGGCAGGCCCGCATTTTTATAAGTGTTATAAGGCGAATCCACTTCCAGATCCTTTAGCAGTAAACGCCGCCCCAGCGGCCCTTTGCCGTCATTCTTATTCACGCCCTTATTGATCGCGTAAATCACAGTGGGGTCGGTTTGCAAAGGCATGCCAAGCTTAAGGCGATTGATAAACACACCGGCAACGCGCGCGCGTTCTTCCGGCACGCCTGTTTCCTTCTCGACGATCGAGGCCAGCGTCAGCGCTTCTTCTTTTGTATTAATCGGCAGCCCTTCGGCGCGACCTGCCCATTCTTTGTCCAAGGCCTTGGTCATTGCCTCTTCCATGCGCTTCAGCACCTCAAAAACCTCCTCCCCGTTTTGATAGCTATAGGTTTCAGGCAGGAGGGAGCCTTCGCGCGGCAGCTCCTTTGCATGACGCGGCAGGAGGTCTTCTCGCCCGTTCAATAAAACCACAATCTCATAACTGGTCAGCCCCTCACGCACGGTGACTTGGCGTTTAACGATATCCCCATCACGAAGCTTGACCATGATATCGCGCGGGCTCATAGCGGGCGTAATCTCGTACTCTCCGGCTTTGAGGTCGTTCTGCGCCGACATAATCCGCGTACCGAAAATAAAGATGTAAGGATTTTCAATCGCGCCCTCGCTGACCAGTTGCTCCGCAATAGCATTCAGGCCGCTACCGCGTTCAACCGTAATCAGTTTGGTTTCTGTCAGAGGCCCCGAAGCCGTAAAGCTGCTCGCCGCCCACCAAAACGCCAGCGCGGTAAACACCACAAATGACGTAAACCCATAAACAAAAAGCCCGAGAAGTAACTTAAGTCCCGCTTTGGCTTCTGTTTTGCTCATGGATCTAGACGGCTCTCATGATGATAGAGGCGTTGGTTCCGCCAAAGCCAAAAGAATTTGAAAGCACCGTTTTCACAGGTTTTTCCTTCGCAACCTTCGGCACCAGATCCATGCCCTGACAATCATCCGATGGATTCTCAAGATTGAGGGTTGGCGGTAACACGCCCATCTGCATCGCTTTCAGCGCATAAATCGCCTCAACCGCGCCTGCTGCGCCGAGCAAATGCCCGATCGCGGATTTGGTGGAGGACATGGAAACGCTGTCCAGCGCGCTTGAGAACATGCGCTTCACCGCGCCGAATTCGAGGCCATCACCCATGGGGGTCGATGTCCCATGCGCATTGATGTAATCAACATCGGATGGGTTAATCTGCGCCCGTTTCAAAGCCGCTTCCATCGCGCGGTAGCCGCCATTGCCGTCCGGCGCAGGAGAGGTAATGTGATACGCGTCCCCCGAAAGACCATAGCCAATCACTTCGCCGTAAATTTTCGCGCCGCGTTTCTTCGCGTGTTCATATTCTTCCAGCACGACAATCCCTGCGCCTTCGCCGATTACGAACCCGTCACGGTCGCGATCCCAAGGGCGAGAGCCTTCGGTCGGACGGTCATTATAGCCCGTGGACAAAGCCCGCGCCGCCGCGAAACCCGCAACACCCAAACGGCAAACCGCACCTTCTGCGCCGCCCGCGATCATCACGTCGGCATCATCCAGCATAATCAAACGCGCCGCATCACCAATCGCGTGCGTACCCGACGCACACGCCGTCACCACAGAATGGTTCGGCCCGCGGAAACCGTATCTGATTGAAACATGGCCCGCCGTGAGGTTAATCAGCGCCGCCGGCACGAAGAACGGCGAAATTCTCCGCGGACCTTTTTCATTCATCAAGGTCGAAGTCTTATAAATCTCGTCCAAACCGCCGATCCCTGCGCCGATCAAAACGCCTGTGCGGTTAAGATCGTGTTCCTCTGTCGGTTTCCAGCCAGAATCCTCAACCGCTTCCTGCGCCGCCGCCATGCCATAAACGATGAACTCATCAACTTTGCGCTGCTCTTTGGCTTCCATAAAAAGATCGGGATTATATTCACCCTTGCCATCGCCGCGCGGAATAATTCCGGCAATCTGCGAGGAAATATCAGACACATCAAAATGCTCGATCTTGCGCAGACCGCTTTTCCCATTGGTGATTTCCGCCCAGTTATGATCCACCCCCACGCCCAGCGGAGAAACCATACCCATACCCGTGATAACAACTCTTCTCATCATGATTTTTTATACCCTTAAATGCCTTACCTGCGAAAGCAGGAATCTTAAAACGATATCCCACAAACTAAGATCCCCGCTTGCGCGGGGAAACCAGTATAACTTAATGAATGCGAAAGCTTACTCTGTTGCGTTTTCTTTGATGAACTTAACAGCGTCGCCGACGGTCTGAATTTTTTCAGCCGCATCATCAGGGATTTCAACGCTGAATTCTTCTTCGAACGCCATAACCAGCTCAACAGTATCAAGCGAGTCTGCACCCAAATCATCAATAAAGCTCGCGCCTTCGCTAACTTTGCTTTCATCTACGCCAAGATGTTCGACAACAATCTTTTTTACGCGATCCGCTACGTCACTCATTTTATAATCCTTATTTTTTTGTTAGATCTTTTTACAAATTTGAAGGGAAGGTAAACATCGCCCTTTTTAATTGCAAGACCTAATTTAACTATCACAAAGCACGCATTGCGCAAATGCTTTTATGCGGGCAGGTGGCGGCGTATGTGGATAAGCTCTTCTAATATAGCGTCCGCGCCCGCGCCCTTGAGGGCTTTTGCCTGTTTTTCTTTATCATGCGTGGTGCCGATATAGCCTAAAACAGGGATCCCTGCAGCGCGCGCGGCGGTAACGCCTGCGGGGCTGTCCTCGATAATGAGGGTGTCTTCTTCAGAAACGCCCATCTGCGCGCAGGCAAAATGAAACAGATCCGGCGCGGGCTTAGGTTTTGGCACCTGAATTTTCGTGAAAATATGATCATCGATGAAATATTTCTTCAAATCGGTGACGGTCAGGCTTTTGATGACATTTCCGCGTTCTCCGTTCGATCCGACGCAGATTTGATAATGCGGTGATAACTCCGCCAAAACCTCATCCGCTTGCGGGGCGGCCACAAAATCATGGGTCATCGATTCCTCCGCCAGTGTTTTGAACTGTTCAACGATATCTTCAGGCATGGCCACGCCGTGCCGCGCCTCCAGAAGCGGGCGAATAGTGCTCCAGCTCTGCCCTGCGAACAGCTCTAAACAAAGCGCAGGCGTATATTCGCCGTAGCCGATATTATTAAGAAGCTGCGCCGTGATGCCGTTATAGACATGCTCGCTATCCACCAACGTGCCATCGCAATCGAAGATTATGAGATTGGGCATGTTAGATTAGTCCTTCTGATCGAAGCTCTAAATCATCGCCATGCCGCCATTCACATGAATGGTCTGGCCCGTGACATAGCCCGCTTCATCCGACGCCAAATAGGCCGCCGCCGCCGCTATGTCTTCGGACGTGCCCATTTTTCCTGCGGGGATCGTGGCGTTAATCTTCGCTTTTTGATCATCATTCAGCGCGTCTGTCATCGCTGTCGCAATAAATCCGGGCGCGATGCAGTTTACGGTAATGCCGCGGCTCGCGATTTCCTGCGCCATCGCCTTTGACCAGCCGATCATCCCGGCTTTGGAGGCCACATAATTACACTGCCCCGGATTGCCCGTTACCCCGACAATAGAGGCAATGTTGATAATGCGCCCATGGCGGCGTTTCATCATTCCGCGCTGCACCGCCTTGGCCAGCTTAAACGTCGCGGTCATATTCACATCGATTACGCTCTGCCAGTCATCGTCGCTCATCCGCATGGAAAGCCCATCACGGGTCAGCCCCGCATTATTCACCAGAATATCAATCTGCCCCAGCGCGCTTTCCGCCGCAGTGACAAGGTCTGAAACACCTGTTTCAGCAGATAAATCCGCAGGCAAAATAGCCACGCGGCTGCCCAGCTGCGCCGCCAGTTCTTTCAGCTTGTCTTCATTGCGTCCAGAAATCCCGACATGTGCGCCCGCCGCGTGCAAAGCCATAGCAATCGCGCCGCCAATGCCGCCTGTCGCGCCTGTGACCAGTGCTGTTTTGCCTGTAAGATCGAACATATTTGAACTCCTGAGATTTGTAATTGATTATGTATCCTTCATCGGTATAAGGGGAAGGGGCAGGGGTGTAAAGAGTCTCTGTTTATATTTGACATAATAATATTTAGCTGTTAATTTAGTTCAAGAATTTGCAAAAACAGCAAAATAAAGGGTGTAACAAATGGTTAATTTCGGAAATTCCAAACATCTGCATGTATCGCGCGAGGTTATCGGCGAGGTTCATAAAGGTTTTTCATTTAAAAGAAAATCCGAAGTCTCCCCTGCACAAGGCTTTCATGATCTGCATGATGCGGTGCTCGAGGCCTTTTCCAGCGTCGCGCTCGGCGTTGAGGAGCGCGCGAGCGTGAATGATTTGATCAACTGCCTGCAAAATCTATATGAAACCCTGGCCGAGCAGGAAAGTCAGTCCCCGGATTCAAAAGGATATTTCATCGAAGCTGAGGATTTGAAAAGTCTGGTCAATAATATGGGCGCGCTGGGCGAAGCCATCCGCATTCATCAAACCAGCATGGACCATGAAGTCGCCACCGCGCTGCTCTGGTCGAAATCTGCGCTGAAGAAAATCGTTAAGGCGAATTAGCCCTTCAGACTTTCAATCAGTGCTTCAATTCCTTCGGGCGTGCCGACACTATCGCAGGCCACATCTTTTTCAATGCGGCGCACAAGGCCCGCTAGAACCTTACCCGCGCCAAGCTCCACCATCTCGGTAACGCCTTGTTCCTTCATGTAAATCGCGCTTTCACGCCAGCGCACCATGCCCGTGACCTGATCCACCAGCAGCCCACGAATTTGATCGGGATTGCTAGTGATCGAGGCCGTCACATTCGCCACCAAAGGCACAATCGGCGCGTTGATACTGGTATCGGCCAGAGCATCCCGCATCACGTCTGCCGCCGGGCCCATGAGGGTGCAGTGGAAGGGCGCGGATACTGGCAGGATTACGGCGCGTTTTGCGCCTTGCTCGCTCGCCAAAGCCACGGCGCGGGCAACCGCGTCTTTATGACCGCTGACAACCACTTGCCCGACAGAGTTATCATTCGCCGCCGCGCAAACCTCGCCGCCTGCTGCGTCGCTCGCGATTTGCTCAACCTCTTCGAACGAAAGCCCCAGCACCGCCGCCATCGAGCCAACGCCCAAAGGCACAGCCTTTTGCATCGCCTGGCCGCGCAGTTTTAGTAATCGCGCGCTATCGACGATCGTAAAGCTCTCGGCCGCTGTCAGCGCTGAATATTCGCCCAAGGAATGCCCCGCCACGAACTTCGCGCTGCTCGCAAAATCAATCCCGCCCTGCTTTTTAAGCACTTGCACCACCGCCATGGATACCGCCATAAGAGCGGGCTGAGTATTTTCGGTCATATTGAGATCGGCGTCCTCGCCCTCGAACATCATTTTCGACAGGGCTTGCCCGAGTGATTCGTCCACTTCATCAAAAACCTCACGGGCATCGGCAAAGTTTGCATACAAATCTTTGCCCATACCCACAGCCTGTGAGCCTTGTCCCGGGAATATAAAAGCACGTGTCATTTCGGTCTCCTAAGGCTTAAAAAGCCTGTTACATTAGAATAATTTTATTTTAAAATAGTAAGCCCTGCTAATATTTTGTTTCGCTTTGCAGCATAAAAACATGCCGCAAAAATTTGCACTTTTTTTCTAAATATGCGAAATTAGCATCACCGCCTCCATTTGATTTCGGTGTTACAGGGTAAAGAAATTTTTTTCAACCATGTTTCACTGTCAGCAGATGTAAGCGAGGCAAAAATAATAAGCAAGAATGTGGATTGAATTCACCGAAGAAAGAACAGAGATGACAAATTTTTCACAACAACAGATTAAAGATTTAATCGAAAAAACCAATGATGCCTTCAGAAATTGTGACAGTGTAAATATGGATTACGCGGAATTCGCGTCCTTGGCCCTCTCGGATTTTAAAGAAATCCTCAAAAACCCTTATCTGACGGGCCGTGACCTGCGCCGCATTATCCGCAAAGGCCACAACAACCACAAAGCCACAGATCAGCAAGAAAGCTGGGCTTCGTTCGTTGCGGGCTTCATCGCCCAAAGCAGCAATGAAAACCTGGAAGATTCCCTGAAAACCTCGCTGCAGGATCTTTATAAAGAAAAACCTTGATTTCAAGTCTGTTTTAGCATTATAAACCGAACTATTCAAAACCTCGCCGGCGCAATGGTGCATCGGCAAACCCATGAGGAGCAATAGCGATGGCTATCTATGAAAGCGTGTTTATGTCACGTCAGGACTTGACGGAAACGCAAGTTAAAGACCAAACCGAAAAATACTCTGCTGTGATTACGCAGCACAAGGGTAAAATCCTGAAAACTGAGCAATGGGGTCTGCGCACTCTGGCCTATAAAATCAACAAGGCTAAAAAAGCGCATTATACATTGATCGAATTCGAAGCCCCCGGCGATGTTGTTGCCGAGCTTGAGCGTCTGATGCGTATTGATGAGGACGTTCTTCGTACGCTCACTATTCGTCTTGATGAAGCCACAACCGGCCCGTCCGTTATGATGAAGAAATACGACAATGATGATTCAGACACAGATACAGATGAAGAGAAGGAAGCCGCATAATGTCCGCAGCAGATGCCCCAACAGTTAAACGTCCGTTTTTCCGTCGCAAGAAAACTTGCCCCTTCACAGGTCCGGGTTCACGCGATGTGGACTGGAAAGATGTAAAAACACTCGGTCGCTATATTTCCGAGCGTGGCAAGATCGTTCCGCGCCGTATCACTGCCGTTTCCAGCAAGAAGCAGCGTGATTTGGCCACCGCGATCAAGCGTGCGCGTTTCATGGCGTTACTGCCGTATTTGAACCAAGAAGCCGATACTTCGCGTCCTTCGTCGCGTCCGCCGCGCTTTTAAACGATATTTAAGGAGATACTGAAAATGTCTACACAAGTGATCTTGTTACAGCGCGTAGAAAATCTGGGAAATATGGGCGATGTTGTGTCCGTGAAACCTGGTTATGCCCGTAACTTCCTCTTGCCGCAAAACAAAGCGTTACGCGCCAGCAAGGATAATGTTGCTTATTTCGAGGCCCAGAAAAAACATCTGGCCGCAGAAAGCGACAAACAAAAGATAGAAGCAGAAAAAGTAGCGAAGAAAATCGAAGGCGTTAAAGTCCCGATGATCCGCGCCGCATCCGAAAGCGGTACGCTGTTCGGTTCTGTGGCCACGCGCGATATTGCTGCGGGGATTTCGCAAACCACTGGCGAAACCGTAACCCGTTCAATGGTGTCATTGAACACCAGCTTCAAACAGCTTGGTCTTTTTCCGGTTGCGATTTATTTGCACCCGGAAGTCAAGGTTGAGGTGATCATCAACATCGCCCGCACCAAGGAAGAGGCCGAAATTCAGGCCAAAACCGGCGTGGCGATGGTTGCCGAAGCGCAGGCCGCCGCACAAGCCGAAGCCGAAGCCGCTGCTGAAGCTGCCGCACAAGCCGCGCGCGATGAAGCCGCTCTTGAGGCTGTTCTGGAAGACAGCGCAATGGAAGCTGAAAAATCCCGTCAGGCTGACGAGGTCGAAAAAGAGGCTGCCGATGCTGTGAAAGCGGAAGAACGCGCTGCGAAAAAGGCCGAGAAAGATGCCGCCAAAGCCGCTGCCAAAGCCGCTGAAGACGCCTCTGCCGAGGGCGATGAGCCTGTGGTTATGGGCGCGGCTGAAGAGTAAATCTTCACAAGCTCTACAGTATAAAAAAGCCCGCTGAATTTAAGGCGGGCTTTTTTTATCTCTCCATTGCTGCCGCCACAAGATTTCATCCCCGTTATTCACAAGCCAATCCATCCCTTTTCTGGCGAAACGGCTTTATCTGGCCTATTCTATTCGCATGGTACAAGACATTGCATTCCGCGCGCCCGAAAACTTGGCGCAACTCAGCCTCTCCGAAGACGCACCCGCCTATCGGATCCTTCCTCACAATCTGGAGGCCGAACAGGGGCTTCTCGGCGCGCTTTTGATCGATAACCGCGCCATTGAAAAAATGGGCGATTTCCTCAAAGCCTCGCATTTTTTCATGCCCGCGCATCAGCGCATTTATGAATCGATCATGACAATGATCGAGCGCGGCCAGAGCGCCTCGCCCGTCACGCTCAAAAACTACTTCGAAAAAGACGATGACCTCAAGGAGGTCGGCGGGGCGCAGTATCTGGTCGATCTTGCCGCCAGCGTCATCAGCGTGATCAATGTGGCCGATTACGCCCGCACCATCCATGAACTGCATTTGCGCCGCGAACTCATCACGCTGGGTGAAGAGGTTGTGAACGAATCTTATAATCACTCTCTGGACAGCGACGCCGCGCAAACCATTGAGGCCGCCGAAGCGAAACTGTTTGAACTCGGCGAAACAGGGGACGTGAAGGGCGGCTTCCAGACGCTTCGTGATTCTGTGATTATCGCGATTGAACACGCGAAAAAGGCCTATGAATCCGACGGCCATGTCACGGGCGTAACCTCAGGGCTTGTAGACGTGGACAAAAAACTCGGCGGTTTTCAAAACTCCGATCTCCTCATCCTCGCCGGACGCCCCTCCATGGGAAAAACCGCGCTCGCCGTCAACTGGGCGTTTAACGCCGCCAAAGCCTACGCGGAGAGCGGCGGCAAGCAGGGCGGACGCGTCGCGTTCTTCTCCCTCGAAATGGCCGCTGAGCAGCTCGCAGGCAGAATTCTGTCCGAACAATCGGGCATTTCCGGCGATGCCATCCGCAAGGGCAACATCAAGGCTGAAGATTTCCGCGCTTTCGTCGCTGCCTCCCAGAAAATGAGCCAGGTGCCGCTCTATATCGATGACACGCCCGCGCTCTCCATCGGCGCGGTGCGCACCCGCGCCCGCCGCCTTAAACGTCAGCATGGCCTTGATATGCTGGTGATTGACTACCTCCAGCTCTTGCGCGGCAACGGATCAAAACGCGGCCAGGAAAACCGCGTGCAGGAGGTCTCCGAAATCACGCAAGGCCTTAAAGCCATCGCCAAGGAACTGGAAATTCCCGTGATTGCGCTGTCACAGCTCTCCCGTCAGGTCGAGCAGCGAGAGGACAAACGCCCGCAGCTTTCCGATCTTCGGGAATCGGGTTCGATTGAGCAGGACGCCGACGTGGTGATGTTTGTCTATCGCGAGGAATATTATCTGTCCCGAACCGAACCCGAACCCGGCACCGAAAAACACATGCAATGGCAATCCTCGATGGAGCGGGCGCATAATATCGGTGAATGCATCGTCGCCAAACAAAGACACGGCCCCATCGGGACCGTGAAAATGTTCTTTGATGCGAATATCACCCGCTTCTCCGATCTCGACCCGAACCATTTTTCAAGGGTAGGGGATGATTGATTAACTTGGAGTAGAAGGGCCTGCATTAACTCCTGGGGCAGCAATCTCTATGCCGCTTGACGCTCTCGTGTCCGCCTTGTCTATAATGTCATCATAGAGTGCCTTTGGTATGTGGATAGGCTCGCCTGCGCCGCTAATTTCAACGGTGGTTGTTTCACTCACCTTCGTAACTGCATTAAGGAACTTGATCGAGAGTGCGGAAACCCCTCCGCGAACGGCGTCTTCAAGCCTGTCCAGCTCTGCGCCGTAAGCACCGCGATCCTTACTTACACCATCATAATGGTCCAGTGCATCACCAAGCTCATCAACTTCCAGCATAGTCCCGCTTCCATCTGCGCGCTCAACGAAAATGGATCTGAGATTGTCTTTTTGATCATTCGTGATGCTGGCTTTACTCAAGTCTAATCCGCCCGTATTCGGGTCGATATCAACGCGCACACCTCTGAATTGCACAGATTTTGCGCCAGATTCTATTTCCGCCAGTAACCCGTCTTGAAGTTCACGTGAGAGATTGTAGGAGTCTGGCAACACATCCGCAGCATTGCCTTTATGAACTTGCGTCACAACGGTTTCGCCATCAATTTGACGGATGAACACAGGGCGGTTCTCAATGATATGAAGAACGCCGTGCTTTGGGATGCTTCCGCCATTTGCTTGAATAAATTCATTCGCTTTACGAACTACGCTGTTATCCAATATGCGATCATCATCGGTCAGCGCCGCATCTCTTAGTTTTGGCTGCGCTTGAGCAGCAACAGCAACAGGAGCAGCAGGAGCAACAGCAGCAGGAGCAGCAGCAGCAGGAGCAGCAACATAGCCATCCTCGTGTTTCAGCCACAACTCATAGGTATCGATTTTGGTATTTAAATCATCGCCGCCCATGTTGCGCACATCCAAAAACGCCTTTGCATGCGCTTGCAGAACAGGATCGGCGTCCGTTTCCGCCGCCGCGCGCAGTCCCGCAAGAAGCTGGCCGCGCATTACAGGATTGATAATCATTCGCCCGTTAAGTTCATTTCGCGCATCGTCAGGTGTGATGCCCTCTGCCCCGCCTATTCCGAGGTGCTCAAGCGAGCTGCGGGTTTTAGAACCCATTCTTCCATCAACACCATCGCGGTTATTGCCATAAGTCCCAAGGTCAATCCCTTGCGCGCCGCCCTGTGCCAGCAGCACCATCATGCGCTGCACATCCTGCGTAGCTATAGGCAAGGTCGTTGTAACAGGCTCTGGCTCTGGCTCTGGCTCTGGCTCAGGCTCTGGCTCTGGCTCAGGCTCTGGCTCTGGCTCTGGCTCTGCCGCCGCCGCCGCCGTTTCCGCCGTCGCATCCGCATCCGCCGCCGGCTCTGGCTTTTTGCCCAATATCGCTGCCGCTATCGTTGCTAGCGATGGAGAAGTATACCCTGTAATAAACAATGCCCCTGCCGCTAACGCTAGTTCACGCATTGCGCGCGTCTTGTAATCTTCTGCCGCCGTCGCATCCGCATCCGCATCCGCCGCCGCGTCCGCTCCCGCTACCGCATCCGCCGCCGCGTCCGCTACCGCTACCGCATCCGCCG
>CAYGJS010000030.1:0-24885 GCA_964350435.1 uncultured Micavibrio sp.
TGTGAAAGCCAAGGCGAGCAAAATCTATGCCTTCATAATGGGGCAATTGGTCATGGCGCGCATTGAAAACAGTCTGGAGCCCATGAAACGCGATTTAAAAACAGGATTATTTCGAATGATTGGCATTGAACATGGAGCGCTGGAACGTGCGTAACACAATAATACAAGAAGGTATAAAATGAAAATTCTAAACTCACAAATGTTCGTCGTGATTTTTGCAGCGGCTCTGGTGATTGGCGCCGCAGCATATTATGCGCAGGATCGCCAGGCAAAGGCGAGTGCGAATGAACAAGGGGGCGCACCCCAAGCTATGCCCGTGAGCGTAAACGTAGTTAAATCGGCTCCTGTCCAGATATGGAACGATTACTCTGCACGCTTGGAAGCGGTGGATTTTGCTGAAATTCGCCCTCAAGTGAGTGGAACAATATCGCAGGTGCGCTTCGAAGACGGGCAAGCCGTTGAAAAAGGCGATATCCTCTATGTGATCGACCCCAGACCATACGAAGCCGCTGTTAATCAAGCCAAAGCAGAACTGAATGCGGCGAAAAATCAGTCCTCATTAACATGGAAAGAATTAGGCCGTGCGAAGGAGCTGATAAAAACCAGCGCGATTTCAAAACGCATTCTGGATGAGCGCAGCAATGACCATAGCGTTGCAGCGGCAACAGCGAAGGCGGCGCAAGCACGCCTTGATCGTGCGCTTATCGACTTGGATTACGCTTATGTGAAAGCCCCGATTTCAGGCCGCGTAAGCCGCGCAGAAATCAAAGAGGGTAATCTCGTTCAGGCCGGACCGGGCGCGCCCTTACTCACATCTATTGTGTCCATGGAGGGCATTTATGCTGATTTTGAAGTGGATGAGCAAAGCTATCTTAAATATATCCGCAGCAATGCCCGTGACCTCGCGGCGGAAAATAACGTGCCTGTAAAGTTGATGCTGGGCGGTGATGAAATTGAATATAGAGGTTTCATCCATAGCTTTGACAATCAGATAGATGTGTCCTCAGGTACTATTCGGGCGCGGGCACTCTTCGCGAATGAAGACGGGGCTTTGCTACCCGGAATGTTTGCCAGCGTGAAAATGGGAACGCCATCTAAACAAGACAAAATTCTGCTCAATGAACGTGCTATCGGAACCGATCAAGACCGCAAATACGTGTATGTCGTGAATGAGCAGAGCATGGTTGAATACCGCACGGTACAAATCGGAGAAAGTATCGCCGGCGACCGCGTCATCAAATCCGGTCTGTCTGACGGGGACTTGGTGATTACGGAAGGCATCATAAAAATTAGGCCGGGTATGCCTGTCGCGCCAATGAATCAAGATAACGCGGAAATGGCCGATAAACAAGAAGCACCGACTGAGTAACCAAAAGCCAAAGAACATATAAAGGTTTAGAACTATGAACATTTCCGGATATTTTATTGACCGGCCAATTTTCGCGTCTGTGCTGTCTCTGCTTGTGTTTATTGCAGGCAGCATATCGATTTTCTCATTGCCGATTTCTGAATACCCGGAAGTGTCTCCGCCCTCTATTGTCGTGAGCGCAAGCTTCCCGGGAGCCAACCCGGCTGTGATTTCCGAGACAGTCGCAACGCCATTGGAGGAACAAATCAGCGGCGTAGAAAATATGCTGTACATGAACTCGCTGGCATCGACCGATGGGCGCATGAGTTTGACGGTCACTTTTGCAATCGGCACAGATGTAGATTTGGCGCAGCAAATGGTTCAAAACCGTGTTTCTCAAGCCCTCCCAAGATTACCGGAAGTCACGCAGCGCCTCGGGGTCACTGTCATCAAAAGCTCACCCGATTTGACGATGGTTGTCCATTTGCGCTCTCCGGATGATAGCTATGACATGCTGTATCTTCGTAATTACGGCACAATTAATGTCAAAGACGAGCTCGCGAAACTCCCGGGCGTTGGTCAGGTTCGCCTCTTTGGCTCTGGGGATTACGCCATGCGTATCTGGTTAAATCCTAATAAAGTCGCAGAAAGAGGAATGATCGCTGATGAGGTGATCTCTGCTATTCGTGGACAGAATGTTCAGGTCTCCGCGGGTGTTATTGGCGGGCCGCCTTATAGCAAAGCCGTTGAGGTGCAGCTTCCTGTAAATGTTCAAGGGCGGCTGCAAAGCCCTGAAGAGTTTGAAAATATAATTATTAAACGCGATGAGAATGGCGTCGTCACGCGTTTGAAAGATGTTGCGCGCGTCGATCTGGATGCAGAGAGCTACGCGCTTCGCTCTATGCTGAATAATCAGCAAGCCGTTGCCATACCGATCTTTGCTTCTCCGGGCTCGAACGCTCTGGAAATTTCTAAGAATGTTCGGGAAACTATGGCGCGCCTGAAAGAAAACATGCCTGAAGGCGTGGATTATTCTATTGTCTATGATCCTACGGTATTCGTAAGTGACTCTATTAAATCAGTCATACATACATTATTCGAAGCGGTTGCACTGGTCGTTTTGGTGGTGATTATTTTCCTGCAAAACTGGCGCGCCGCTATTATTCCACTCTTGGCTGTTCCTGTTTCGATTGTTGGAACATTTGCGTTTATGTATGTGCTTGGGTTTTCCATCAACGTACTTTCGCTTTTCGGATTGATTTTGGCCATTGGTATTGTGGTCGATGATGCGATTGTTGTTGTCGAAAACGTCGAGCGTAACATTGAAGAAGGCAAAAACCCTCGCGATGCGACAATCCAAGCGATGAAAGAGGTTACAGGCCCCATCATTGCAACCTCTCTTGTATTGGCGGGTGTGTTTATTCCTATCGCATTTATTAGCGGCCTAACGGGTCAATTCTATCAGCAATTCGCGCTCACTATTGCGATAGCAACATTCATTTCAACTTTTAACTCCTTAACACTGAGCCCGGCAATGGCCGCTTTGCTTTTGAAACCTTCAGATGCACCAAAAGATAAACTCGCCAAAGTGATGGATTTTGCGTTTGGCTGGTTTTTCAAACTCTTTAACAAAGTCTTTGGACGCTTTCAAAATCTTTACGGCAAGGGCGTATGCAAATTCATAACCCGCCGATTGGTGGCTATGAGCGTCTTTTATGTTCTGCTCGTAATAGGAACAGGAGCAAGCTTTGGTCTTGTCCCTCAAGGCTTCGTGCCCGCGCAGGATAAAAAATATTTGATTGCAATCGCGCAGCTGCCGCCGGGGGCAACACTGGAACGTACCGAAGAAGTCATGCGTCAAATGGGCGATATTGCCCTTGCAACGCCGGGCGTAGAAGGCGCGGTTCAATTCCCCGGACTTTCCATTAATGGGTTTGTAAACTCTCCAAGCGCAGGGATTGTGTTTGTGCCTTTGGATGATTTTGATAAACGCACGACACCTGATCTCAGCGCATTTGCGATTACAGGGGCGCTGCAACAACAATTTAGCGCAATAGATGACGCCTTTGTGGCCGTCTTTCCGCCGCCGCCTGTAAGAGGGCTGGGAACCGCAGGGGGCTTTAAGCTCCAGATCCAAGATAAAACAGACCAAGGCTATGGCGCTCTCAACGAAGCCGTTCAGGCCGCCGTTGGCAAAGCAATGCAGGATCCCGCCTTGGCCTTCCCTGTGCTGACCAATTACAACATCAATATGCCGCAGCTTTTCGCGGATGTTGATCGTACAAAAGCGCAGCAATTGGGCATCCCGATCAATGATATTTTTCGCACGATGCAGATCTATCTCGGCTCTCTCTATATCAACGACTTTAACCAGTTTGGCCGCACCTATCAGGTTATCGCTCAAGCCGATTCTCAATTCCGCGCTACGCCGGATGATATTAAGGCGCTGCAAACGCGAAATATGGATGGAGATATGATCCCTTTAGGGGCGGTTGTCGAGGTGAACGAAACCTTCGGCCCCGATACGGCGATGCGCTATAATGGTTTTCGCTCTGCAGACATCAGCGGCAACCCCGCACCCGGATATTCATCCGGTCAGGCGCAAGACGCGATTACAAAGATCTTGGATGAAACGCTCCCTCCGGGTATGGACTTTGAATGGACAGAGCTGACATATCAGCAGATTTTGGCCGGTAATACCGCTATTCTAATTTTCCCTCTTTGTATTTTGTTGGTGTTTTTGGTGCTCGCCGCTCAATACGAAAGTCTAACTTTGCCGCTCGCTGTTATCCTCATTGTGCCTATGGCGATCTTGTCGGCGATATTGGGGATTTTTATTTTCGGCAAGGTCTTTGGCATGGGCGGCGATAACAATATTTTTACGCAAATTTCCCTCTTCGTTTTGGCGGGATTGGCCTGTAAAAACGCGATCTTGATTGTTGAATTTGCTCGTGACCTAGAGCAGCAAGGCCACGGTATAGTCAAAGCAGCGATGGAGTCAGCGCGCCTTCGCTTGCGTCCAATTCTCATGACATCAATTGCTTTTATTATGGGGGTTTTACCATTGGTGGTGAGCCATGGCGCCGGTGCGGAAATGCGCCAAGCCATTGGGATTGCCGTATTTTGCGGCATGATTGGCGTTACCTTTTTCGGTTTGATTTTTACACCGATGTTTTATGTGATATTGCGCAAACTTGAACACGCATTGTCCGGCAGACCGGATTCCCAAGACAAAGATGAAACATGCGATACTGCCGGAGGCCATTAAAATGAAAAAACACGCTCTTCTTCTCTCATCTAGCCTCTTGCTATCGGGCTGTTTTGCAGGCGCACAAAACTTTCCGACCCTTACCCTGCCATCATTCTGGAGCGCAAATGAGGCCCAAAACCTGAAACCCGTCGAAGCTGCCGCGTTAAAATCATGGTGGACAGCCTTCGAGGATCCTTCGCTCAATACGCTGGTTGATCTTGCCATGAAAGACAGCCCCGACCGTTTGATTGCTGAGGCCCGCATTCTTGAAGCGCGCGGCGTGCGCAGAACAGCCCGCTCATCTTTATTCCCGCAAATAGGGGCGTCAGGCACAGCTGGCCGCCAAGACAACGCCATCAGCCCAATTGATGATTTATACGAAGCGGGATTTGATGCGTCTTATGAGCTCGATATTTTTGGCAAAAATAGAAAAAATGTAAGCGCGGCGGATTCTCAAATAGAAGCACTAGAAGCGCAATATCAAGATGTGAGTTTGACGTTGATTGCCGAAGTTGCGCGCAGCTATATCAATTTTCGAGCCTTTCAAAAACAAAGCGCAATAGCGCAAAAAAACCTATCAATCCAAGAGCAAACGCTTGAGTTGATCCGCCAACTTTTCCAATTCGGTGAGGCTCCGCAGTTAGACGTCGAAAGGGCCGAGAACCTTGTAAACACGACCACGTCTTCCATTCCTGAGTTTGAACGCCTGGCGACGAATGCAAAACTTCAGCTCACTGTCCTTACTGGCAAGATGCCCGATGAATTGGCTGCCGTCTTGAGTAATCCAGCAGATATTCCGCAAAGCTCCGCATTGCCGATGTTAATGGCGCCGACGGATGTTCTCACGCTTCGCCCCGATATTCGCGCTGCGAGTGCGAACTTGGCAGCAAGGACGTCTCTGGCTGAAAGCGTTACCGCTGAACTTTTTCCATCCCTGTCGTTAAGCGGCTTTTATGGCGTAACTGAGAATGTCTTGACCAGCTCGACAACAATTTGGAATGTCGCGATAGGTGCTGCGGTTTCGATCCTTGATTTTGGCCGTATTGAAGGCCGCATAGATAGCGCCCGTGCAAGGGAAGTTCAGGCCTATCAGGCTTTCCGTCGCGCTGTTTTGGCTGCTGTCGCAGATGTAGAGACAGCGCTGGCGGATACCGCCTATATTAATGAGCAAAGAATTTCTCTTCAAGCGGCATATAACAACGCTGAACGGGCTTTTACGTTATCCGAGACCTTGTATAAAGAAGGCGAAATTTCTTTTCTGGATCTTCTGGATGCGCAGCGCACTGTGAATGAAGCGGACGCAGCCCTCATAACATCGGAAGCCGCGCAAGCTGAGAGCCTTGTCAGGCTCTACAAATCTCTGGGTGTTTATTAATCCGATCTTAAAAATAAGATCAGATCTTTATATCGAAAAAAGTTAGCGACAGCCTACAAGACCTGCCCTTTCCGATGGAAAAGGCGTCTTATGGCGCGAAGTTTTGGCACTGTTTAGGAGTGCTGTTATCGTACAAAAGACACATAGACTTTATCCGCAAGGCCATGAATTGCAACCCTCAGGGGGGCTGTGCCTAGTTTTTGCGCGGAAGTCTTATGCTTTCGGAAAGCTTGTTTTCTTCATCGCGCTCTTCGGGCTCATAACCGCCAGCGGCAGGTTCGATATCGGCGGGGTTCGTGTTTTCCAAAGATGATGTTTGGTCTTGTTCCGCAGCAGCAGGTGCTTCGGCGGCGGTTTTATCTTTAAAATGAACAAGGCCTTGTTTTTTAGCCGCGTATGAAATTTTTGGTGCATCGCCCGCTGTCGCGGCGATGGGTGTCAATAGAAAAGCAGCGCAGGCTGCGGTCAGAATAAGCGTTGTCTTTGTCATTTTTCTTACCTTTGGTTTTTCAAGAATGGATTTAATAAACACTATAATGATTTGAAAAACAAGTTTTTTATTATAGCAAATAAAACCCTTCTCTTTACATCTGGCCCCTATTCTGCCGCTTGTTTAAAATCCTGCGTTTCCAATTCGGCGTTTGTCGAGGACGGGTTGTCTGAACGCACCTGTTTCAAGAAATCCTGAACTGTTTTTTCCAGACTGGCGGACAGATTCGCAATGTCATCAGCGGAGCCTTTGAGCATTTGTGAAGCCTGACCCGTCTCGCCGGCGGCGGCCTGAACGCTGCCGATTACATTGGCAACCTCGCGGGAGGCTTGCGAGACTTCGGAGATGCTGCGGGTGATTTCGGAGATGACCGAGTTTTGTTCTTCAACCGCGCTGGCTGTGCCTGTAGACGCGGCATCGATGTCAGAGATATTGCGGATGATCTCCTGCATCGCCTTCACAGAGTCTTGCGTTGCATTTTGAATTTCCGTGATGCGGGTTTCGATTTCTTCGGTCTTTTTGCCGGTTTCGTTGGCAAGTTTTTTAACCTCATCCGCAACAACTGCGAAGCCTTTGCCGGCCTCGCCGGCGCGCGCGGCCTCAATCGTTGCGTTCAGGGCCAGAAGGTTGGTCTGTTCGGCAATATCTTTAATGGAAATTACAACCTCTCCGATATTGGCGACAAGCCCGTTGAGTTCATCCACTTTACGGCTGGTGCTATTGGCACTGCTGGAGGCCATACCTGCCTTATTGGCGACATCAGAAACCTGCTTGGAAATTTCCTGGGCGCTGGCGGTCATTTCTTCGGTCGCGGCGGCGACTGTGGAGACATTTGAGCTTGTTTCTTCTGCGGCTGCAGCCACTGTGTTGCTGGATTCCTGAGTCTGGCTGGCGGTGCCTTCCATATCTCTGGACGCGGTTTGAAGCTGTTGAGAGGCTTCTGCGAGATTTTTAATCGAACCGCCGACCTGCGCCTCGAAGCGATCTGCCATTTCATTCATCATGCGGCGTTTTTCTTCTTCGGCGCGGCGTTCAGATTTAACCTGCTCTTCCTGAAGACGCTTGGCTTCCATACCGTTTTCCTTGAAGACCTGAACGGACGCGGCCATATCACCGATTTCGTCATGACGCTCCGTGCCGGGAATCGCAACTTCAAAATTATCTTTTGCGAGTTCGCTCATAGTATCGGACATTGCCGATATCGGTTTTGATATTCCGCGTGCAACCCATATTCCAAGAGCCATAACAACCGCAAGCAATATCAAAGCTTCAATGATTCCCAATATGATCATATCATAAACAGGTTTCATGATTTCTGATTCATCAATTTCTGACATGATCGCCCAGCGTACGCCCATAAAATCAAAAGGCGCATAGGCGGAGAGAACGGTAATGCCGCGATAATCCTCGACGAAATCAACCCCCTTTTCACCCTTCAGAGCATTTTCAACGGTAGCGCCAGAGACTTTGGTTTTCAGAATTGTGGATTCTTCGGAAAAACGGGAATCGCTGCGCATCAGGAAGTCACTGCCGACGATATATGTTTCGCCGGTTTCACCCATGCCGGCGGCAACCTGCATAACGCCGTTAATACGGGCAATCGGCATCTGGAACACAAGGACGCCCGCGAGAGAGCCGTCATTGTTCAAAATAGCTTGCGAGATGAAGCTTGCGGCGGCGCCATGGCTGGGGGCGTAGGGTTTGAAATCGAAAAAATGCTGCGCGTCTTTTTCCGGATTGTCGCGGGCGGCGCGGAAAGCGTTGCCAAGATCCGTATCTTTCCATTCCCCTGTATTTAAGTTTGTGGCGTAATCAAGTTCCTTGAACACCGTGTAAACCAGATCGCCATTGGGCGCAAAAAGGAAAATATCATAGTAATCGCGCTGGGTCAGGAAATGCCTGAACCAGGGGTGGTAGCGGGCGTGGACCTGCGAATAAACAGAGCCATCTTCTGCTGCGTCAAGTTGATGTTTTGAGCCTAAAGGATTTGGATTTTCTTCGATATAGAGGCGCTGCAGAATTTCCTTTTGATTGCCCTGAAATCCCAGCTCGTTCCAAGCCGCTTGAAAATCAGAAAGCGCCTGACGAACATATTCGTTGTATGAAAGCGAGGAGAGGTCTTGCTGGATGGAGGAGAGATAGCTTCCCAATGCTGCGGAGCGCGAAGCTTCCAATGCTTCAAGCTTTTCTCCCTCTTGAAAAATAACTTCATGCGCGGCTGTATTGATTTGCATGGCCGTGGCTGCCAAAACTGAAAAGCAAGAAACCAAGGTGATAAAAAGGGGAATTTTTTGCGAGAGTTTGAGTTTAGACAATCCCATGGTCGAAATCCTTCATCCTGAAGTTAAAAGTTTATTCTCAACGCAGTAAAATTTATTGCTGAAATTTAACACTATCAACTAAAAGAAAAGATAGTGTTAAAAGCTTCTGGAAATTCCAAAAATGACTCTGGACCCGCACCCATCCGCACACTCCGAAGGCTCGTCCAGATTGGTGTCGATATAATTGACGGATAAGTCAAAGCCTGCCAGCGCGTAGCCTAGCCCTAAAGACCAGTCCGTATAATCAGGAACTCCAAAAGCCCCATTATTATCAATGTTCTGACGCCCCAGATGGGCGGAGAATGTCAAATCGTCCATGACGGGCACATCGAGCCCCAAGGCATAATACTGCGCGTCGCCGCTTTCGTTGAAGTAATCGGGCGAGTAATTCACAGAGGCCGAAACGGCCGCAAAGTCGAAGTCATAACCGAGGGCGAAGGAGCCTTCCACGAAGTCGTAATCACGCGGCGTATCTGCGCCGGGATAGGTATAGTAAATCGCGCCGATATCATAGCTTACCCCGCCGACAGACCCGCTGTAGCCGCCGTAGAGATCAATTTCAGCGGAGGCTTCATTGCCATCGTTGAAATCGACATTTGAGCCCCATACCCCTGCGTAAAGTCCTGAATTATGGGCAATGTCAAAGCCACCCTGAAGGGCGAAATGCTCATCTGACTGGGCGATTCCACGGAATGAATACTCACTCACGAAGCCTACATTTGCAGATATTTCAGCATCGGAGAGTGTTGTGGCAGCTTGCGCGGATAGCGGAGAAAGTATAAGAGCAGACAGGGAAAGCAGTTTGGAAAAAATGTGTTTGTTCATGGTTTTTTATCTCATTTTCTATGATTTTGAGAATCATAACAAAATCGACAACCTGAGTCTGCAAGAATTTTTTCTCTACACACAATCGAATTTAATTTGAGAATCGATACTTATAAATTCGCGAGGGTCTTTAATGCCTCTGTCAATTCCTCGATGCTCGCGCCTGCATTGAAACGGGCCTGCTCCTGCATGGATTTTGCGTCCAATATCACGACATAGCCTGTTGCGCTGCCTTGTGCTTTGAGGAAATCTCCCAGCCCCAAGGCTTGCGCCAGCAAAATAGACTGGTTGATGCGGGGCTTGTCGGTGAGGTCGAGCTTGATAAACAAGATGTTTTCCTTGTCGAGGTTGTTTTCTGCCCTGACCTGATCCAGCTTTGGCGAGAGAATTTTACAGCCTGGACACCAATCGGCATAGAAATAGGTGACTATGTAATCCGGCTTGGCCAGTTCACGCGCATGAAGCGTGGGCGCAAAGCCCAGAGATAGGATAAGCCCGGCAAGGGCGGACAGAAAAATACGGCGGGTCATTGATTATTCCTTATTAAAAAGAGGAAGATATTTGTCGTAGCCTTCTTTGGCCAGATCCGCTTTGGGGATGAAATCCAGCGCGGCGGAGTTGATGCAATAGCGCAGGCCGCCGGTTTCTTTCGGCCCGTCATTGAATACATGCCCTAGATGCGCATTGCTTTTGGTTGATTTGACTTCTGTGCGTTTCATGCCGAGCTTGTGATCGTCTGCTTCCTTCACGAAATTTTCGTCTATGGGCCTGGTGAAGCTTGGCCAGCCCGTACCCGAATCATATTTATCGGTGGATGAGAAAAGCGCCTCGCCAGAAATGATATCAACGTAGATACCTTCTTCGTGGTGATCCCAATATTCATTCTGGAATGGGCGTTCGGTGCCGCCTTGCATGGTCACAAATTCTTGCATGGTCGTCAGTTTTTCACCTTTTGCGTTTGTGATCTCTCCTGCGCCGGCATAATGAGGGGGGCGGGCTATTAAGATTATACCCGCCAGGGCGAATATAAATAAAAGAGCTGTGGTAATTTTTAACATTTGCGTTCCTTAAATCTGTCTATTTCTTGCATTGAATTCGCGCTATGGGCGTAATTGGTTACACCTTTAAGCCTATGTTATTAAAAGTGAAATCTGCAACCCAAAACGATACAAAAAATAATTGAACCGAATGTAAAAAAAAGATTGTATTTTTTTGCGATTGAGATCATATGTAGGATACGCACGTGCCTATGTCCATGTTGGTTATGCTACGACGTTTATCTTGTATTAACTTGAGGCTTGCCTCTTATTAAATAGGGTTTACAGTTGATGACCAATAATGTTCTCCGTGACGGGGGCGTGAGTGCCTCTATATGCAAATTTGAACTTTCTCATGACCAGATCGTACAGGATGGTTTTCAGCCTCTGAGCTTAGATGATGACGTTAGCGATGCGTTGATCCGCGAGATGGGTTCACAAATTCCTTTGTCAATCCTGCACCCGGAGCGCGTGCAGCGCAAAGCGGAAGAATTTACCGCCGCCTTTTCGGGTCATGTGCTGTATGCTGTAAAATGCAATCCGGATCCGATTTTCCTGCACGCGATGTATGAAGGCGGTGTTCGCCGTTTTGATGTGGCCTCTATTGCCGAAGTAAGGCTGATTAAGGGTTTGTTTCCCGATGCGAAGATTTATTTTATGCATCCGATCAAATCACAGGAGGCAATCCGTGAAGCTTATGTTAATCATGGCGTGCGCGCCTTTGTTCTGGATTATGCGGATGAGCTTGATAAAATTCTGCATGCCACCAATTCCGCGCCTGATCTTGAGCTTTTTGTGCGGATGGCGATTCCGAAAGACAATCCCGATGGCGGGGTGGCGACTGATTTCTCCAGCAAATTCGGTGCCAAGCCCTGGCTTGCGGAAGAGTTGCTTAGATTATGCCGTCCACATTGCGCGCAACTTGGTTTAAGCTTTCATGTGGGGACGCAGTGCCCTGATCCGAAGATTTATTCCAAGGCTGTGGCGCATGCGGCGCAAGTGATTGAAGGCAGCGGCGTCTGTGTTGAAGTGCTTGATGTTGGCGGCGGTTTTCCTGCGCAGCTTGACGGCGCGGCTCCCATTCCTGGGGTTTCTGCGTTTACGCAGACGATTGCCGGCACCATTGCCGAGCATGGGCTTGAAAATCTTGAACTTCTGGCGGAAGTTGGTCGCGGCCTTGTGGCCTGTGGCGGGTCACTGGTTGTGCGCGTTGAAGGGCGCAAAGATGACTTGCTTTATCTGAATGACGGCACATATGGCGGGATGTTCGAAGCGGGCAGTTCTATCGGTTTGCAATACCCTGCGCGTTTAATCCGCCGCGAAGTTCAGCTTGAGGATGCGCCGCTTAAGGCGTTTCGTTTTGCCGGGCCGACTTGTGATTCCGTGGATATGATGCGCGGACCGTTCATGCTTCCTGCTGACCTTAAAGTCGGTGACTGGATTAAGCTTGATCAACTTGGAGCATATGGTGAGGTTTCGCGGACTGACTTTAATGGTTTCGGTCAGGTTCAAAAGATTGTTGTGCAAGCGGATGCTTGCTGCGAAGATTATGTTCAGATTGCATAGATGTAATTTTAAAACTCTTTAATTTCAGGAGCTCAAAATTAGTTCACTCAGCATTTTTGTCATTCTCTATATGGCGATATCTGTGGGCGTCGGTCTTTATGCCGCTCTCAGAGTTAGAAACTCTACCGATTATATTCTGGCCGGTCGATCACTGCCGATATATGTGACGATTGCGACCGTGTTTGCGACATGGTTTGGTTCCGAGGCTGTGCTGGGGATGCCCGCGACCTTCATGGAAGAAGGATTGCATGGCATTGTTGCCGATCCGTTTGGAGCCGGGCTTTGCCTTGTTTTTGTCGGGATATTTTTTGCGGCGCGGCTTTACCGGATGAAACTTCTGACCATCGGCGATTATTACCGGCAACGATATGGACGCACTGTGGAAACGCTGGTTTCGATTGCGATTTGCATAAGCTATCTGGGATGGGTGGCTGCGCAGATTGTGGCCTTGGGGCTGACTATTCATATTATTTCCGGCGATCTGATTTCCTTTGAATGGGGGATGGTTCTCGGACTCGCTGTTGTTATGATCTATACGATTTTCGGCGGGATGTGGTCTGTTGCCATTATGGACTTTATCCAGATGATGCTGATTTTGGCGGGTCTTCTGGTGGTGGCCTATCTGATTTCAGGGCGGCTTGACGGCGGGGCGATGGCGGTGATTGACCATGCCTCCGCCAATAACAAATTTGATTTTTGGCCCGATCTTGATGCTGTATCTATTCTTGCCTTCGTCGGTGCGTTTGTGACATTGGCACTGGGGTCTATTCCGCAGCAAGATGTGTTCCAGCGCGTGATGTCGGCCAAGGATGAAAAGACGGCCGTGCGCGGGACTGTGATTGGCGGCGTGTTTTATATTGTGTTTTGCTTTGTGCCGATTTTTATCGTCTATGGCGCAACAATGCTCGACCCTGGCCTGATTGACGCGCATATGGCAGAAGGCGGTGATCCGCAGCGGATTTTGCCGGAGTTTATTCTGAATGACGTGCCGATGCCGGTTCAGGTTTTGTTTTTCGGGGCTTTGCTGTCGGCGATTATGTCGACGGCTTCGGGGACGCTTCTGGCGCCGTCTGCGATTTTGGCGGAGAACATTTTCAAGGAGGCGTTCAAGCTGAATGAAAAGCAGCTTCTGATTACCCTTCGCCTGTGCGTGTTTTTCTTCGGCTTGATCGTTTTGGGTTATGCCTATCTCAGTACTTCTGCGGGGCTGAGCATTTTTGAAATGGTCGAGAATGCTTATCTCGTGACATTATGCGGGGCATTTGTACCGCTGGCCTTCGGGGTGTATTGGAAGAAAGCGAACAATGCCGGAGCGCTGACCTCGATTGCATTCGGTGTCACTTCATGGGCGGTTCTTGAAGGACTCAGCATCCAAATGTCGGCGCATGGGGAAGAAATGATGGTTCCGCCTCAACTTGTCGGTCTTTTCATGGCTATTGTTGGAATGATTTTGGGCAGCTTGCTTAAGCCGTTGAACCAGCTCAAAGCGCAAGCATAATCCGTTTAGACCCTAGCCGCGCCCGCGATAGGGCGCGACTCCCTGATCGGGAACCCATACATCTTTGGGAAGTTTACCCTTTTGATAGAACACATCAATCGGGATGCCGCCGCGCGGATACCAATACCCGCCGAGGCGGAGCCATTTGGGCTTTGTGATATCTTCGATGCGCTTGGCGATGCTCACGGTGCAGGCTTCGTGGAAATCGCCGTGATTGCGGAATGAGGTGAGGAAGAGTTTCAGCGATTTGCTCTCGACCAACCAATCGCCCGGCACGTAATCCAGCACCAGATGCGCGAAGTCAGGCTGGCCTGTCAGCGGGCAAATCGAGGTAAATTCCGGCGCCACAAAACGCACGGCGTAGTCTGACCCTTTATGGGGGTTGGGCACGCGCTCCAATACTGCTTGTTGCGGGTTTTTCGGCGCGGCAGTATTGCTGCCGAGCTGGGTGAGGTCATCATAGATTGTTTTCTTGGGCATTGTTTTAAACTCCTCTTGAATTGCCCCAGATTGCCACATGAAGCTGCGGCAGAACATGGGGTTTAAACCAGTGATCATTTGTGACTTTATCAACCAGCCAGCGCAGGCGGTCATTCAGGCCGCTGCCATCCACTTCGCCTTCGACCTTATGATTGCCTGGCTGCAGGTAAAGCGGCAAATCGGGATAGCGCTGGGACGCGTCGCGGGCATAGGCGTAATCGATTTCATCAAAGACCACGATTTTAAGCGCGGTTTGGGGGGCTGTAGAGGCGGCGCTTAAGCAGGCATCAAAGATACCCCAATCTGTCTTCATGCCACTGGAGGGGGGTTTGGGACTTAAGGTGAGCACATCCAGATTCTTAAACCAGTCTTGGGCGAGCGAGCCTTGGGTTTCCATGGCGAAGCGGTAGCCTGCGCCCTGCCCTAACGCTATCAACTCGCTGAGGTCTTGCGTCGCCGGATTGCCACCTGAAAGTGTAACCATGAGGGGGTTTCCGCCCGAGAGGGTTTTGATTTTGTCAAAAATTTCTGCCGCGCTCATCGGCGTCCAGTCATGGCGGTATTTGCTTTCGACGGCATAGAGGGTGTCGCACCAAGAGCAGCGGTAATCACAGCCGCCAGTGCGGACGAAGACTGTGGGCTGGCCGATCAATGCGCCTTCGCCTTGAATGGTGGGGCCGAAAATTTCCGAAATGCGTATGGCTTCGCTCATCACACTTCAAGCCTTAGGGCGATATTCGGCGCAGGTTTTGGGGGTTTCGCGCACGCGCACGGCGGAAACCTCTGACCAGCGGGATTTACACCAATCAAAGAGGTGTTTGGCGATTTGTTCGGCGGTGGTGTTATTTTCACCCAGCACATCATTGAGATGGCGGTGGTCTATTGTGTCATCAATATAGCGTTTCAAGGCGTCGAGTTCGTGATAATCACGGACGAAGCCGACCGCGCTTAATTCTTCGGCCTGAAGCTCGACCTCGACCACGTAATTATGGCCGTGCAGGCGGGAGCATTGATGCCCCTCTGGCAGGCCATGCAGAATATGCGAGGCCGAGAAATGGTATTCTTTAGAAATTGTGAACATTCACGCCGCCTTTTCTTTATCTTTGGCTCTTTGAACCGCTTCTTTCCAGTATTGCGCATCCCTATATGCGGTGGGGTCGGAAACGCCCGCAAGGTCGAACGCTTCGCGCCGCTCTACGCATGTGCCGCAGCGTCCACAATGAATCTCTCCGCCCTTATAACATGACCATGTGTTTTCATACGGCACGCCAAGCTTCGTGCCCTCCGCTGCTATATCGCCTTTGTCGCCGCCCAAAAACGGTGTGTAGAGGCGGATATTGGAAAAGCCTTCCAGAGCATGGTTTTGCATGGCTTCGAAGGCATTGATGAAGGCGGGGCGGCAATCGGGGTAGATGAAATGATCGCCGCCATGAACGGCTGTTGCGACAGCATCCAGACCTTGCGCGGACGCAACGCCATAGGCGATAGACAGCATGATGGCGTTGCGGTTCGGCACGACCGTGATGCGCATGGTTTCTTCGGCGTAGTGACCATCGGGAACGCCGATATCACTGGTGAGGGCCGAGCCGCTCAGCACCGGGCCGAGATGCGAGATATCAATCAGAGCATGGGGCACACCGAGAGTATCGGCGGCAAGCTTCGCAAAGTGCAGTTCTTTTTTGTGACGCTGGCCGTAATCAAAGGAGATCAGGCCGCTTAAGGTCTGTTCGCGCGCGACTTTATAGGCAAGGGTTACCGAATCCAGTCCGCCAGAGCAGACGACAAGCGTTTTCATTTTGGTTTTCCTTGTTTTCTCTATCGCCGGGTAGGATGTCTTCGACCGGCCCCTGAAACCTTCAGGCAGGGCTGTTATATCAATCTCGATTCATCAACGCAAGTTTTTGATTTATTGGGTGATTTATCTGGGCACGATTTATTTGGGCGCAATTTTTCGTGACACCCAGAAATACATAGCATTGGGCATTAAGCGCAGCATTTTCATGATGAATGTTAAACGCTTGGGGAAATGAATTTCGAAACTGCGACCGCAAAGGCCTTTGGCAATCTGAATGGCTGCCGCTTCGGCACTGATCATCATCGGCATTGGAAAATCATTTTTATCCGTCAAAGGGGTTTTTACAAAGCCCGGGGAGATCAGCTTCACATTGATATTGTCTGGCTCAAGCTCTACCTTCAAGCTTTCAGCAAGATTAATCAGGGCGGCTTTGGTGGCACAATAGGGCTGCCCCCCCGGAAGTCCGCGATACCCAGCAACGGAACCACAAAGCACAACCTGACCAAAACCCTGTTTTTTAAGCTGTGGCCTTAACGCATCCAGCATATTGAACGCACCACCAATATTGACATTCAGCATCTCATGGATGCAAGACAGGTCTTTGGGCTTGCCGTCGTGGGGGCTGTAAAGTGCGGCCAAAAAAATGGCACTGTCTATTTGCGGGAAGCTCTTGAGGATGTTTTCCTGCGCAATCTTCACGCTTTTTGGATCTGCAACATCCAAAGCGACGGCTTTGTGGTTTTTTCCGCTTAAGGACTTTACCAATTTATCCAGACTTTCCTTGCGGCGGGCAGAAACAGCTACGATTGCGCCGCAATCTGCGAGTTCTTTGGCCAAGGCCGAGCCGATACCACTGCTGGCGCCAATGATCCAAATATATTTTCCTGAAACATTTTGCATGATTCTGCCCTGTTTTTTATGCGGATTTTTGTTCTATCTTTACACGCGCGGCGACTTGCAAAACCATGCGCTTTCCGGGTGTTTATCGCATAGAATGCCGCATTGTGGAAGTCCTGATATTATTCTCGGGCCAAGCCCTTGAATCAGGAAGACAGCGTGGCGTTATTCGGGCGATCAAGCGGATCAAACCCGTAATGCGCAAGCCAGCGCGTATCGCACTCAAAGAACGTGCGCAAATCGGGGATGCCGTATTTGAGCATCGTCAGACGCTCAATGCCCATACCGAAGGCAAAGCCTTGATATTCATCGGGATCAACACCGCAGTTTTTTAATACATTCGGATGCACCATGCCGGAGCCAAGAATTTCCATCCATTTTTGCTCTTGCCCCTGCGGTGCCTTACCAAGCTTAATCCCGCCATCAGGCTTCTTATAATATCCGATATCCACTTCCGCGCCGGGTTCCACGAAGGGGAAGAAGGAAGGGCGGAACTGCACAGGCAAATCATCCATGCCGAAATAGGCGCGCACGAAATCCGTCAGACAGCCCTTCAAATGCCCCATATTGATATCTTTATCGATATAAAGCCCCTCCATCTGGTGGAACATCGGCGTGTGCGTCATATCGTAATCCGAGCGATAAGTGCGCCCGAAACACACAATCTTGTGCGGCGGTTTGTTATTCTCCATATGGCGGATTTGCAACGCCGAGGTATGGGTCCGCAGCAGTTTTTTGGCCTGCTCGCCTTGTGCATTCGGATCATCCGGCAGAAAAAACGTATCCTGCATCTCGCGCGCAGGATGCCCTGGCGGGAAGTTCAGCGCGGTGAAATTGTGATAGTCATCTTCAATATCCGGCCCTTCGGCAACGGTGAAGCCCATGCTGGCGAAAATACCGACCATCTCTTCCATGGTCTGGGAAATCGGGTGGATTTTGCCCATCGCGCTTTCACGCGGGGAAAGGGTAACATCGAGGCTCTCACTGGCCAGCCGCCCCGCCATTTCTTGGGTTTTGAGTGCCTTTTCCTGAGCCTTAATCAGATCTGCGATCTCGTCTTTCAGCACGTTGAGCGCCGCGCCCACGGTCTTGCGCTCCTCGGGATCCATAGTCCCTAATGTCTTCATAAGGTCGGTAATGCGCCCTTTTTTGCCAAGGACGGTTACCCGAACCTCGTCAAGGCTCTGCAGGTCATTTGCCGCCGTAATTTCGGAAGTCAGCTCGCTCTTTAATGCATGTATATCGGTCATAATAATTGTCTTAGCGATATGAAATGTTAAACGCAACCACTTCGTCATTGCGACCCTCGCGAATGCGGGGGAAGCAATCCATTTCAAATGTGGATTGCAGCGTCGGCCTTAAGGCCTTCTCGCAATGACAAGAGCGATATTATCCCATCCAGCCGATGCACGATGAAGTCCGGCGCGGCCTCCCGCAGGCGTCTGCGGCTTATATACCCGTCCGTAATCCCGATCGAGGTCAGCCCCAGCGCCCGCGCAATCTCCGGCTCCTCCATCGTATCGCCGATAATCACAACCTCATGCGGCGCATAGCCATGCACCTCCATCAGCGATTTGAGCCGCGTGACCTTGGTCGTGTGTTGCAAAATCGTCGTCCCGTCGCAATCATGCGCATCAATGGCTGTAAAATACGGCTCAATCCCTAGCCGCGCACAATGCTGCTGAATTTTCTCTGTGCGGTAATTCGAAAGAATCATGCATTCAACGCCGCGCGCTTTAAGATGCTCCAGCAAAGCCCGCGCGCCCGTCCGAGTCCGCGCATTGGCGGCAAAGCGATCATAGGCATTTTGAAACACATCATTGCCTTCCTCGCGCCGCGCCAAAACCGTTTCGGCGGATATCCCGTGAATTTCATAAAACGGCAAAATAGGAAAACAAAATGTCTCCCGATGCAGCGCAAGCGATATCGCCTGTCCGCCGTAAAATTCCATACAGACATTGCCCGCCTTCCAGCTCGCCACCGTATCGGCGAGCAGCGTTCCATTCCAATCAAAGACAAAGAGCTTTTTATTCATAGATTTTTATAAACCACTCAGAGCACGAAGAGACACTAAGTTTTTAATATTTTTCACCTTAGTGTCTCAGTGGTTCACAATAAAAAAGGCCTCAAGATGAGGCCTTTTAAAATTGATCTATTACAAGTTTAAGCGGCTGCTTTTTCAGCCTTTGCCAGAGCATCCTGCGCTTGTTTGGCGATTGCCGCGAAGCCTTTTTCGTCATGGATAGCCAACTCTGAGAGAGATTTGCGGTCCAATTCAATTCCGGCCAATTTGATGCCGTTCATGAAGGTTGAGTATTTCAGACCATGCAAACGTGCAGCCGCATTGATCCGCTGAATCCACAACGCGCGGAAGTCACGTTTTTTGGTGCGACGGTCACGATAAGCGTACTGACCGGCTTTCTCAACAGCCTGCACTGCGGTGCGGAAACAATTTTTCCGGCGGCCGTAGTAACCTTTGGCTTGTTTGATGACTTTTTTATGTCTCGCATGGGCGCGAGGGCCTCCTTTTACGCGTGCCATTATTCAGCCCCTCCGTTTTTTGTTTTATAGACCGACTTCACAGCCGCGCTTGCCTTCTTACGCAGGTAAGGCAGGAAGTTACGCAATACAATGCGCTCATCCGGCGTGGCCATCATGGTCATGCCTTTGGCCTTACGTTTCATGGATTTAGGTTTGTTCATTTGCATGTGGCGCATCTTGGCCTGTTTGACCTTGATTTTGCCGCTGCTCGTGACGCGGAATCGCTTCTTCGCACTAGACTTCGTTTTCATCTTCGGCATTTCTATCTCCTTTAAAAAGGGTTGGACTTAGCGATGATCGAGGCAGCCGAGAAAACTTATAAGCCAGATCATCTTGGAATGTCAGGGTTATACAAGGATGTTGAGGCCAAATGCAAGCCAAAAATGACTACACGTATTTTTGGACAAATTGCAGAATGTGGTATTGCATTGTTTTGCGGTGTTGATTATCCGGCAAGCCATGCTGGCCGTTTTGGAAGCTGGTGATGTCAATGCGTTTCGAGGTTGCGTGCCCGCGGATCAGATCAAGCCCGTCAGCCGGTGAAATTTTATCGTCCGCCCCCTGCATAATCAACAAGGGACATTTTATTTTTTCAAGGCTGTCAACCAGATCCAGAGCCTTTAACTCGTCAATAAATTTCATGCCGATCCGCTGGCTGGCGTGCGTCAGATATCCTGATTTTTTCCATTCTTCCTCAATGATTTTGGCGTTGTAGACCTTTTCAACCAGATATTGCAGATCAAGCACAGGCCAGAGCAGCAGCATATTGGCCGTATCATCGTTATAATTGATGATGGATACCGTCGCGCCGAGGCCTTCACCGATATAGATAAAACGCTCATACCCCTGTTCCCGGGCCCAAAGCAGCACGCTGTGGTAGTCTTCATTGGCCGCCGAGATATTAAAATCTTCGGGTTCGCCTTCGCTTTCGCCGCACCCTCGGAAATCAAAGCGCAAACAGTGAAAGCCTTTTTCGGTCAGCACACTTTCCAAAGTTGGAAATAAACTAAGCTGTGATTTCTGATTTCCAGGAAATCCATGCGCCATAATGATCAGAATCATATCCAAGCCGACATTCTGATCTCCGTCAGGTTTGGCATGATGGGCATCTAAATTGATATGCCCTGAGGCTAAAATTTTTATATTATCAATCATTAATACTTATAATTGTGTCGTGAGAATTGCTGCTGTGCAAGAGCGTTTTTACAGTCATTGAAAGAATTTTTAATGCGCCGCCGCCCAGCTTGTGCCTGAACCGGCCTCGGCCTCTAAGGGCACCGAAATCTCTACGTCCATAATTTTAAACGCATTTTCCATCACGTCCTTAACAAGGTTTGACGTGGCGGCCAGCTCTGCCTCTGGCACCTCAAAAATCAATTCATCATGCACCTGCAAAAGCATTTTTGCGTTTAAACCTGCGTTCTGTATGGCCGCAGGCATTTTTGCCATCGCAATCTTCATGATGTCCGCGGCCGTTCCCTGTATCGGCGCATTGATCGCCGCACGCTCTGAACCGCCCCGCTGGGCAGGGATTTTTGCGTTGATATTGGGCGTAAAGCATTTGCGGCCATACAATGTTTGCACATATTCGAGCGCGTGCGCTTCTGATTTTTTCTCTTCCATATAGTCCCTGATCTCGGGAAAGCGTGCCAGATAACGCTGGATAAAATCATTGGCCGAGCCGGGGTCACAGCCCAGCTGTTTCGCCAGCCCCCAGCCCGAAATGCCGTATAATATCCCGAAATTCACCGCTTTGGCACGGCGGCGGGTTTCCCCGTCGACCTGATCCAGCGGGATATCGAAAACCTGAGAAGCCGTGAGGGTATGAATATCCACCCCGTCTTTAAAAGCCGCCTTCAGAGCTTCGACCCCCGCCATTTCGGCAGCCAGTCTAAGCTCAACCTGCGAGTAATCCACCGAAAGCAGGGTGCACCCCTCATCCGCAATAAACGCCTCGCGGATTTTTCGTCCGTCTTCGGTGCGGATCGGGATATTTTGCAAGTTCGGATCGCTGGAGGCCAGGCGCCCTGTGCTGGTTCCCGTCATAGCATAAGATGTGTGCACCCGCCCTGTAGCGGGGTTAATCTCATCCTGAAGCGCGTCGGTATAGGTGGATTTCAGTTTCGAGAGCCCGCGCCAGTCCAGAATCTTCTGCACAATCTTATGTCCTTGCGCCGCTAGATCCTCAAGCGTTTTGACATCTGTCGAATGCTGCCCTGTTTTCGTTTTTTTGCCCGCATCCAAGCCCATCTGATCAAACAGAATCTCCCCGATTTGCTTGGGCGAGGCGATGTTAAACGGTGTCCCCGCAAGCGCATGGATATGCTCTTCCAGATCGGCAATCCGCTTGCCGAAATCCGCGCTCATTTCCCGCAAGATCGCGGGATCAACCTTAATGCCCTCCAGCTCCATTTGCGCAATGATCGGGATCAATGGCCGCTCGATATTCTCATACACGCTGACCATTTTTTCCGGCACAAGGCGGGCTTTTAAAATATGATAAAGCCGCAAGGTCACATCCGCATCCTCGGCGGCATAGTCCAAAGCCTTCTCGATGTCCACATGATCAAATGTCACCAGCGATTTCCCGCTTCCTGCGACGTCTTTGAAGGGAATAGGGGTGTGCCCCAGATACATTTCCGACAGAGCGTCCATAGAATGCTTATGCGATGATCCGTCCAGCACATAAGACATCAGCATTGTATCATCGCACGGATGAACATGGATGCCGTGCTTCGCAAATATCTGCCAATCATATTTCATATTATGCGCGACCTTCATCACGCAAGGGTCTTCCAGTAGGGGCTTGAGCAAGGAAATAACTGTATCCATCTTTAATTGCGGAATATCGGAGCCTAGAGAATCTCCCAGCAAATCAGCTTGCGCTGCCACATGCCCAATCGGAATATAGGCGGCCTTGCCAATCTCGCTCGCAAGCGATATCCCAACCAGTTTTGCTTTCGCGGGCGTCAGCGCTGTGGTTTCAGTATCGATACAAACCGTACCGTTTTTATATGTGGCCTCAATCCAGCTTTGCAGTGTTTTCTCATCATTGATAAGAGTATAAACATTCTCCGCTATATCGGGCTGTTTCTCTTGTTTAGGCAATTCGGCGGGAGAGTCTTGCTGTCCTGCCGCTTTTTGCGGGGTTGAAACCGCGTCCCCGCCTAAACGCTTTATAATCGAATTAAATGCATGCGCTTGCAAAAACGCCATCAGCTCTGGCTTATCAGGATCATGCGATTTCAAATCCTCAATCGAAACGGGAAGCGGCGCATGGGCATCGAGACGCACCAGCTTTTCCGAGAGCCGGGCATGATCGGCATGCTCAATCAATTTCTCGCGGCGTTTGGGTTGTTTGATCTCCTCGGCGCGTGCCAAAAGTTCATGCAAGCCGCCATACTCATTGATCAATTCAGCCGCGGTTTTAATGCCAATACCGGGAACGCCGGGAATGTTATCCGTGCTATCGCCCGCCAAGGCCTGCACGTCGACAACGCGCTCAGGCTTCACACCGAATTTTTCGATCACGTCCGCCTCGCCAATCCATTTATTCTTCATGGGGTCGAGCATTCGCACATTTTCATTCACCAGCTGCATCAGGTCTTTATCCGAAGACACAATCACGACTTTCTTTCCTGCGTCCGTCGCTTTCTTGGCATAGGCGGCAATCAGGTCATCGGCTTCATACCCCTTAAGCTCAATCGCAGGAATATCAAACGCCCGCGTGGCCTCACGCACCAAAGGGAATTGCGGGATCAAATCCTCGGGGGGAGCTTCCCGGTTGGCCTTATATTCGGGGAACAGATCATTTCGAAAACTTCCCCCGGGAGGATCAAAAATCACCGCCAGATAGGGCGCGTGATAATCCTTCAGCAGCTTCAAAAGCATTTGTGTAAAACCGAATACGGCGGAAACCGGAACGCCGTCCGGGTTCGTCATCCCGCCGCGCCCGGAATAGGCCATGGCAAAATACGCCCGAAATATGAATCCCGAGCCGTCTACGAGGTAAAGTTCATCTTGTGAATCAGGCATGTCATAAAGTGGCGCATCGACAAGGATGTGTCCAGAGTTCAAAACGGAGTGGGCAAAAAAATCCCCGAAGCGCGTTATAACGGCTCGGGGGAGGAAAGTTGGGGGTGAAACCGGCTTTGAAAGGGCTACAGGGGGGCGAGCCCGATCAAAGCAAACGGCTTCGTGGGGAATCTTTTATGTGGGGCATAAAAGAATTCGTTGGGAAAGGAACTCATTTTGGGAAATTTGTTGCGCCCGTGAATTTTGTCGACGCGCAATGTGGCTATCAATAGCTCTCATATGTATACACCCTCTTGTTAACGTTCACCGTTTATCCGGAAGACCCCTTTTTAGGGTTATTTGTTTTTCCGAAGCTTTTTTATAATTAAATTGTACCGCGCTTCAGGGTGAGATGTCAAAAATTAGAGATAAATTTTATACAAACTTCAGATTTCATTAATGTTTTCAGGGCTTTGTGCTAAGCGCATAGAGCGCCACGGCGGCCGCATTGGACACGTTGATGCTCGGCATCGGCCCGCTCATCGGAAGGCGCAGGAGTCCGTCGCAATGATCTTTAACAAGGCGGCGAATCCCCGGCCCTTCCGCGCCAAGAACAAGGGCGGTTTTTCCTGCAAATGACTTCATGCGGGTGATGTCTTCGCCGCGCTCATCAAGGCCATAAACAAAGAACCCGCCCGCCTGAAGCTCCTCAATACTGCGTGAAAGATTGGTTTGATAGGCAACCGCCACGTGCTCGATCGCGCCGCACGCCGTTTTCGCCAATACGCCGCCCAGCTCTGGCGCATGTTTCTTCTGCATCACCACGCCCTGAACGCCAAAAGCGCAGGCACTGCGCAATATTGCCCCCACATTATGCGGATCGGTCACTTGGTCGAGGATCAGCACCGTAAAATTCTCTGCGCTTGCGGCCTTAATCACCAAATCCTGCACACTGGTTTCAGGCAGAGGATCGCACGCTATGCCGATGCCTTGATGCACCGCGCCGCTCGGCAATGCGCGCTCAAGATCGTGTTTTTGAATTATGGTCGGGGCAGGGCGGCTAATCCCGCTTGCGGCCTTAAGTGCCCGCGCCGCGTCTAGCGAAGTCACATAAAGGGTGTGAATCACCCGCTCAGGGTTGGTCCACGCCGCCTCAACAGCGTGCGTGCCGTAAAGATCAACCCGAAGCCGCGCGGACTTTACTTCTCTCGGCCCTCTGTCTTTGGGTGCATGGGCGGAAGGGGCGCCCTGCTTGGTCTTACTCTTTCGATGTTTCATATGACAGCTATCGCCTTTGGCAACAAAAAAGTAAAGGGTTAAGCAAGTTCTGCCGCTAAAGGTTCTTGACACAGCCCTTAAAAAACGGTTTTTTAAGGCCGCTTCATTATCCCATGGAGGGGTGGTCGAGTGGTTAAAGGCAGCGGATTGTAACTCCGCCCGCGCAAGCG
>CAYGJS010000031.1:0-24676 GCA_964350435.1 uncultured Micavibrio sp.
GTTTGTAGGCTATGCGATTCCCTCATTCATGTTTGCGATTTTGCTGATTGTCCTGTTTGCGGGCGGGCGGTATTTCGATCTCTTCCCCTTGCGCGGGCTGGTGTCGGATAACTGGGAGGATATGAATATCTTCCAGGCCGCGCTTGATTATATGTGGCACATGGCTTTGCCGATTGCGGCGATGGTCATTTCGGGGTTTGCGTCCCTCACCTTGCTGACCAAGAACTCGTTTTTGGATGAAATCGGCAAGCAATATGTGCTGACCGCGCGCGCCAAGGGCCTTCAGGAGCGGCAAGTGCTTTACGGGCATGTGTTCAGGAATGCGATGATTATTGTGATTGCAGGGTTTCCGGCGGCGTTTGTGCATATTTTCTTTACCGGCTCCTTGCTGATCGAGGTGATATTCTCCCTCGATGGCTTGGGCTTGCTGGGCTATGAAAGCGTGATTAACCGAGATTACCCTGTTGTGCTCGGGACGCTGTATATTTTTGCGCTGATATCCCTTGTGATGCATCTGGTGCGCGATATCGTGTATGTGATGGTTGATCCTAGAATAGATTTTGAAAGCAGGGCAGTGTGAGCATTGATTTCAACACAGAGTTGGCGAAGAGGTTAAAGAGCCGTCATTGCGAGCGTAGCGAAGCAATCCAGTTGCGTAAAAATGGATTGCCGCGTCGAGCCTTGCCCTCCTCGCAATGACCGGAAAGAATTGAAATGAGCCTCTCCCCCATCACCAAACGCCGCCTGTCACAATTCCGCGCGAATAAGCGCGGGTTTTGGAGTCTGTGGATTTTTATTGCGCTGCTTCTGGTGGGTTTATGCGCGGAGTTTATCGCCAATGACAAGCCGATCATCGTGCGCTATGATGGCGGCTTGTATTTCCCGACCTTCGTGAATTACCCCGAAACCACTTTTGGCGGGGACTTCGAAACGGAAACCGAGTATCGCGACCCGTTTGTCGCAGATCTGGTTGAGAGTAAGGGCTGGATGGTTTGGCCGCCTATTCGTTTTTCTTATGACACGATCAATTATGAATTGGCGCAGCCTGCGCCCTCCCCGCCTACGCTGACCAATATTATCGGCACGGATGACCAAGGGCGCGACGTTGCGGCGCGGGTGATTTACGGGTTTCGGCTTTCGGTGGTGTTTGGCCTTGTGCTGACGTTTATATCCTCCGTCATCGGCGTGGCGGCAGGCGCGCTTCAGGGGTATTACGGCGGCAGGCTCGATCTGGTGATGCAACGGGTGATTGAGGTTTGGGCGTCTATGCCCTCGCTTTATATCCTGATTATTTTTTCCTCGATCTTTATTCCGGGGTTTTGGACGTTGCTGCTGATCTTGCTTCTCTTCAGCTGGGTTTCTTTGGTAGACGTTGTGCGGGCGGAGTTTTTGCGGGCGCGGAATTTTGATTATGTGCGCGCGGCGCGGGCTTTGGGCGTTTCCAACCGCGTGATTATGTGGCGGCATGTTTTGCCGAACGCGATGGTGGCGATGATTACCTTTATGCCGTTCATTCTGACAGGGTCGATTACGGCGCTGACATCGCTCGACTTCCTCGGGCTTGGCTTGCCGCCGGGCTCGCCGTCATTGGGCGAATTGCTGGCGCAGGGGAAGAATAACCTGCAAGCGCCTTGGCTCGGGATTGCGGCGTTTTTATCGCTGGCCGTTATGCTGACCCTGCTTACATTTATAGGCGAAGCGGTGCGCGATGCCTTTGACCCACGGAAAACAACGCACAATAAATTGACATAAATTTTTCTTGGCAGGTAAAAAAAATAGGTTACGTAAACTCATAAATTAATTATTATATGAGTTAAAAAATGACACAGCGTAAGCCTCGTGGTGCGTATTTAGGGGAAAAACCAAAATATTTGCAGGAGATTGACAGTCTTAAGCCTCTGGCGGGGGATCCTGATGCATTGGCAGCAGGGATTAACAAGCTTAAGGGTTTGGAAAAATATCCCGCCTCTATGGTTACTGTAGAAGACGGTGTTCTGCAAATTAAAAAAGGTGTTTTTTCGAGATATGCGGGTTTTTATAGTGCTTTGGTAAAAGAGCTTAATATTCCTCTGGCTATCTCAGAACGCACAAAACTGGGGCGTCCGTTGTTTTTCATTGTGCCGAGCGAGGGGACGCAGGGCATTCCCAGAGCAGGGCTTAAGGAAACTGTTAATCCCAAGCATCAAGCGCATTCATTAACACCTGCGGCGGCAGCGACAGCGCTCTCATCTCCTGGCTCGGAAAGCAGCGTTCAGGAAAATGTTCCTGTCTATATTGACAACTTGTTCCGAGAGGTTGCACAAGGCAAAGGGAATATTAGGACTGAGTTTGTGCGCTCTGCCAAAGGCAATGAAGTTGCGGTTTCCACTGATCCTGAAGCTTTGAGTTCTCTTGAAGAAATCGCGGTGATTATTAATATTAAAGTTACTGAAGCAAACGTGAACGTATTCTCGAAGGCGGTGAAAACCTCGCTGCAGCGGGTTCTTCAGAACCTCGGCCCGACAATCGTACGTTTTGATGGTCATCATGAAGTCGTCGTTGCCGCGCCGCACCACATGCCCAATTATAACCACTATGAGGGTCTTGATTTTTAAGCATCTTTCTTCATAACCCTGGTTGTGATTATCCCGAATTTCTCATAGATTTGGGGTATGAATATTCGAAACTCCATCCAAGCCCTTAAAGACGAGATCACAGCTTATCGCCGCAGCATGCATGAGCATCCGCAAACCGCGTATGAGGAGGAATTTGCCTCTGATCTGGTGGCGGAGAAGCTGTCGGAATGGGGCATTGAGCATGAGCGCGGAATTGCCGTAACCGGCATTGTCGCAACCATTAAGGGCAAGCAAGCAGGCGGCAAGACGATTGCATTGCGTGCAGATATGGACGCGCTCGATATTTTAGAGGCCAATAACAAGCCATGGGTATCAAAGATTTCGGGCAAGATGCATGGCTGCGGGCATGACGGACATACGGCGATGCTGCTGGGGGCTGCGAAATACTTAAACGAGAACCGTAATTTTGCGGGAACGGTGCGGCTTATTTTTCAGCCCGCCGAGGAATTTCAAGGGGGCGCATACCGAATGATTGAGGAAGGCGTGCTGGAGCGTTTTAACATTGATGAAGTTTACGGGCTGCATAACTGGCCGCATTTGCCCAAGGGCACGGTTGCGACGCGGGTCGGCCCCTTGATGGCGGGGGCCGAGCGCTTTGACATTTTCATTGAGGGACATGGCGGACATGCCGCCGCGCCGCATCGCTGTAAAGACCCTATTATTGTCGGGACAGCGATTGTGACCGCGTTGCAAACTTTGGTGAGCCGCACTGCCGACCCTTTGGATTCTGTTGTGATTTCAGTGACGAATTTCAAAGCAGGCACGGGCGCGTTTAACGTGATTCCCGAAACTGCCGAGATTTCGGGAACATTGCGTACATTCTTGCCGCAAACGCGAGATTTGATGATGACCCGCATTCGGGAAATGAGCGCAGATATTGCCAAGACCTATAATGTGCGAGCTTCGTGCGAGTTTATGGATGGCGGCTATATTCCGACCGTGAATTCGGCGGAGCAGACCATGATGTGTGCGGCGGTGGCGCGGGCAGCCTTCGGAGACGAAAATGTGGATGCCAATGCTAACCCTAAGCATGGGCGCGGAGGATTTCGGCGCGATGCTGCAGCAGCGCCCCGGATGCTATATCTGGATGGGGCAAGGCGAGGACGACGTCAAATCCACACATAATCAAGGGCTGCATACCCCGCAATATGATTTTAATGACGAAATCATCCCCATCGGCATCGAATATTGGGTGCGCGTGGTTGAGGCTGCGCTGCCGAAAACATTATAACCCCCCTGATATTTCGATCCTGCATTTTCTAAGCAGCCGCGTTGAGCACTTGAGGTTTTTGTTTCCGTTTGTTGTTTTTGATGGAACTCTCGATGATTTTTTGTACGAGCTCTTTATAGCCTATGCCCTTGCTTTCAAAAATTTTTGGGAACACGCTATGGGCGCTGAAGCCTGGAATGGTGTTAATTTCATTCATATAGATATGATTGGTGTCGTTTTCGATGAAAAAATCAATCCTTGCCCAATCTGTACATCCAACCAGATTGTAAATTTCCAACGCTTGGCGCTGGATTTCGGCGGCGATTTCGGGGGGATGTCTGCGGGTGCTTGGCAGAAGGTGTTTTCACTGTATTTGGCTTTGTATTCATAGACGTCATCAACTTCGGCATTTGATTTTCCCAGATGCGATAATTCGATATCTTCACCGTTGCCGATCACCCCCACGACGATTTCTTCATGAGGAATGAATTTTTCAACCAGAACGGCATTGGTAAATTGGGCGGCCTTTTCCAAGCCCGCTTTGAGCTCTTCTAAATTATGAGCGATTGATACGCCGATGCCAGATCCGCTGTCATTGGGTTTCACCGCGAATTTATCTGCGCCGGTGTTTTCGCAGAGTTCTTCGAAAAATCGCCTGTCTATCGTCGCATTCCTAATATCGACTATTTGCCCGGGGGATACTTTGATGCCGTGCCCTTCGAGCAGGGTTTTCAGATAGGCTTTGTCAAAACACACCGCCGATGAGAGAGTTTCACAGCCAATAATCGGCTTACCCAGGGTCTCAAAGAACCCTTGCAGCTTTCCATCTTCTCCGATCGCACCATGAGTTAAAGGCAAGATATAATCACACTCAGCAAAATAATCATGGGGAGGGATCTCCTCGATATCTTTTTGGGGCACGTCCCCTTCCGCTTCGATGAACAGCATCTCCGGATCGGCGCGGGAGATCAGGAATTTAAGCGCGCCATCGCCGCAAACCCAATTTCCTTCTTTATCAATACCGATGCGCCGCGCCCTATAATCCGGCAATTGTTCAATCGCGTTCAAAACGGCTTGGGCGCTCGCTAGCGATACCTCGTGTTCGTCGCTTTCTCCGCCGAATACGACGCCGATACTGGTCATTATTTAATCCTCTTTACCTGCTTAATTCTCATAACTACGCCAAGGTATAACATAGTCAGGCCTTTTTTCAAAATCCGGGTCTTTTTCGGGATTGACAAAAGTATGTAAATAGTGATGCTATGCCTTTATGACCAAGAACGTAAACGCCATTGCCCCTCGATGCCCTCGCTAAATCCATCCGATTAAGCGGGCATTTCTTGTTGCCATTTATACATCCTTCAAAAATTGTTTTGCTTAATTGGACTCTTGAATGAGAGGCCAAAGAATTGCATTGTGTTAACTCACTATTAGAAGCGGAAAATATGACAAAAATACATATCGATAAAATCTCATCCGTGACTAAAAATCTGGATTTGAAACATGAAGAAAAACTCACCGATGAGCTGTCTTGCGATATGGGCACGGTTCTGGCTGTGCAGGTTCTGGAAGACAAGAATATCTACAACGAGCTGGAGCTGCCTTCGGGGCGGATGAGCAAGATCAAAAAGGGTGATATTCTGGCGGTGGCTCTGGGCAACCGGATGGCGCTTCAAGGGTTTGTCGGACATTTGCCAAAGAGTTTGGCGGTGGATGACATTATCCATTTGCTGAATTTCGGCGGCGTTGCGGGGGTTTGTACGTCTGCGAACCTGAAAGAAGTCGGTGAACCGCTTCGGATCAGGGTTTTGGGCGGCATTGCGCGTAAGGGCAAGCTGCTCAATATCGCTCAGGCCTCGAAATTTAAGCCTTTGCAGAACATGAAAAGTGATGTGCCGCTGATTATCACGACGGGAACGTCCATGGATAGCGGTAAAACGACTGTGGCGGTCGAGATCACCAAGACTTTGACGCGGATGGGCATGAAGCTTGCGGGCGCGAAGCTGACGGGTGTGGGCGCGCAGCGTGATACCTTTAAGATGCATGATTACGGCGTGTATGAGGCCGTATCGTTTGTGGATTGCGGCGTCACGTCAACGGCGAATATGCCGCCGGAGCAGATGATGGGCGTGGCCAAGGGTGCGATTGATTATCTGTCGATGTCAAATCCCGATGCGATCATGATCGAATTCGGCGATGGGCTGATGGGGAAATACGGCGTGAATGCTATTTTGCAAGACTCGCAGATCCAGAAAAACGTGCGTTTTCATATCGGCTGCGCGCGCGATCCTGTCGGAGCAATCGGTCTGGCGCAAGGCTGCGCGGAGATCGGCTTGCCGCTGGATATGATCAGCGGCCCTGTGACGGATAACCAAGTCGGTCAGGATATTTTGAGAGAACAACTCGGCGTCATGACCTATAACGCTTTTAATCCGAACAATGAGTGGCTCAACCTGATTATTGCGCGGTGGGCGGTGGAGTACCAAAAGAATGCCGCATAATATTTATGATATCGTCATTGCGAGCAAAGCGACGCAATCCAGAGTTTTATGGATTGCCGCGTCGGGCGATGCCCTCCTCGCAATGACAGGAGAGGCGGAATGATTAAGGCATCCATCATCGGGATTACCGGTTATACGGGGCTTGAGGTTTTGCGGGTTTTGCTCGCGCATCCGATGGTCGAGATTGAACACCTGACTTCGCGCACCCATGAGGACACGCCGATTGGCGATGTCTATCCGCATCTGTCGCATCTGGATTTGCAGGTCACAAGCACGCCGCATGCGCAAGTGGCAAAAGACAGCGATGTTGTGTTCCTGTGCCTGCCTCACAAAACCGCGCAAGACGTGGTGGCGGATTTGCATGGCAAGGTGAAGGTGATTGATCTGTCTGCGGATTACCGCCTTGATGACGCCGCGGTTTACGAGAAATATTACGAGGCGCATAAGCACCCTGCCCTGCTCTCGCAGGTGGTTTACGGGGCGCCGGAATTTCATCGGGATATGATAACGGGTGCGGGCAGCGTGGCAAACCCCGGATGCTTTGCTTTGCTGGCGCAGCTGATGCTCTATCCGTTTGCGGGATTGATTGAATCTGCCGATATTATGGCGATTACGGGCTCCAGCGGGTCGGGAAAATCAGCGAGTGAAGGCACCCACCACCCTGTTCGCTCCCATAACATGAAGAGTTATAATATCAACGCGCATCGGCATATCCCCGAGATTACGCGCACGGCGAAGATCACCGAAGGGCAGCTCAATTTCGTGCCGACTTCGGGGCCGTTTGTGCGGGGTATTTTTGCCACCGCGTTCGTGAAATTGAAAACGCCTGTGGAGCCGATGGATCTGGCCGAGCAAGCCTATGGCGAGGAGCCGTTTATTCGGCTTACGGACAGCGTCGCGCTGGCCAATATTGTGGGTTCAAACTTTGTTGACCTGTCCTTCGCGCGCGGGGCGGACGGGCGCATCATTGTGCAAGGCGCGCTGGATAATCTGGTAAAAGGCGCGGCAGGCTGCGCGGTGCAGAATATGAATCTGATGTTTGAATTCGACGAAACGGAGGGGCTGATGAATTTGGCTCCGCTTTACCCTTAAAGAAAAGAACCACAGATGGACGCAGATAGACGCAGATAACTTCCCTTCAACAGATTTGATCTGTGTGCATCTGTGTTAATCTGCGGTTAAAAATTTGAAAAGAAAAGATTATGACCAAGAAAAACAAAATACCGGAATTTTTCATCAACGCGTATTACGAGAGCAAGTTCAAGGACAGCTTTTTCGTGATTAAGGCGGGCGGCAAGATTATCGAAGATGATAAGGCACGCGAGAATTTGCTGTCGAATATTCGCGATCTGACGATGCAGGGCATTAAAATCTTGCTGATCTATGGCGGCGGACGCGCAATGGATATCGAGGCGGAAAAGCGCGGCGTGAAGGTCGCGAAGATCGGCGGCAAGCGGATTACAGACGCCGCCAATATGGAGATTTTACGCCATGTTGTGGGCGGCGATCTCTCTCTCAAGGTTAATGGCTCTATGGCAAAGCTCAAGCTTGAGGGCCTGTGTTTTAACGCTGTGCCTGCTAACTGGATGAGTGTATCGCTCAAACCCAAGGCTCCGGGGGATGATTTCACCGGCGCGATCAGCAATGTCTATGAGCGTCCGATTAACCGCCTGTTCCGCAGCGTGAACTTTGTGGCGTGCGCGTGCATAGCCATGACCAATAAAGGCGTGGCCTGCAATATCAACGCCGATACCATCACGACGCAACTGGCGATCGGCACCAAAGCCCATAAGCTGATTTTCCTGTCCGATGTTGACGGGGTGCAGGTTGGCGGCAAGACCGCAGGGATTATTACGGCAGAGCAAATTGATGGTTTGATTGCCGATGGCACTGTCACAGGCGGCATGCAGGTGAAACTGGAGAGCTGCAAGGCCGCGCTTAAGGCGGGTGTGCGGCGCATTCACTTGCTGTCGGGTTTGCGCAAGGACGCTCTTAAGAAGGAAATTTATGAGCCCGTCGGGCCCGGCACGATGCTGTTTACCGAGGGCGAGCGTGCGTCTTATGAGGTGGAAGTGCAAGCGCAGAAATTGATTGAAGGGAAGAAGTAAAACGCTGTGTCATCCCGAACGAATGTGAGGGATCTTTGAGGCTTGTTCATAATGAAAAATTATTTTGTTTACATCCTCACGAATTGGACAGATCAGGTCATATATATTGGCTTGATGATTTGTATGAAACGATATTATGAAGATTTCTCGCTGCGCTCGAAATGACATAAAAGTAAAAAGGAAAGAAGTAGATTGATGAGTGATAATGCCCAGCATATTATTGATGAGAGCTTTAAGAGGCTGATAAAAACGTATAGCCCTCAGCCTGTGGTTCTCAGCCACGGTCAAGGCAGTTATGCGTGGGATACAGACGGCAAGAAATACATCGACTGCGCGGCGGGGATTGCGGTGGCTTCGCTTGGCCATGCGCCGGAGGCGGTTTTGAAGACCATCAATGAACAAGCGGCGAAGATGATGATCTGTCAGGCGTCGTATGCGACCGAACCGAAGCTAAAAGCGGCAAAGTTGCTTACAGAGACATCGTGTTTTGATTTGGTGTATTTTTCGAACTCCGGCACAGAGAGCGTGGAGGCGGCACTGAAATGCGCACGGAAATGGGCTCACGATGAAAAAGGAGCGCATGCCCATGAGATTATCGCCTTTCACAATTCATTCCACGGACGCACTTATGGCGCGGCCAGTGTGACCGAGAAAGTTCATGTTCAGCCTTTCTTCGCGCCGTATCTGGGCGGCATTCAATGGGCGAACTTCAACGATCTGGACAGCGTGAAAGCTGTGGCCTCCAAGGAGAAAACGGCGGCGATTATCATTGAACCCGTACAGGGTGAAGGCGGGCTGATGCCTGCGGATGTGGAGTTCCTCAAAGGCCTGCGCAAGCTGTGTGATGATTTGAATATTTGTTTGATCTTTGATGAAGTGCAGGCTGGTTTCGGGCGGCTTGGTACGCTTCACGCTTACCAAGCGTTTGGTGTAGAGCCTGATATCGCGACGTGGGCGAAGGGCATGGGTGCGGGCTTCCCTGTCGGGGCGATGGTTGCGAAAGAGAAATTCGGCAAGGCGATTGTTGTTGGTACACACGGCACGACTTATGGCGGCAATCCGCTGGCCTGCGCTGTGGCGTCGACCGTTATTGAAGAAATGCTGAAACCTGGTTTCCTTGACCATGTGAACAAGGTTTCAACCTTTATGAGAGAGGGGCTTGTTGCGCTTCAGCGGTCCTCCAACAAAATCACGGAAATTCGCGGTAAAGGCTTTATGATCGGCGTGAACACTGTGTTTGATATTAAGAAATTGCTGAGCGGCTTGCAGGTCAACGGCATGATGGCAACGCAGGCGGGTAAGGAAACCTTGCGGATTACACCGCCGCTCACGATGAGTATTGAGGAAGTGCAAGAGGTTTTGGACATCATCGCCAAGACCTTGAGCGAGATGGAGGAATAACTTAAGCAAGTCATTGCGAGCGCAGCGAAGCAATCACCTGTAAATACAAAAAGATTGCCGCGCTGGGCTATTGCCCTGCTCGCAATGACTTTAAGGATAGAAATATGAGACATTTTATTGATCTGAAAGATTTTGACGCCGATACGCTGAAGGGCATATTGCAAAAGGCGCATGCCCTGAAGGCGCAGAAATTCAATCCGCCGCAAATATTTGAGGGGCTGACGCTCGCGATGATGTTTGATAAACGCAGCACGCGCACGCGGATGAGTTTTGAAATTGCGATGAAGCAGCTCGGCGGGCATACGGTTGTGATGAATAAGGAAGAGAGCCAGATCGGCGGGGCAGAGAGCATTGAAAGCACTGCCAGTGTAATGTCGCGCTATGTGGATGTGATTATGACGCGGATGAGCAGCCATGAAAACCTTCTGGAGCTTGCAAAACACTCCAAGGTTCCGGTGATAAACGGCATGACGAACCGCTCTCACCCCTGCCAGATTATGGCGGATTTGATGACGATTGAGGAAAAGCTGGGCAGCGCCGAGGGCAAGAAGATTGCGTGGTTTGGAGATTATAATAATGTATCTCAAAGCTACATTGATGCCGCCCCTCTATTCGGCTTTGAATTTGTAATGGCGATGCCCGAGGATCTCTTGCTCTCCCTGCAAAAGCAGGGAACTTTAGAGCACGCCCAAGATCCCCGCTTTCGCGGGGAAGGCATAAAGCTGACATCCGATCCAAAAGAAGCCGCCAAGGGCGCGGATGTGCTTGTGACCGATACGTGGGTGTCCATGGGACAAGAGGGTAAGGATATTGAAAAATTCTGGCCGTATCAGGTGAACGGCGATCTTATGGCCTTGGCGAATAAAGACGCGATTTTCATGCATTGCCTGCCGATGCATGAATGGGAAGAAGTGTCCGAAGAGGTTGCGCGGAGCGCGGCAAGTGTTATTTATGATGAAGCGGAAAATAGATTGCACGCGCAAAAAGCGATTTTGGCGTGGTGTTTGGAAGAGGCTGGTGTGCAGATCAGCCAGAAGAGTTTTAACTTTGGGAATAAATAAAACCGCAGATGAACACGGATAAACGCCGATTGAGAAATGGGAAAAAATGAACAAAGAAAAGAAATCATATAAGAAAAAATCAATCGGCACGCATAATTTGAAGCCCGAAACGATGATGATGTCATACGGCTATAACCCGCAGTTTTCCGAAGGGGCGGTGAAGCCGCCCATCTTTTTGACGTCGACTTTTGCGTATAACACCCCTGAAGAGGGGGAAGAGTTTTTTCATGTCATGGCCGGGCGAAAGCCACGTGCGGAAGGCGATGACAGTGTAGGCGGACTTATTTATTCGCGGTTTAATCACCCGAATGTGGAGATCATTGAAGATCGCTTGGCGGTGTTTGAAGGCGCGGAGAGCGCGATCATGTTCTCCAGCGGCATGGGGGCGATTTCGGCGACCATGCTGGCCTATTTGCGGCCTGATGATGTGATTTTGCAATCCGTTCCGCTTTATGGCGGTACGGAAACGCTGATCCGCAAATTCCTGCCCGAATTTAATATCAAAACAGCCGACTTTCATGATGGGCTGAATAAAGATGAAATGCTGCGCGGCGCGCGCGAAGCCGCCAAGCGGGGCCGGCTTGCCATGATCTATGTTGAAACGCCGTCTAACCCGACCAATACGATGGTGGATTTTCATGCGCTTTTGGACGTGGTTGATACGATTGAAAAAGAGACAGGCCACCGCCCGCTTACCGTTTGTGACAACACAATGATGGGGCCGGTTTTTCAGCAAGTTGTGCCGCATGGTCTGGATATTGCGGTGTATTCGGTTACAAAATATATCGGCGGGCACAGCGATTTGGTGGCCGGCGCGGTGTGCGGCAGCCGTGATGTGTTGCGTCCTATTCGGGCTACGCGTGGGGCGTTGGGGCTCAACCTTGATCCGCATACCAGTTGGATGATTTCCCGCTCGCTGGAAACGCTGACTATTCGAATGGAGCGCGCGGCGGATTCGGGACGCAAAGTCGCGGCTTGGCTTGCTGATAATCCTTATACTGATGTGAAGCTCTATCATCCTGACTATCTTGAGGGCGACGCTTACAGGCGTGTTTATGATCATCAATGTTCGGGGCCGGGATCAACATTTTCGTTTTGTTTACAAGGGCCGGGTAAGAAGGCCGCATTCGCATTCATCAATGCGCTTTCGATTTTTAAATCCGCTGTTTCTCTTGGCGGCTCGGAAAGTCTTGTCTGCCATCCTGCAAGCACAACGCATTCGGGCGTTGATGCCGCATTGCGAGAAAAAGTGGGGGTGAGTGATTGCCTTATTCGCCTTTCCATCGGGTTGGAACACCCGGATGATTTGATTGCAGATCTGGACAACGCATTTAAAACCGTGTTTAAAGACGCGTAAGTTTTAGCTCGTCATTGCGAGCGAAGCGAAGCAATCCAACTTCCGCACAAACGGTTATATGATTTGATAGATTGCTTCTTCGGCCTTGCCTTCTCGCAATGACACAGAAAAAGGAAAAAATTATGAGCAAAGGTAAAATCGTACTCGCATATTCGGGGGGGCTTGATACCTCCGTGATCCTGAAATGGTTTATTGAAGAGGGCTACGAAGTTGTGGCCTATATCGCCGATGTGGGACAGGAAGAGGATTTTGAAGCGGCGCGCGAGAAAGCGATCAAGATCGGCGCGAGCAAAGTTTATATCGAAGACCTTAAAGAAGAATTTGTGCGCGATTATATCTTTCCGGCCTTTAAATCGCAGGCGGTTTATGAGGGGCGGTATTTGCTCGGCACGTCCGTTGCGCGCCCGATTATCGCCAAACGTCAGATTGAAATTGCGATCAAGGAAAAGGCGCAATTTGTAGGGCATGGCGCAACCGGTAAAGGCAATGATCAGGTGCGGTTCGAGCTGTCTTACTACGCGTTGAAGCCTGATATCAAGGTGCTCGCGCCGTGGAAGATGGATGAGTTTTTGACGCGTTTCGAGGGACGTCAGGATATGCTGAATTATTGCGACCAATATGGCATTCCTGTGACCGCGACTCGGAAGAAGCCGTATTCGGAGGATGATAATTTGCTGCATATTTCCCACGAGGCGGGAATTTTGGAAGACCCGAATGCGATTTGCGGCGAGGATGTATATTCCCGCACCTCCACGATCAAAGATTGGCCGGATGAGCCGGAGCTGATTACCCTTACTTTCAAGGCCGGCATCCCTGTGGAGCTGAAGGCCGGCGGCAAGACGGTTACGGGCGCGCTGGCGCTCTTTGAAGCCTTGAACGCGCTGGGCAGCAAGCATGGCATTGGCCGCCTTGATATGGTGGAAAACCGCTTTGTCGGCATCAAATCCCGCGGCGTGTATGAAACGCCGGGCGGGGCGATCCTTCATAATGCACATCGTGACCTTGAGGGTTTAACGATGGATCGTGAAGTAATGAAGCTGAGGGATACATTGTCGCTTAAAGTTGCGGAATTGATTTATAACGGCTTCTGGTTCTCTCCGGAATTCGAACTTTTGATGCATGTGATGGACAAGGCGCAAGAGCCTGTAAACGGGCAAGTGCAAGTGCAGCTGTTTAAAGGCATGGCTTATCCGATTGCACGCACATCGCCCAATGCGCTGTATGATCCGAAGCAATCCTCGATGGATGAAGCGGGTGATTACGATCAAAAGGATGCGGACGGATTTATCAAAATCAACGCTGTGCGTCTTCGCAACAACACAAAAGTGCGGGGCGAAGCGCCGTGCTCCAAAACCAAGAGCAAGGCCGCTTAAACCTTAAGCGACCTTCTTCATTACTTTTATTCGTTTTGTTAGCTCGCGCCGCCGGCAATGCTTTGTGCAGGGGTTGAGTCTTCGCTGTCTGCACCGTCAGGGATCTGGACTTGATGACCATTTGAAGTTACGAGGCGCGGCCCTTTGAAGGCTGGCTTATAATTTCTACGCGCAAGCGCAAAGTGGTTGTAAACCCCCGTACCTTTACCATCACACGCCTTTTTCATGAGTTGTGCTGCGGTGGCTTCAAGCTGGGGACGCAGGAAAGCGACTTTTCTTTGCGCATTTTCTTGCATGGCTGGCGGGGTGTTTTCAAACATAGCTTGAATAACGTCTTCAACCATATTTTCGCGGAACTCTATGAGTTCAATCATAGTACGCTCGCGAATTTGCGCGTGGATATCTTCGAAGCCTTCTCCGAATGAATATCGCCCCTCGTCCATAAGCTTAAGCATGAGCGCTTTTTGCGCGATATCTTCGAAGCGCGACAAACCATAACGACCAACCATTTCGCGCTGTTTATGCAACTCTTTTTCTTCGCCTTCTGTAATGCCCGGCGCGGCGCGATTGAGAAAATTTTCGATTAAAGTTGATTTAGCCGCAGGTTTTACCGCCCATGCAGGATAAGCATCAGGAGCTTGCGGCTTGTTATTTCCAAAGGCAATTCCGACGACGCGCTCCACACCTACGGCAATGTTGCCCTTTTCGAGCACAGCAGATAGAATCTGTCGCGGCGTTGGCTCTTTAATGCCTGCGGCTATCAGAGCTTCTTTGCCTATTTCCAGTTTAGATTTGCCGTCATTGGCGACGCGGAAGGCAGTATCCCTTTCCTTAGCTGACATATAGCCTTTTGGCTCGGTTGAACGATCTACCTTATGCGCTTGAGCAATGCGCTCCTCGCTCGCCAATAAAGGGGCCTCACCTAAACGGCCCAAAAGATAGTCCACGGTAGGAGATGTCATTACGGCCCAACGGTTCTTTTGAGGGCCTCTTTCATTCACAATACAATACGCCGCCTGCACCATCGTAGTATTGGCGTATGGCGTAACCTGCGTCGGATGCCCCATCTCAGGTGCGATTTCGGCCATCATTTCAAAGACCGCAAGTTCAATTTCTTTCCAATCCTTTGTTCCTAATGAGGCTTGAAGATTCGCCTCCAGCTGCGGGATACTGCGAAGGGTTGCGGACGCACCGCCTGCAACCTTGGCATTATACGCAACCTGCCATTTAAGAGGGTCATATTTCAATTCGCGATTACCGTATTGCGCGCGAAGCATAAGGCGTTCATGCGTGTCCTGAGCGATCGCGGTGTGATTCAACTGAGCCAGGTGGCCTTTAAGCTCATCATCACTGTGCATAATTTCATCGAGCAAGATGATGTCAGGCTGGGCAGTATTGCCCCCAAAGCCCGGCATTTGCACATCAAGCTCGATGTCATGGTCGTGCTTAACGGCTGCGCGGGCGGCCCGGATGTATGAATCATTGGCAGCGCCATAGGTATCGTGAATATGTACGCCGAAAGTACCAATGCGATCACCATATTTTTCAAACAGAGCATCGGTCAATTCACCAACCAATTTCGGATCTACTCGGCCGCTAGCGGATTTAAGATACAGCCCCTCATACCCTGCATCCAAAAGCTTACCCGCAAACTCCATGCAGTTTTCAACCGTTAAATTGGGGCTGTCTTCAATACAGATTGAACCGCGCGCTTGGATTGGCTTGACTGCATCGCCATATTCTTTGGCCAGAATTTGATTGGCCTCTTTAAGAACTTCCATGGCGTCTTGCATCGGACCGATAGCATTCATGCCTTCAAAGATATCGAGCATCAGATAAGGCGCATCCGATTCCTGCACCATACGGCCCTGCTCAACCATCAGCGCGACCAAAACATCGTGAGGCTGCGGCTCTAAGCCATAAGCATAAACATTGCGCCACAACGCCGTGACCGGCAGGCCCGTTTTAGCCGCTTCTTGTGTTAAATGCTGGTTGAATGCCCATTCGTCGCGGCCTTTCATGGCTGGAGATTGCATGAAGGTGCCGCCGCCAATTTGCATTGATGAAACGCCGTATTCTCCGGCATGTTCAAATGTCGGGCTAATCTCTTCGGCTTGCGCATTTGTGCCTGTTACTGACTGTATAAAATCCCTGAGTGTATTGCGGTAGTTTATGACCATGGAGTCTTTTGCTCTCTATTGTATAGGTTTATGAAAACGCAAAGTTATTCTATTTATAGAGTACACTTCAAGTGTTAATTTTTGTGCAATGCACGCAAAGGATTTAATGCTTTTCAATCAAGGATTTTTTATTGTGCCATGCGATTTAAGTCTTTATGACTTTTATCATCATGGATTTCGGAACTGTATATGCGTTGATCGGTTTTTTGCTTGCGGCTTATGCCGTGATGGGAAACGATGCGGTTCAGACTCTGGGCACATTCATTGCCTCTAATCAAAAAATATTTCACTGGGCTATTTTGTGGGCAGCGGCGAGCGCGGTTATGGTCATTACGCTGACCTATGGCTGGTGGGTCAATGACGGCGACATTGCCTTTGGGCGTTTGGCGAAATTTCCGCCGATTGAGCTGCAATGGTATCACGCAGCGGCGCCCGCAATTCTGGTCTTGCTTACGCGAATCGGAATTCCGGTTTCCACAACCTTCCTCGTACTTTCGGCGTTTGCATCCACAGTGGTGCTTGAGAAAATGCTGGTGAAGTCGATCATTGGCTATGGTTTGGCGGCGGTGATTGCCTATTGCCTGTGGATGATTGTTTCGCGGATTATCAACGAGAAGTACGACAAGGTGACCGCGGATAAGCGGGCGCTGTGGCGGACGCTTCAATGGGCATCTACGGGCTTTCTTTGGTATAGTTGGCTGTCACATGACATGGCGAATATCGCGGTTTTCTTACCGCGCCAACTTGATCCGTGGATGCTGGTCGGGGTTCTTTCGACTCTGGTTTTGGGGCTGGCGATTATTTTTAAAACTTCGGGCGGTAAAATTCAAACGATTGTTTTGGAAAAATCAGGAACGCGGTTCATGCGCTCAGCCACGATTATTGATTTTGTCTATGCGTTGATTTTGATTTTCTTCAAGGAGATGAATTCCATTCCTATGAGCACAACGTGGGTTTTCGTTGGCCTGCTTACGGGCCGTGAGCTTGCGATTGCAACAACATACCGCGAGCAATATCAGTTGGGCTATGTGTTCCCCTTGATCGGCAAGGACTTTCTGAAAATGATGCTGGGCCTTAGCGTATCTGTCGCGCTGGTGCTGGCTATTCACTATGTTTTCAACCCTGAAATAGGATCTTAAATGTCAAAATTTATCGCTGCTGTTCCCTCCTCTCATCACAAAGATGATATAGCGCATTTGGTCATCGAGTTTGATCCTGCGTCTGATGGATGGTTTCTTTATGGGGCATCATCGCTTGAGGCAGCGCCGAGCTTCGAGCTCTGGAATATGAGCAAAGAAGACGCGATGGAAGTCGCCGCCAATGATTGGGGGGTGGAGCCGCATTTCTGGAGTGCGGCGGGCGGCGATGCGGGCGCGAAAACTGTCGATTGCAATGGCGCGGAACTCAAGGACGGCGACGATGTCACGCTGATCAAGGATCTGGACGTCAAGGGCGCGGGCGTGACGCTTAAGCGCGGAACACTGGTGAAGAATATTTCACTCACCAATAACCCTGAGGAAATTGATTGCAAGACCAAGGAAGTGCGCGGCCTCGTGCTTAAGACTTGCTTTGTGAAGAAAGTTTAGTAAAGCTTAAGCCATGACAAAAAACAGCAATACAATGTGGGGCGGACGGTTTGCTGAGAAGCCTTCCGATATTATGGAGCAGATCAATGCGAGCATTGATGTGGACAAGCGGCTATGGCGTCAGGATATTGCAGGCTCCAAGGCGCATTGCGAGATGCTGGTGAAGCAAAAAATCCTGTCCAAAGACGATGGTAAAGCGATCTTGAAGGGGCTGGATCAGGTTGCGGACGAAATTGAAAGCGGGGCGTTTGAATTCAAGGCGTCGCTAGAAGATATTCACATGAACATTGAATCGCGCCTGAAAGAAATTATCGGCGAGGCGGCCGGGCGGCTCCATACGGCGCGCTCCCGCAATGACCAAGTGGCGACGGATTTCCGGCTGTGGTGCCGCGACGCGGTGAATTTGACGATTGCGAAGATTGAAGCCTTGCAAGACACGATTGCCAAGCTGAGCAAGAAGCACAGCAAAGACGTTATGCCGGGCTTTACGCATCTGCAACCCGCGCAGCCTGTAACGCTGGGTAAGCATCTGGATGCGTATTGGCATATGCTGGACCGCGATAAATCGCGGCTGGAGGATGCTTCGGCGCGGCTGAATTTCTCGCCTTTGGGCAGTGCGGCGATGGCGGGCACGCCCTATCCGATTGATCGGGAAATGACGGCGGAGGCTCTGGGGTTTGAAGCGCCGATTCCGAATACGATGGACGCCGTATCTGATCGCGACTTTGTCGCTGAAATTGCGTTTTGCTGCGCTTTATCAGGCATTCACCTTTCGCGTTTGGCCGAGGAGATTATAATCTGGAGCACGCCGCAATTTGGTTTTATGACCCTTTCCGATCAGTGGAGCACCGGCAGTTCCATTATGCCGCAGAAGAAAAACCCGGATGCGGCGGAGCTGGTGCGTGGCAAGACGGGGCGGCTGAATGGCAATGTGGTGCAGGTTTTGACGATGCTCAAAGGCTTGCCGCTGACCTATAACAAAGACCTTCAGGAAGATAAGGAATTCGTGTTCGACAGCATTGATACGATTGCGCTGTGCTTGCAGGCGATGGACGGAATGCTGTCTTCTGCCATTTTCCACACCGCGCGGATGCTGGAAACGGCGGAGGATGGCTACACCACCGCGACCGCGCTGGCGGATTGGCTGGTGATGAGCCTGAACATGCCGTTTCGGGATGCGCATCACGTGACAGGCAGAATCGTGAAGATGGCGGAGGCCAAGGGCTGTAAATTGCATGAGCTTGATCTTAGCGAACTGCAGGGCGTGGAAGCGAAAATCACGAAGGATATTTATAACGTTTTGCGTGTGGGTTAAATCCTTGATTGCCGCCGCGGCCTTTAGGTCGGGGGTGGTGATGGATTATAGGCCGCAAGCCCCTAGCTATAGGCCTTATGAAACATTCTTTATTTCGACTGTTCAAACCTTACGGGGCTTACCGGGCTTAATCTCTTTCAGCTTGCGCTGGCGAGCCAGTTCGTTTTCGATCTGATCGAGGGTTTCAGCAAGCTGTTCGTTCACCGCGCCGCCTTTCAAGATCCCGCCTTCTGGCACAAGGCCGAGTTTTTCTGCGATAAACTGGTATCCTTCGACCAAATCACCCAGATCAAATCGGAAGCGGTCTTTGTCCAGCTTCTCTCCGGTTTTGGCATCCCAGAGGCGGCAGTTATCCGGTGAAAGCTCATCAGCCAGCACGATATACAGCTCGCCGTATTCACCAAAAATGCGCCCAAATTCAAGTTTGAAGTCGACAAGGCGTAAACCAAGGCCGGAGAACAATCCATTCAGGTAATCGTTGATTCGCCAGGCCATGGCTTCTATTTCTTCCAGCTCATACGGATCGGCCCACCCAAAAGTCAAGGCATGCTCTGCGCTGACCAGAGGGTCTCCAAGCCCGTCATTCTTATAGTAATACTCAATCAGGGGGTGCTGGAGGATTGTTCCCTCTGTTATAGCAAGCCGCTTACAGAGCGAGCCTGCTGCGATATTACGAACGACGACTTCCAGCGGAATAATCTCGACGCTCCGCACTAATTGTTCGCGCATATTCAGGGAGCGAATAAAGTGAGTCGGGATCCCGATACCCTCTAGCTGAGTCATCAAATGCGCAGAGATTCGGTTATTGAGAACGCCCTTGCCGGCAATCACAGCTTTTTTTTCGGCATTGAAGGCGGTGGCATCATCTTTGAAATACTGAATAACCGTGCTCGGATCCGGCCCTTCGTAGATAATCTTGGCTTTGCCTTCGTAAATCATTTTTCTGCGAGCCATGGTCTGGTGTCCTTTTCTTCAATCGATGCGCTTTTTTAACGGGGTTTTAGCCAGATAACAATGGATTTTATGTGATTCCGATGCTAGATACCACTTGTAAGATATTTTAGTCTGACCTTAGAGGAGTTCCCATGACCACATTTGATAAACGCGAGTCCGGTTTCGAGAATAAATTTGCCCATGACGAACAGATGGATTTTGCTTTGGAGGCCAAGGCCTGTAAAATTTTTGGACTTTGGGTTGCCGAACAGCTTGGCCTTGAGGGTGATGACGCCAAAACATATGCCGGTGAAGTTGTTGCTGCGAACCTTGAAGAAGCCGGATTTGAAGACGTTTATAGAAAGGTCAGGCCTGACCTTGCGGCAAAAGGTGTCGAAATTTCCGATGAAATTCTTCACAGCGAGATGGGTAAAGCGGTTGCAAAGGCGCGTGAAGCCACAGGGGCACAATAAGAATAAAAAAAAGCCTCGGTAATATTCCGAGGCCTTTTTCTCCCCACGCGTTCTCCCTTTAATCCAACTCACCGGATAGATTATTTTCTTGCGTGCCTGTTTGTAATAAATCATTTCTGCTTGGCTTTGCAAGAAAATAATCAATAAAAACCAGATACTTAGGATAATACTATAGAAAATACCCCTTCCTGCATAAAATATGCGCATACCATAACGTTGTCGCTTTGCCGTCTTTGTATACACACCCTTGCCAAGGCCTGCGCTTCGCTATAATTATTTATAATCTATGAGGAGAGCAATACATGGCTATGGATGCGAAAACGATTGAAACACTGATTTTAGACGCGCTGCCTGGTGCCGATGTTCGGATCGAAGATTTGCGCGGGGACGGCGACCATTATGCGGCGTATATTACCTCTGCGGAATTTGAGGGCAAGAGCCGGGTGCAGCAGCACCAGATGGTCTATGCCGCGCTTAAGGGCAAAATGGGCGGGGAGCTGCACGCTCTGGCGATACAAACTTCAACACCAGAAAAGAAATAAGGATCTAAGACCATGAAAAATGTAGTACACGAGCGTATTCAAAAAGAAATCGATAACAGTGATGTTGTGCTGTTTATGAAAGGCCAGGCGGCATTTCCGCAATGCGGGTTTTCGTCATTGGTGGTTCAAGTGCTGTCGCAGCTTGGTGTTTCGTTCAAGGACATTAATGTTTTGGAGGATCATGACATTCGTGAAGGCATTAAAGCGTTTTCTGACTGGCCGACTATTCCCCAGCTTTATATCAAGGGCGAGTTTGTCGGCGGGTGTGATATCGTGCGGGAGATGTACGAAAGCGGCGAGCTTCAGGAGATGCTGAACCAAAAAGGTATCAAGGCGGCCTGATTGCCTTTAAGAACTCACCTTTGTGTCCTGATGGATGTTGCAAGACATCATCAAGCCAAAGCCTGCCAGAGCGGTGAGCATCGACGTGCCGCCGTATGAGATCAGCGGTAGCGGCGCGCCGACCACCGGAATAAGCCCCATCACCATTGCGATATTGATAAACACATAGAGCGAGAAATTGACGCTTAAGCCCAGTGCGAGATAGCGGGCATAGTTTTGGCGGCAACGCAGGGCGATTAAAAACCCGTAAACAAAGATCAGCCCAAACAAGAACAACAGAATGAGCCCACCAATCAGGCCCTGTTCTTCCGCCCAAAGCGTAAAAATAAAATCTGTTTGTTTTTCGGGCAGGAAGTTGAGGCGGCTTTGTGTGCCCTCCAAAAATCCTTTGCCGCTTATTCCGCCAGACCCCAGCGCGATTTTCGATTGCGTAATGTGATACCCTGCGCCCAGCGGATCCGATTCTGGATCAAGGAAGGTCAGGACACGTTTTTTTTGATATTCATGCATGAATGTCCAGCCGACCGGAATCGCGGCAGCGGCCAGTGTCGCCAAGGCTATATATAGCCAGATCGGCGCGCCGGCGATAAAGAACATTGCCGCTCCGGCCAGAACAATCATCAACGAGGTTCCCAAATCAGGTTGAAGAAGGACAAGTGCCACAGGCGCAAAAATAATTAATGCGGGTATTATAAGGAAGCGTAAATTGCCCATATCCTCAAGCGTGGCGGAGTGGAAGTAACGGGCTAGAGCCATCACGACGGCGATCTTCATAATTTCGGAGGGCTGCAGCTTTATAAACCCCAGATCGATCCAACGCTGGGCCCCCATGCCGATATGTCCCATCACTTCTACAACCGCCAGAAGCGCGAAACCAAAAAAATATGCTATCCAGGAAAAGCGATACCACCATTTTATATCAATCACAGCTATGATCACCATTCCGATTAACCCGATGGCAAAGCGGATCATCTGCTGGGATGCCCAGGGGGAAAAATTGCCGCCTGCGGCAGAGTACAGAGCAGCAAAGCCAATGCAAGCCACCACCGTAATCAGCGTGACAAACCCCCAGCTGATTTGCGTGAATTTATAGAGCAGGGTATGGCCTGCGCTTATGCGGATTGGACGGCGGCTCATGCGTTGACCTCTTTTGTCACGCTTGAATTCGCTGGGTCGCGCTTTTGCACTTCGATCAATAATTCTTTGGCAATGGGCGCGGCGGCTTTTGAGCCACCAACGCCATGCTCTACGACGACGGAGCACACATATCTGGGGTTTTCGAGCGGCGCGTATCCTACAAACAGCGCGTGGTGGCGGCTTTTCCACTGTAAGTCTTCATTTTTTACGCCTGCTTCACGCTGCTGCATGGTGATGCGCTGCACCTGACCGGTTCCGGTTTTGCCGGCCATGGCCATGGCTTCTTCGGTTATACGAGACCCAAAGGCTGTGCCTCGGGGGGAATTGACCACCTTGTTCATGCCGTCATTAATCTGTTTTAAATGATCCGGGTCAATCGGCATTTTAGGCCATTGTCCTTTTGACGCTGAATTGGGCGACAGGCCGCCTTCGGTAATCCATGGTTTGACTGCATAGCCCCCATTGGCAAGGCGCGCCGTCATAACAGCCAGTTGTAGAGGCGTTGCCAGTAAATAGCCCTGACCAATGCTGGCGACGATGGTTTCGCCGGGCTGCCATTTTGTACCGTTAAAACCGAGTTTCCAGTTTTTATCCGGCACAAGGCCTGGTCTTTCTTCGGGCAGATCAAAATCGAGTTTATTTCCCAGCCCCATCATTCTGGCTGTTTCGGCGATTTTATCGATACCGATTTCGCTGGCGAGTTCATAAAAATAGACATCACAGGAATAGGCCAGAGCGTCTTGTAAATCCACCCGCCCGTGTCCCCCATGTTTCCAGCAGTGAAAACGCTGCTTGCCAAATTCTATATAGCCTTTGCAATAAGATGTGCGTGAAGGCGTTACGTTTCCCGCTTCCATCCCGGCCAGAGCCGTTACCATTTTAAACGTGGATGCCGGGGGATATTGACCGGAAATTGCCTTGTTCACAAAGGGATGGGCGACATCGGAATTCAGTTCCAGCATTTGCGTTGCTGAAATGCCGGAGGTGAAGACATTGGGATCGAAGGAGGGATAAGAGGCCAGGGCATAGACCGCACCGCTGTGAGCGTCCATAATCACAGCTGAGGCGCTGCGCTCCAGTGCCAGGCGTTCCTGCGTGACGCGCTGAAGCTCTCCGTCTATTGTCAGGGTTATACGCTGCCCTGCGATGCTATCTTGCGCTTTTAATTCACGAACCTCGCGGCCGATCACGTTTACTTCAACTTCTGCATGACCCTTTTCACCGCGCAGTTCCAGATCATAGCGTTTTTCAATACCGGTTTTGCCGATCTTGAAGCCCGGCTGGCTGAGCACTGGGTCATCGCCTTCGATTTCTTCTTTGTTTACTGCGCCAACATAGCCGATCAAATGCGCGGTGGCTTCCCCCAGCGGGTAGCCTCTGCGCTCGCCAACATCGGTTTCTATGCCGGGCAAATCGGGGATATTAACCTCAATTGAAGATATATCATCCCAGCTTAAATCATCCTTGACTTCAATCGGCACGAATTTGGCCACGCGCTTCGCATCTTTTAAAACATCCTGAATTTCAGATTCATCGATCTGGATAATCGTTTGCAGTTTACGCAGTGATGCTTCCAGGTTAGCGGTTTGTTCGGGAACGATCAGAACCCTAAAATTCTGCTCATTCACGGCCAGGGGCACGCCGTAACGATCGACAATCTGCCCGCGCGATGGAGCGAGAATTTTCATGTTAATCCGGTTTTGTTCGGCCAGGGTTTTATAACGGCTTCCTTGCGCGACCTGAAGCCATGCCAGTCTTGTGCCAAGCACCCCAAGCAGTGCTCCTTGCGCGCCTGCAACCAAAAATGCGCGACGGGTGAAAACCTTGACATGCCGGGAATTGTTTTTCATCGCTCTAGAATCCCTGGCCCGTCCGGTTTTCTTCCATGGTTCTGGCTAAATCCGCCTGTGGAACCGGCAGGATCTTATGTGTAAAATGCAGCAATAAAAGCACCACAGGAAACATCAGCAATCCGAAAACACTCTCGTATACCGCCCCAGATATCGGCAGGATTTTGAGACTTATGAGCGACAGAAAAACCCACTCACATACAACATAGGCGGTCAGAACAATTCCGAAGCCAAGCCAGATCATCATGAAGGTCTGACCAATTAAAAATCTGCGCTGTGAACTTACGAATAAACGTATCATCAAAAATAGCAGCGCATGCAGGCCGACAGGATAGCCGCTCAATAAATCCACGCAAAGGCCGCTGAGAAAGACGATCATATGCGGCAATAATGTCGGGCGGAAAAGTGACCAATAATACAGCGCCATAAGCCATAAGGGTGCATTTACCAATAACGAGAACGGCTGAGGAAGCGAGACAAACCCAATGAGAAAAAGGGCGAGCATCAGCGCGTAGGGAACGGAAAGCTTTGCAAAAAGCTCCAGCCTGCTTAGAAGTCCTTCGTTAAAATCCATGTCCTAAGGTATATCAAATCGCCCCCACGATAAAACAGCAAACTTAGGTCTGGGGTTATTATTTTAGGGGCTGTACCAGATAACTGAAAAAAAGTTACTGGTAGGCTATGAGAAAAAG
>CAYGJS010000032.1:0-24483 GCA_964350435.1 uncultured Micavibrio sp.
GAACAACTGCGAACATTACGAACCTAAAACTGGATTAAAAAATGGGGGTTGACCACGAAGTCCATTATGCGGCGGTAATTTTTATCAGTCTTCAATAGATGCCTAATATTATTTTTATGTTCATCATAAGCAGCTTCTAGTGTTTTCGTACCAAGTCCATATTCTTTTGCGATTTTATTTTTTGCTTTACCCACCTTCATATCTTCCTCATCAATCAATAAGATGACCATGTATGAGTAGACTTCAAGGTTTGGGGTGATTGTGCCAGATGGTCTGCCTTTCTTTTGTTTTATTTTAACTTGATTGTTTTCGTATAGGCTTTGAAAAACAGATTTTATGAGTTCCAATTGATCTTCATCTAATGCTTTTCCTTCTTGAATCCATTGCGCAACGCCCAATACTTCTGTTTTCAAACGTTCAGAATATTCTTCAACACCATGCTTGAATTTCCAATGTTCTTCATCCATTGGCATCACCAAAAATCTTCTCATTCATGCTGGCAACCACAGAGCTTGTATGCGCTTCTGATAAATGCGCGTAACGCTTTACCATTTGCAGGGTTTTGTGACCCAAGACCTCTGCAATTTCAGCTAAGGTTGCGCCGTTCATAGCAAGGTAAGACGCGGCGCTGTGCCTTAAATCATGGAATCTAAAATCTTCAATTTCTGCACGTTGAAGTGCTGTGTACCAAGGGGAGCGAATATCTATGGGTTTTTCCGGGTTATTTGTATTTGGGAAGAGCAATGGGGTGTCATTTCTTTTATTGGCAGACCAATCTTTCAGCACATCCAATGCGTGCCCTTTAAGAGGCAGCACCCGCCGCTCATTATTCTTTGTTTCTTCAATGATGATGCGCTGCTTGATCAAATCAACTTGCGGCCATGTGAGGGATAGAATTTCTCCAAGTCTTGCACCTGTTGAGAGCGCTAAAACGACAATTACATATAGGTGCTTACTTTCACTGGCTTTACAGACACTCAGTAATTTTGCACGTTCTTCTTCAGATAAAAACCTGACTCGGCCTCGTGTTTCAGGAAGCTTTGTAAGCTTTGAGCAAGGGTTCTCTGAAATCCATTCCCATTCCCGTGTCGTGATAGACAAAAGATGCGACAATGCGGCCATATAACGATTGGCTGTAGCCGGGGAGCGTTTCTTGTTTTTAGAAACCTCTTCATTGAGCAACTTGGTGCGATATTCAGAGATTAGCGAGGCTGTGATGTCTGCAAGGGCAAAAGAACCTATGTTCTTATCCCACCAAGCAAGCTGCATCGTGCGTTGCTTAACTGCCTTGGGCTTTCTAGGCAGGATTTCAGCTTTGTAACGTTCTATTGCCTGACTGAGCGTGTGTTTCTTTGCTGCGCTGGTCTTAAAGTGTCGACCTTCAAGGATTGCGCTTTCCGTGGATTTGGCCCATCTCTGAGCATCCGTCTTGCGATTGAAGGTTGCTGTTTGGACAGGATATCCTTTTAGGCGAACTTTCACACGAAATGAAACCTCTCCTGATTTAGTCACTCTCTTCTCAACAGATGCCATGAGATATTTATACGATACAGCACAAAAAACAGCAACAGGCGATATTAAATCACCGTACTTATTTATAATATATATTTAATATCAATAGCATACTGTTAAGTAACATTAATATGGGGCACTCAAGGGGCATAAACCTCTAATTTTTATATATTCTTTTGCCGTGAAATATTGTGCTTACTGGCCAACAATTGCCCCGCCAGTGCCCCGCAGTTACTTTTTGAGCGACGCTTGCAAGTCAGGGTTTTGTTTAAGCCGTTGATTTTATTGATAAAGAAATGGTGCCCGAGGCGAGAATTGAACTTGCGACACGGCGATTTTCAGTCGCCTGCTCTACCACTGAGCTACCCGGGCACAAAGGTGGTAATCAAATTGATTGAAGCGTTATAAGAAAAACCGCAGAGGTTGTCCAGAGCGGATTTTGACTTTTACTCGATAAAGCCTTGAAATCGATCTTCCAAAGGCGGCGTGCGCCGTTTTCTGGTCATTTCAATAAGGCCGAGCGCAGTAATCCCGTGAATTTGCACGGTGCAGGGATCGTCATTAATAGCATCCTCGAGCGCGGCGATAAGCTGCCCCTGATCCTTTTTATTCTGGGATTTCAGGAAGTCGACAACGATAATCCCGCCGCAATTCCTGAGGCGGATTTGCCGCGCTATCTCCTTTGCTGCCTCGATATTCACCGCCAGATGCGAAGCTTTCGAGCTGCTTTTATTCACATCAATGGCCGTGAGAGCCGCCGTGCCCTGAATGATAATATTTCCGCCAGACGGCAGCATGGCATAGCTATGGAACAAGGCCTCGATCTGACCGATAATATCGCGATATTCAAACAAAGCCAGATCATCTGACGCATTGGCCAGCTCAACAGGTTCAATCTTGGTCACCAGATCGGGCGCAAACACCGCGCACCATTCTTCGATCTGTGTAAAATGCTCCATAATCGAAATCTCTATTTTATCAATTTGCTGGCTGGCTTGGTCGCTAAGCGTGCGCTGGATTGCATCCGGGCCAAGGGCAATGAGGCCTGGCTCGTCCCCTTCGAAATAGCTGCTGATTTCCTGCCACGCGCCTTTCAGGATTTTCCCCTCGCGGATCAGCACGTCAGTCTGCGTATTTGCGGCGGCAGCGCGCAAAATCACGCCCTCAATCGCATCTAAATCATCCAGCATAGTGCGAATAGTCTTGCGCAGCACTTTGTCGCGAATCCGCATCGAAATGCGGTTCTCGTTCAATGTAGAACCAAAAACCAGATACCGCCCCGGCAGAGTAATATCCATGCTCATTTGCGGGGTTTTGTTCTCCTCGCCCTTATATTCATCGCCCTCGCGCACCACATACGCACTTTTCGCCTGCACGGCGACCATTTGACCGGGGGAAAAGCGTTTGCCGATCGCTTCATCGCCGCCTTTGTGGATTTTGCCGTCTTTATCGCTCCAGCGCGTATCGGCGTTATAAAGGATGCCAGTGTTAAAACCGTCTAGATCCAGATAAACCGCGTCAATCGCCTTGTTTACAGATTTAATTTTCGCCCAGTAAATCGAGCCCCAGCGCACCTCCTCGCCCGCAGGATCAACCTCCAGCCCCTCAAGGCGGCCATTCTTCAGGGCTGCTGTCCAGAGCGCCCCGTCTAATTCCTCAATCAGTATATCCACGTCAACCCTTTCAGGGACTATCCTTTTGTAAAACCAGAACCTTTTAACATGTTCATTGTATCATAAAGTGACAGGCCTACGACATTTGAATATGAGCCGCGGATAAATTTGACGAACATTTCCGCCGATCCCTGAATGGCATAGCCGCCGGCTTTGCCCTCCCATTCACGCCCCGCAATATAGGCTTCAATTTCGGAAGGGCTAAGGCGCTTAAACTGCACCAGCGTATCCACGCATCGCTGAATAAGCTTCCCCTCGGGGGTTATAATCGCAATTCCGCCATATACATGATGACGGCGCCCAGACATCGCCTCAAGGCAATGGCGCGCATAGGCTTCGTCTTCGGCCTTATCGAGGATTTTACGACCCTGCCCTACCACTGTATCGGCGGCCAGAATATATGCGCCCCCCTCCCTACCTCCCCCCTTAAGGGGGGAGGATTCAGGTGGGGGGAGAGTTTTTTGAGCAATCGCCTGCGCCTTGGATACCGCCAAACGCAGAGCAAGCTCTGCGGGCAATTCGCCTTTAAGGGGCGTTTCATCAATATCCGCAGGCATAACCGCATCCGGCACGACCCCCACCTGTTTCAGCAGGTCTAGGCGGCGCGGCGAAGCGGATGCGAGGATCAGTTTATGGATGGGGTTTTTTGTCATTCTGAAATGCTTGCATTGAAGAATCTTAAAATCAATGCATAAGATCCGTCAGCGTAAACGCTTCAGGATGATGATTTTCTAAATTCGCAATGCTCATTTAAAAAAATCCATTACTTTTCACGGAAAATGATACGGCCCTTGGTCAGGTCGTAAGGGGTCATTTCAACAACAACAATGTCGCCTTGCAGAACGCGAATACGGTTTTTACGCATTTTCCCTGCGGTGTGGCACAAAATAACGTGCTCGTTTTCAAGTGTAACGCGGAACATGGCGTTCGGGAGAATCTCGCTCACCACGCCTTTAAATTCCATTAAATCTTCTTTTGCCATTTTTATCCTTTAAAATTCCAATGAATGCCTGTTTACACCGTCTTGAGGGAGAAATGCAAGCCATAGTGAAATATTTGCAACACGCTTTGTGAATCCAGAATCAATCCGCTCTAAACCGGATTAAGGATGAAAGCTGCGTTTAAAACGAATATGGTCTCATTTGACGCGTGATTAAGACATTTTCAAAGGCCTGCAAAGATTACAGTTTGATAATTTTACAAACTTCGTCAATAATAACATCCATTCAACAAGGACATCGCGACATGAAAAAAACCGCCCTCCATCAACTCCATATCGATCTCGGCGCTAAAATGGGAGAATTCGCAGGCTATGACATGCCGCTCTATTACCCCGAAGGCGTGATCAAGGAACATGAATGGGTGCGCGCCAGTTGCGGTTTGTTCGATGTTTCCCATATGGGGCAAGCGATGATTACGGGCGCGGAAGGCGGCCGTGATGCCCTCGACTTCATGCAAAAACTCACCCCTTCAAGCTTCGAAAAACTTGGCATTGACCGCACCAAATATACCGTCCTCACCAACCCGGAAGGGGGCATTATCGACGATCTGATGGTCACCAGAACGGGCGAAAACGGCTTCCACCTGGTTATCAATGCGGGCTGCAAGGATAAGGATCTGGAATGGATCAGGAAGAATTTGCCCGAAACCCTGAGCCTTGAATATCATTCAAACTGGGCTTTACTCGCCCTGCAAGGCCCGAAATCTGAAACCGTCATGCGCGAGGTTCTGGGTATAGATCTTTCCGACCTTCCCTATATGGGCCTCTGTGCGAAAGAGGATTACTCTATGTTTATCTCTCGCCTTGGCTATACGGGTGAGGACGGCTTCGAAATCTCGGTTAAAAATGAAGATGCGCTCGCTCTCACGCAAAAACTCCTCGCTCACCCCGCCGTGAAACCTATCGGTTTGGCCGCGCGCGACTCGCTGCGCATGGAGATGGGTTATGCGCTCTATGGTCATGAAATCACTGCGCAAACCTCACCCGTAGAAGCCTGCCTGACATGGGTCATGGGCAAAACCGCCGATGGGTATTTCGGAAGCGAGCGTATAAAAAAAGACCTCAGCCAAGGCACCCCGCGCAAATTGGTGGGCATAAAACTCATCGATAAAGGCGTCGCCCGCGAAGGGGCAATACTGGAAGACGAGAGCGGCAAGGAAATCGGCATTCTGACATCTGGCGGATATTCTCCTACACTTAAGGCCTCTATCGGTATCGCCTATATTAAGACCGAACTGGCGCAAGCAGGGCAGGGGGTTTTCGTCAATGTTCGTGGCCGCAAAATCGCCGCGGAAGTTGCAACGCTGCCCTTTATTGCCCCGAACACAAAATCGGCCAAGAAAAAAGAAGCAGCATAAGCCGCGATGGATCCTGAAATCGTAGAAAAAGCATTAGGGTTTCTTATCAAAATCCCTCTGCTTTTTCTCGTTCTCTTGATTGTTTTAATGATCCACGAAGCCGGACATTACCTCGCCGCCCGAATGTTCAAAATGAAGGTGCAAAGATTCGTCATCGGCACAGGGCGCAATCTCCTCCAGACCTCAGATCGCCACAATACAAAATGGAGTTTAAATCTCATCCCCTTTGGCGCGCATGTCGAAATCGCAGGCCTTGCCGAAGGCGCGCAGCTTGTGCACGCATATTGGAAGCGCGCCCTGACCATCCTCGCCGGTCCGGCATTTAACCTCGCCACGCCTTTTATTGTGCTCTTTGCATTTTATTTGATCATCGGGCAGCCCTCAATCCCCCCCGTCATCGTCGGCATAGAGCATGGTCAAAAAGCGCAAGAGCTGGCCTTGCAACCCGGCGACCGCTTCCTCGAAATCAACGACCATAAAGTGTTGAACTACCGTCACATATGGCGTGAAGGCTATGACGGCGGCGCGATTGAGCGTGATTACAAAATCGCCCGCGGCGATCAAATTATAGACCTTACGTTTTCGCCAAACTGGACGCAGTATCGCGATGAAGATGGCATAGAGCGTAAAAACGCCCGCTACGGTATTTTGTGGGAGCATAAACCCTATAAACTCAAGGCTATCCTTGCGATTAACGGCGAAAACGTGAAAGACAATGAAACCCGCGCCAGAGAAATTCTTCTAAAAAATCTGGACAAAAACATCACAATCGCCCTCAAGGGCCCCGAAAAAGATGTGCCCTACGTATTTGATATATTCTTGAGCAGCGCCTCAAACCCGCATCTGAGTGATAAAGATCATGATGGCTATAAAAAGGTCTATCTCGGCGCGGCGCGGGATAATTTTTACCTCAGGCAACCAGCCGCTGATCAAATCAAAGACGCGTCAGCCTTTGTTTTAAGCCGGATTAAAAACATCGCCAAACTGCCGTTCCAAATCTTTCCGATTGATAGGCAAGCCATAACAGACGAGGCCGCCGTGGAAGGTCACGAAACCCCGATCACCAATTTCATTTACGCCTTCATCTACAAACTCACGATTGCCTCCATCATCATCGCTCTCATTAACCTCCTGCCGCTGCCTTATCTGGATGGAGGACATTTGATGATCCAGACCATAGAGTGCATCAGGAAAAAACCGATCACCCGCAAAACCAAAGCATGGCTCTTTGCCGCCTGTTTTTGCTTTGTCTATTTCTCGGTATTGATGGCAAACAAGGATAACTTGTCCTTCTACATTGACTCCCGCCTGCAAAAAGTGAATCAATTTATAAATAAGCAAAATATACAAACAGCAGAGGATAGTGATGGCTGAGTTGAAATACACCAAAGACCATGAAGCAGTTTACGTTGACGGGGATGTCGTTTGGGTGGGAATCACTCAATACGCCCGTGAAGCCTTGGGAGATTTGGTCTTCGTTGAACTCCCTGAAGTGGGCAAAAAAGTTTCAAAGGGCGATGACGTCGTTGTCGTTGAATCCGTTAAAACCGCCGCTGAAGTATACTCGCCCGTAGATGGAGAGGTCATCGAAGCCAATGATAATATGCAAGGTGACCTTGAACTGATCGCCAAACCGATCGCCGATAGCGGCTGGATGGTGAAAGTGAAGATGAGCGACGCAACGCAGCTTGGCGACCTCATGGACGAAGCCACCTATCAGAATTACCTCAAGACACTGGATTAAAAGACATGCGATACCTCCCGCAAACAAAAAACTCCCGCGCCGAAATGCTCAAAGCCGTGGGTGCAAAATCGATAGATGACCTCTACGTTGATGTGCCAAAATCTGCTTTCGTTGATGGCAAGGTCAATCTGCCGGATCATCAGGGTGAGCTTGAGGTAGAGCGCGCCATGCAGTCCTACGCCAACCAAAACCACCCTGCCAGCGCAGGGCCGTTTTTCCTTGGGGCGGGGGCGTATTTCCACCATATCCCCGCCAGTGTCGATTACATCATCCAGCGCTCTGAATTTTTGACCGCCTACACGCCGTATCAGCCGGAAATCGCGCAAGGGACGCTGCAGATGATTTTTGAATTTCAGACCTTCATCGCGCAATTAACGGGTCAAGATATCGCCAATGCCTCGATGTATGACGGTGCGACCTCTACGACCGAGGCCGCGCTCATGGCGATGCGCATAACCAAACGCAAGAAGATATTAATTGGCAACGCGCTCCATCCCGATTACCGCGCTGTACTCAAATCTTATATGTGGAACTTCGACGGCGAAGTTGAAATTTTGGATGCAGATCCGGGGACAGTTACTTTTGGCGAAAAAGTAACTGTCCCCGGTGACGTGGCTTGCGTGATTATCCAATCTCCTGATTTCTTCGGCCAAACCCATAAATACGATACGTTGCGTAAACAATGTGATGAAAGCGGCGCGCTTCTGATTGTCGTTGTCACTGAAATCCTTTCGCTCGGCCTTCTCGAAGCCCCCTCTGCCGCCGATATTGTCTGCGGCGAAGCACAAAGCATCGGCATTGCTTTGTCCTATGGCGGGCCGTATCTCGGCTTTTTCGCCTGCAAAGAAAAATACCTGCGCCAAATGCCCGGTCGTCTTTGCGGCATGACTGAAGACGCGGACGGCAAGCGTGGCTTTGTCCTCACGCTCTCCACCCGCGAACAACATATCCGCCGCGATAAAGCAACCTCGAACATCTGCACCAACCAGGGGCTCTGCGCACTGGCCTTCACTGTGCATATGTCGCTTCTAGGTGAAAACGGTTTCCGCAATCTCGCAATTCTCAATCACGAAGCCGCTTGTAAAACGGCCGATGCCATCACCAAAATAGACGGCGTGAAATTATTGACAGAGACGTTCTTTAATGAATTCACGGTTGAACTGCCCAAACCCTCGAAAGCCGTTGTCGAAGCGCTCGCCGCTAAAGGCATCATTGCAGGCCTTGCCACCGATGATAAAAAGCTTGTCGTCGCCGCTACCGAGATGACCACAGATAAAGATATCAAAGCCTTCTCTTCCGCTCTTAAAGAGGTGCTGGCATGAGTGCAGACGCGAAAGTAATCGAGATGACAAATCAAATCCAAACCCCGCAAGACGACAACCTCGCCCTGCATTATGAGGAAACCCTGCTCTGGGAAAAAGAGCATAGCGATACTCCTGGCGTTGATCTGCCCACGCCTGAAGGGCTAAAACTCCGCACAGGACAGTCCGCGCGCGGCAATATCGGCCTGCCCCAAGTCTCGGAACCTCAGGCCCTGCGCCATTTCGTGCGGATGAGCACTTGGAATTATTCCATCGACCACGGCTTCTTTCCGCTCGGATCCTGCACCATGAAACACAACCCGCGCCTCAATGAAAAAGTCGCGCGCATCCCGGGTTTTGCCCATCTTCATCCCATGCAGCCACAAAGCACTGCACAAGGTGCACTGGCTCTGATGTATGATCTCCAGCACTGGCTGGCCGAGCTGACCAATCTTCCCGGCGTTTGCCTTTCTCCCGCCGCGGGTGCACATGGCGAACTGGCGGGGATGATGACCATCCGCAGAGCGCATGAGCAAAAGGGTCAGGGACACCGCAAAATTGTCCTGACGCCCGACTCCGCCCATGGCACAAATCCCGCCACCGCTGTCACCTGCGGCTTCGAGGTGCGCAATATCTCAACCAAAGAAAACGGCATGCTCTCGGTTGAGGCCTTCAAAGAAGCCCTCACGCTTACTGATCCGGATGGCGGCGATATAGCAGGCATGATGGTCACAAACCCGAATACCTGCGGCCTTTTTGAAAAGGACATGATCGAGATTGCCGATCTCCTGCATAAAGCCGGAGGATATTTCTATATGGACGGGGCGAACTTTAACGCGCTTGTCGGGAAGATCCGCCCCGGCGATTTCGGCGTTGATGTGATGCATATCAACTTGCATAAAACCTTCTCCACCCCCCATGGCGGCGGCGGCCCCGGTTCAGGCCCGATCTGCTGCACCGAAGAATTGGCAAAATACATGCCCGTTCCCACCGTAATCAAGGACGGCGATCAATATAAACTGGAAACCGAAAGCGACCGCCCCGAAACCCTCGGCATCCTCAAAGGCTTCCAGGGACAGTTCGGCATGCATGTCCGCGCGCTGTCTTATATGATGAGTCACGGTGCAGATGGGTTGAAGCAAGTTTCGGAAGATGCGGTGTTGAACGCAAACTATATCTTGCGCGCACTGGAACATGATTACCACGCGCCCTTCGCCCATCAAGGCCCCTGTATGCACGAAGCACTTCTGACCGATAAACGCCAGAAAGAAAATGGCGTGAGCACGCTTGATATTGCCAAGGCCTTGATTGAACGGGGCTTCCATCCGATGACGGTGTATTTCCCGCTGGTGCTTCCCGGTACGATGCTGATCGAACCCACCGAAACCGAAAGCAAGGAAGCGATCGATCGTTTTATCACCGTGATGAAGGAGATCGCCAATGACACGAAGACGATGGACAACGCCGAAGAGCATTACCACAGCTTCCCGCATTCATCCCCGCGTCGCCGCCTTGACGAAGTCAAAGCCGCGCGCAATCCGATCCTGCGCTGGAAATAGTTTAAGGAGAAGGGTCGTTACCCGTCCAAATAAATTCAAAATAAATCTGGAAATCTGAATTTTTATCCTGTAAACATATTTCCATTCCCTGACATGGTAACACTCAAAAGCGCCCAAGCGCTCTACGAGTTGTGTTCGGGACACTAACAAAAAAGGATTTAAAACATGGCAAGCCCGATTGAATTTCTAAAACAAGTGCGCGCCGAAGGCAAAAAGGTCACATGGCCGACCCGTAACGAAACCACAGTCAGCACGATCATGGTTTTCATCATGGTTTTTATCGCCGCCGTGTTTTTGTATTTCTCTGATCAGGTGATCGCCGTTGCGATCCGCGCGATCATGAATTTGGGATTAAGCTAAGACATTCATTTAAATAAGGATATAAAAAATGACCGCAGCAAAATGGTACGTACTCCATGTATATTCCGGCTTTGAAAGCAAAGTCGCCGAAAACATTAAAGAAAAAGCCCGCAAGCAAGGCTTGGAGCAATATGTAGAAGAAATCATGGTGCCGACCGAAGAAGTCGTAGAAGTCAAACGCGGCCAGCGCGTAAACGCTGAACGCAAATTCTTCCCCGGTTACGTTCTCGCCAAACTCGCGCTGAACGACCATGTATGGCACATGATTAAGGACACACCAAAGGTTAGCGGTTTCTTAGGAACAGGCGGCAACAAGCCCGTGCCGATCACTGAGGCCGAAGCGCAGCGTTTGATCCAGCAGGTTCAGGAAGGCATAGACCGTCCGCGCCCATCCGTGGTTTACGATATCGGCGAAGAAGTCAAAGTCGTTGACGGGCCGTTCGCGTCCTTCAACGGCCATGTGGAAGAAATCGACGAAGAGAAACAAAAACTCAAAGTCACCGTTTCCATCTTCGGCCGCGCCACGCCGGTTGAGCTTGAATACGCACAAGTCGAAAAACTTTAACTTGATTTCTCAAGGAATGATGTGCAATAACACCCCACACTAAAGAAATGTAGGAGGCTTTCTGAACGCCTAAGACCATGTTCAGAGCCGCACTACAAAACCTCAAAACCATTTGGAGGAAAAAATGGCAAAGAAAGTAACAGGTTATATCAACCTGACAATTCCGGGTGGCGCAGCCAACCCGTCCCCGCCAGTCGGCCCGGCTTTGGGTCAGCACGGCGTAAACATCATGGAATTCTGTAAGGCCTTCAACGCCAAGACAGAAGATGCGAAAGGCATCCCGACTCCTGTGGTTATCACAGTATTCGAAGATCGCTCTTTCGAATTCATCACCAAAACCCCACCGGCCAGCTATTTCATCAAGCAAGCCACTAAAAAGCAAAAAGGCTCTGGCGCGCCAGGTCGTGAGATCATCGGAACAATCCGTACCTCACAGCTTAAAGTGATTGCTGAAACAAAAATGGAAGACCTCAACGCCAATGACGTTGACGCCGCCATTAAAATTATTGCCGGATCTGCCCGCTCTATGGGCATTGATGTGGTGGAGGATTAAAGCCATGACAAAACAGACGAAAAAAATGAAAGCCGCTTTGGCAAACGTAGACCGTAATAAGGACTACGCTTTGGAAGACGCCCTCAAAACATTGAAAGAAGCCGCAAAAGCGCGCAATTTCGATGAAACCATTGAAGTCGCCATCAACCTGAACATTGACCCGCGCCATGCAGATCAGCAGGTGCGCGGCGTTGTCTCTTTGCCAAACGGCACAGGCGCAACCGTGCGCGTGGCTGTTTTCGCTAAAGATGACAAAGCCAAGGAAGCCAAGGAAGCGGGCGCCGACATCGTGGGCGCAGAAGACTTGGTTGAAAAAATCTTGGCCGGTGAGATCAACTTTGATCGCGCTATCGCATCGCCTGATATGATGGCGCTGGTTGGCCGCGTGGCGAAAGTATTGGGTCCTAAAGGCCTGATGCCAAACCCAAAGGTCGGCACAGTAACGCCGGATGTTGCGAAGGCTGTTAAAGACGCCAAAGGCGGCGCGATTGAATTCCGCGCTGAAAAAGCAGGGGTTGTGCATGCCGGTGTCGGGAAGGTCTCTTTCTCAGATAAAGATCTGCAGGAAAATGTTCGCGCCTTCTTCGATGCGATTATGAAAGCCAAGCCATCGGGCGCCAAGGGAAGCTATGTGAAAAAAGTTTCACTGACCTCCACAATGGGTCCGGGTCTCAAAATCGATACCCAAAGCCTGGCAGCATAAAAAAATGACTTGACGAGCCGGCAATTAATCTTTAACTGTCGGCTCCAAGTTATTAAAGACCATATTAAACCTGTCCAAGACTGTAGGCGCAAAAATAAGTCCTGCATAGATGTGGTGTCATTCTGAAGAGCTTTAGTTCTGAAGAATCTAGATCCTTCAGCTTAAACGCTTCAGGATGACAATGCGGAATTTGGATAGGCGGCCCCGCGAAAGCGAGAGGTCGTTTTTTAATTTTCACACGCCGTTATCCCCGCGGCGAACACAGTGAGCTAAGACAGCGGGGATCATAAGTAGGAGAAAAGCGATGGGTTTGAGCCGCGCACAAAAAGAAGCAGAAGTAACCGCATTGAATGAGCGTTTCGCAAATGACGAGCTCGTTGTTTTGACTCATTACTCTGGCTTGACAGTAAAAGAAATTGAAACACTTCGTGGCGATCTTCGTAAAGAGGGTGCTTCGTTCAAAGTAACGAAAAACTCACTCGCGAAAATCGCGATCAAAGGCACAAAATTCGAAGGCCTTGATGAAATGTTTTCCGGTCCCACAGGTGTTGCGACATCGAAAGATGCTGTGGTTGCGGCCAAAATTGCATATGAATTTGCAAAAAAACATAAAAAATTAATCATCCTTGGCGGTGCTCTTGGTGAGCAAGTCTTGGATTTACAAGGAATTGAGACTTTGGCGAAATTGCCGAGCCTTGATGAAGTTCGCTCCAAGCTTGTGGGTCTGTTGCAGGCTCCTGCCACGAAACTGGCGGGTCTATTGCAGGCACCGGCTCGCGATCTTGTTGGTGTTACGAAAGCCTACGGAGCAAAAGGTGAGTAGGAATTAAATTTAAGCTATTACTATAAGGAGTTTTAAAATGGCTGATCTAAATAAAATTGTTGAAGAACTTTCAACACTCTCTGTTTTGGAAGCTGCAGAGCTTTCAAAGCTTCTTGAAGAAAAATGGGGCGTAACAGCCGCTGCTGCTGCGCCGGTAATGGCCGTGGCTGCTGCTGGTGGTGGCGAAGCTGCTGAAGAAAAGTCTGACTTTGATGTTGTTCTTGAATCAGCCGGCGGAAACAAAATCGCAGTGATCAAAGAAGTTCGCGCTATCACAGGTCTGGGCTTGAAAGAAGCGAAAGACCTCGTGGAAGCAGGCGGAAAGATCAAAGAAGGCGTTGCCAAGGCTGAAGCTGACGACATGAAAGCTAAGCTCGAAGCCGCTGGTGCGACTGTCGCTCTTAAGTAATAATCTCAGTAAGCGATTGGCATCCCGGAAAAGGTTTTTAAGCCTTTATCCGGGATCTTTTCGCGAAAACTCTGTATCCCCGCCTCCGCGGGGATGCGTATTTTTATGGTTGACATGAGGATTTTCATGCGCCATATAACAGTCAAACTTTCGGGAAAAACGTGAATACCCATAGATTAAACATTTGGGAAAAGGCTTATTCGGCTTCGAATTAGACCTTATTTATCAACCGCTTTGCACACATCTGGAATGACAGATGCGCGCAAGTGGATTTTTCGTTTTGACTATCGGCTCTCGCAAGCCGGTGGGCCACGGATTATGAAGTACAAAAATTACAAGTCTCTTGATGATAAGAGCGTTGGAAAAAGGAAATAGGATCGATTATGAGCGCATCAACACCCCAGCCACAAAATATTGCAAATAACATCGAAAGCTTCACCGGTCGTAAAAAAGTTCGCCGTAATTTCGGTAAAATTCAAGAAGTGGCCCAGATGCCCAATCTGATTGAAGTTCAGCGCACATCCTATGAACTCTTCCTTCAGGCCGACACCCCCGCCGAAGACCGTATCCAGCAAGGTCTTGAAGAAGTCTTCTCAACCGTTTTCCCGATTAAGGACTTCTCCGACAAAGCTGAAATTGATTTCGTTCGCTATGAACTTGAGGAACCGAAATACGACGTTGAAGAATGCCAGACTCGCGGCATCACATACGCGGCGCCTTTGCGCGTAACGCTTCGTCTGTCAGTATTTGACGTTGATGAAGACACAGGTCTGCGCTCAATCCGCGATATCAAAGAACAAGACGTCTATATGGTCGATATGCCACTCATGACCGATAACGGAACATTCGTTGTAAACGGCACAGAGCGCGTAATCGTATCCCAGATGCACCGCTCACCGGGCGTGTTTTTCGACCATGATGGCGGCAAAACCCACGCTTCGGGTAAATATCTATTCTCAAGCCGCGTGATCCCTTACCGCGGCTCCTGGCTCGATTTCGAATTCGACGCTAAAGACCTCATGTATGTGCGCATCGATCGCCGCCGCAAACTGCCGGTCACTACATTTCTGCGCTCTTTGGATTGCGCGGAAACCGTTGCTTATAAAAAACAATGTGAAGAAGCGGACACGGATATTGATCCGTTGATGGTGCAGGGCATGTCGAATGAAGAAATTCTCGGCACATTCTACGATACCGTCACCTACACAATGGATAAAAAGGGCTGGAAAACAGAGTTCAACGCCGATCGTATGCGCGGCGTGAAGCTGGCGACAGACCTTATTGATGCCAAAACAGGCAAAGTCGTGGCCGAGGCCGGTGACAAAATCACCGCGCGCAAAGCCAAACAGCTTGCGGAAGATGGTCTGAAAGAGATTCTCGTTCAAGCCGAGCAGTTGATTGGCCGCTACCTTGGCGCAGATTTGTTCGATCCTGAAACAGGTGCCATCACACATGAAGCAGGGCATGAAATCACCGAAGATGACCTCAAAGCCATCAACGAAGCCAAAATCAAGACTCTGCCGATTCTGGCCATCGATCATATCAATGTCGGTGCCTATGTTCGGAACACCATGCAGGTCGATAAATGCGATACGCGCGAAGAGGCCTTGATTGATATCTATCGCGTCATGCGCCCGGGTGAGCCGCCAACAGTGGACTCCGCCTCTGCGCTTTTTGATTCTCTGTTCTTTGACCCGGAGCGTTATGATTTGTCTCCGGTTGGTCGCGTAAAAATGAATGCGCGCCTGGAGCTTTCGGCTGATGACCAGTTCCGCGTTCTTGAAAAAGCCGACATCCTCGCAATCCTGAAATATCTTCATGGTTTGAAAGACGGTAAAGGCGAAGTCGATGATATCGATAACCTCGGAAACCGCCGCGTCCGTTCTGTTGGCGAGCTGATGGAAAACCAGATGCGCGTCGGCTTGCTTCGTATGGAGCGCGCTATCCGCGAACGTATGTCTTCTGTCGAAATCGACACTTACATGCCGCATGATTTAATTAACTCCAAACCTGCGCAAGCCGCGGTCCGCGAGTTCTTTGGCTCATCTCAGCTCTCTCAGTTCATGGACCAGACCAACCCGCTCTCCGAAATCACGCATAAACGTCGTCTTTCTGCGCTCGGCCCGGGCGGTCTGACGCGTGAGCGCGCAGGCTTCGAAGTCCGTGACGTTCACCCAACCCACTATGGCCGTATCTGCCCGATTGAAACGCCCGAAGGCCCGAACATCGGTCTGATCAACTCTCTGGCGACCTTCGCCCGCGTCAATAAATATGGCTTTATCGAAAGCCCATACCGTAAAGTGGTAAACGGCAAGGTCACCGATGAAGTGGTTTACATGTCCGCGATGGAAGAGGCGCGCTACACAATCGCGCAGGCCAACTCTGAACTTTCCAATAAAGGCGCTTTCGTCAATGACCTCGTGCAGTGTCGTCAGGCTGGCGAAAACCTGATGTCCCCTGTGGATGCCATTGAATATATGGACGTTTCACCAAAACAGATGGTGTCGGTTGCGGCTTCACTTATTCCATTCTTGGAAAACGATGATGCGAACCGCGCTTTGATGGGATCAAACATGATGCGTCAGGCAGTGCCATTGCTGAAATCCTCCGCCCCCGTGGTCGGAACAGGCATGGAAAGCACTGTTGCCCGTGACTCTGGCGCGGCTGTTTCAGCCCGCCGCGCGGGTTTGGTAACAAAGGTCGATGCAACCCGCATTGTTATTCAGGCGACTGAGCAGCTTAACGCTGACGACCCTGTGGTCGACATCTACAAGCTTGCGAAGTTCCAACGTTCGAACCAAAGCACATGTATTAACCAACGCCCACTCGTAAAAGTTGGCGACAAGATCAAGAGCGGCGATATCATTGCTGATGGTCCGTCGACTGAATTCGGTGAACTGGCCTTGGGTAAAAACGCGCTCGTGGCCTTCATGCCATGGAACGGTTACAACTTCGAAGACTCCATCCTGATCTCCGAGCGCATCGTGCGCGACGACGTATACACCTCCATCCACCTCGAGGAATTCGAAGTGATGGCGCGTGACACGAAATTGGGTACGGAAGAAATCACCCGCGATATTCCCAATGTCGGTGAAGAAGCCCTCAAACACCTCGACGAAGCGGGTATTGTTCACATCGGCGCGGAAGTTCACCCTGGTGACATCCTTGTCGGTAAAGTAACGCCAAAAGGCGAAAGCCCAATGACGCCGGAAGAAAAACTCCTCCGTGCGATCTTCGGTGAAAAAGCGGCTGACGTAAAAGACAGCTCACTCCGCCTCCCACCCGGTGCTTCTGGTACAATCGTTGACGTGCGCGTGTTTAACCGCCGCGGCGTGGACAAAGATGCCCGTGCACTTTCTATCGAGGCCGCCGAAATCGAACGTCTTGCCAAAGACCGTGACGATGAACGCAAAATCCTTGAAGACGGTTTCTATGGCCGCCTTGAGCAGCTCCTCTCTGGTCAGACTGTCGTGTCCGCGCCGAAAGATGCCAAGCTTAAGAAAGGCACAAAACTGACGGTTAAGGACCTGCACGCGATTGAAAAACGGGGCCTGTGGCGTCAAATTGCCGTTGAAAAAGAAAAAGTCATGAGCGACATCGAAGCGATCTCCAAATCATTCGATGATGCCGTTGATAACATCAAGGAGCGCTTCGAAAACAAAATCGAAAAACTCCAGCGCGGCGACGAACTCATGCCGGGCGTGATGAAAATGGTCAAAGTCTTCGTGGCCGTAAAACGTAAAATGGCGCCGGGCGACAAAATGGCCGGACGCCATGGAAACAAAGGGGTCGTGTCAAAGGTTATTCCAATCGAGGACATGCCTTACCTCGAAGATGGTCGCCCTGTTGATATCGTGTTGAACCCGCTCGGTGTTCCCTCACGGATGAACGTCGGTCAGATTTTGGAAACCCATCTGGGTTGGGCCGCCGCCAATATGGGTTACCAGATTGGTGATATCTTGGACGCAATGAAGGATAAAAAATCCATCAGTGCGGATGAAAAGAAAACCTTGGAAGCGAAACTCAAAGCCGCTTACGGCACCGATGAGTTCAAAGATAAGGTTTCCAAGCTTGATGACAAAGAGCTCGTTGAAATGGCCAATAACCTTCGCGAAGGTGTGCCGATGGCAACGCCGGTTTTCGATGGTGCAGAAGAACCCGACATCTCAAAGCTGTTGGCGGATGCAGGCATGAAAACATCCGGTCAGGTTACATTGATTGACGGACGCACAGGGATCAAGTTCGACCGCGACGTAACCGTGGGCTACATGTATATGCTTAAACTTCACCACCTGGTGGATGACAAGCTGCACGCCCGTTCCATCGGACCATACTCCCTCGTCACGCAGCAGCCTCTGGGTGGTAAAGCCCAGTTCGGCGGACAGCGTTTCGGGGAGATGGAAGTGTGGGCGCTCCAAGCCTACGGCGCGGCTTACACCCTGCAGGAAATGCTGACGGTCAAATCCGATGACGTTGCTGGTCGCTCTAAAGTTTACGAGTCAATCGTACGCGGCGAAGACAACTTCGAAATCGGCATCCCTGAATCCTTCAACGTTCTGACCAAAGAACTGAAGGCACTGGGCTTGAATGTTGATTTGAAACAGAGCGGGGGGAATTCTTAAACCCCTCCCCCCGTCATCCCGGCGAAAGCCGGGATCTAGAAAATTTGAACGCGAAGAAACGAAGAAACGAAAATAAAAAAGCATAGTATAAATTTTCAGGGGCTGCGGGGGAGAGTGATGAATGTGGAAGTTACTATGTATATTGCGGAGGCGCAGACTTAACAGATTGTGAAAATGGAAACTTTGGCACTCATTGGATAGAGCCAGGTAGAAAAAAAACAGATGTAAAAACTTCGAATCTTCGAATCTTCGCGTAAAAAAGAATGGATCCCCGCCAGCGCGGGTATGACAAGAGAGAAAAAAGATTTTTTAAAAAGGAAACACAAAAATGAACGAACTCATGAACCTCTTCGGCCAACCCACCCATCATGTCATCCCTGCGGAAGCAGAGATCCACGGGATGTTGCCCTAGGGTCTGGATTCTCGCCTTCGCGGGAATGACGATTAACTGAGCGGAACGCTTAGTGTCTTAGTGGTAAAAAATAACAAAGCCCTCCGCATAAGCGAGGCAAGCAGGAAAAGTTAAAAAAGGAAGCGCAAAATGAATGAACTCATGAACCTATTTGGTCAACCTACAGGGCCGCAAAGCTTTGACAGCATCCGCATTTCGATTGCATCGCCTGAGCAAATCCGCTCTTGGTCTTTCGGCGAGGTGAAAAAGCCGGAAACCATTAATTACCGGACATTCAAGCCCGAAAAAGACGGCCTGTTCTGTGCGCGTATCTTTGGCCCGATCAAAGATTACGAATGTTTGTGCGGCAAGTACAAGCGCATGAAATATAAGGGCATCATTTGTGAAAAATGCGGCGTTGAAGTCACTCTCACAAAAGTTCGCCGTGAGCGCATGGGTCACATTGAGCTGGCCTCACCTGTGGCGCATATTTGGTTCTTGAAATCCTTGCCATCACGTATCGGCCTGATGATGGACATGACTCTAAAAGAGCTTGAGCGTGTATTGTACTTCGAATCATTCATCGTCATCGAACCCGGCATGACCCCGCTCAAGCCTTTCCAGACTTTGAGCGAAGAAGAATTCTACGCCGCGCAAGACGAATACGGCGAAGAAACCTTCCGCGCAGGCATCGGCGCCGAAGCTTTGAAAGAAATTCTGGCCGCAATGGATCTTGAGGCTGAACTTGTAAAGGTTCAGGAAGATTTGGGCGAAACCGGAAGCGAGGCCAAGCGTAAGAAATACGTTAAGCGTATCAAATTGCTCGAATCCTTCATTGAATCAGGCACGCGCCCTGAATGGATGATCCTGGACATCGTTCCGGTTCTCCCGCCAGAGCTGCGCCCGCTTGTTCCCCTGGATGGTGGTCGTTTCGCGACTTCAGACCTCAACGATCTCTATCGCCGCGTCATCAACCGTAACAACCGTTTGAAGCGTTTGATCGAACTCCGCGCCCCCGATATCATCGTCCGTAACGAAAAGCGTATGCTTCAGGAATCTGTGGATGCGCTCTTTGATAATGGTCGTCGTGGCCGCGTGATTACAGGCGCGAATAAGCGTCCGCTGAAATCACTTTCAGACATGCTTAAGGGTAAGCAAGGGCGATTCCGTCAAAACCTTCTCGGAAAGCGCGTGGATTATTCCGGTCGTTCCGTGATCGTGGTCGGACCAGAGCTCAAGCTTCACCAATGCGGTATCCCGAAGAAAATGGCACTTGAGCTGTTTAAGCCCTTCATCTACCACAAACTTGAAATCTACGGCATGGCCTCGACGGTCAAAGCCGCCAAGAAAATGGTCGAAAAAGAACGCCCCGAAGTCTGGGACATCCTCGAAGAAGTGATCCGCGAGCACCCTGTAATGCTGAACCGTGCACCAACCCTGCACCGTCTGGGCATTCAGGCTTTCGAACCAACCCTGATCGAAGGCAAAGCCATTCAGCTTCACCCCCTCGTCTGTACGGCCTTCAACGCTGACTTTGATGGTGACCAGATGGCCGTTCACGTCCCTCTGTCTATCGAAGCGCAGCTCGAAGCCCGCTGCTTGATGATGTCGACAAACAACATCCTGTCGCCCGCTAATGGTAAGCCGATCATTGTTCCGACGCAGGACATCATTCTGGGACTGTACTACATGTCATTGGCCTTGGATGGACAGCCCGGCGAAGGCATGATTTTCCGCGGCGCAGGCGAAATCACGCATGCTCTCGAAGCGGGTGTAGTCTCTTTGCACGCGAAGATCAAATGTCGCTACCATACGGTGGATGAGAACGGCGATTCGAAAACTGAAATCGTTGAATCAACGCCGGGTCGTATCCTGATTTCCGAGCTCCTGCCGCGCCACCCTGAAGTCCCTTTCAGTGTGATCAATCAGGTTCTGACGAAGAAGGAGCTCTCAGGGATCATCGATACGGTCTATCGGTACTGCGGACAAAAAGAATCCGTAATTTTCGCCGACCGCATGATGAAACTCGGTTTCAAACATGCCTGTACAGCCGGTATTTCCTTCGGAAAAGATGACCTCATCATCCCCGAAGAAAAAGAAACACTGGTGGCCGAAGCCAACAATAAGGTCAAGGAATTCGAGCAGCAATATCAAGACGGTCTGATCACCAAAGGTGAGAAGTATAACAAAGTCGTCGATATCTGGTCGAAATGTACGGACGATGTTGCCGATGCGATGATGTCGAAAATCTCGAACCTCGAAACAGGCAATCTGAACGCGGTTTACATGATGGCTCACTCCGGTGCGCGGGGGTCTGCAGCGCAGATCCGCCAGCTCGCCGGGATGCGCGGTCTGATGGCCAAACCATCGGGTGAAATCATCGAAACACCCATTATCTCGAACTTCAAAGAAGGTCTGACTGTGCTTGAGTATTTCAACTCAACCCACGGTGCCCGTAAGGGTCTGGCCGACACCGCCCTGAAAACTGCGAACTCCGGGTATCTGACGCGCCGCCTTGTTGACGTGGCTCAGGATGCCATCGTCACCGAATATGACTGCGGAACGCAAAAAGGCTTCATCATGAAGCCCGTCATGAACGGCGCGGATATCGTGGTAGGTTTGGGTGAACGTATCCTTGGCCGCTCTGCTGCGGTGGATGTTCTGAACCCGCTGGACGGCAAAGTCATCGTCAAAGCCGGTGAGTTGTTCGACGAAGTCTCTTCTGAACTCGTTGAAACTGCGGGCGTGGACGAAGTCCTCGTGCGTTCTGTTCTCACCTGTGAAGCGGAAAACAACGGCATCTGTGCACGCTGTTATGGTCGTGACCTTGCCAGAGGGACGGAAGTCAACCTTGGCGAAGCGATCGGCGTTATGGCCGCCCAGTCAATCGGCGAGCCGGGCACCCAGCTGACAATGCGGACCTTCCACATTGGCGGCGCAGCGCAAAAAGGTGCGGAGCGTTCGCATGTTGATGCCAACATTGATGCCAAAGTCGAAATCCGCAACCAGAACGTGGTGAAGAACTCTTCCGGTGTCAACATCGTCATGGGGCGCAACACTGAAGTTGTGCTTCTTGACAATAAAGGCAAAGAAAAAGCAACGCACCGCGTGCCATACGGCGCAAAACTTCTCGTCGAAAACGGCGCGAAAGTTAAAGCCGGCGACAAAATGGCCGAGTGGGACCCCTACACATTGCCCGTTATCACCGAGAAAGACGGTGTGGCGCATTACTTCGACCTCGTCGAAGGCGTGTCCATCGTTGATGATACCGATGAAGCGACAGGGATTTCCGTCCGCAAAGTCATTGACTGGCGCAGCCAGCCTAAGGGCGGCGATCTGAAACCTCGTATCTCCTTGCTGGACAAAAAAGGCAAAGTGATCAACCTGCCAAACGGGCTGCCTGCCAATTACTACCTGTCTATGGACACAATTTTGTCCGCAGAAAACGGTCAGGACGTCAAAGCAGGGGACATCATCGCCCGTATCCCTCGCGAAACTTCAAAAACTCGCGATATTACAGGGGGTCTGCCACGTGTGGCCGAGCTTTTCGAAGCCCGTATGCCGAAAGACTTTGCGGTTATCTCCGAAATTGACGGTTACGTCGAATTCGGTAAAGACTACAAGTCCAAGCGCCGCATTGCGGTCAAGCCTGCGAACGCTGATGACGGAGAAATCCGTGAATACCTCGTGCCCAAAGGCCGTCACTTGGCGGTTGCTGAAGGGGACTTCGTCCGCAAAGGGGATCCCATCCTCGACGGTGCGCTTGTGCCGCATGACATCCTCGATGTTATGGGCGTAGAAGCTCTGGCAGATTACCTGACCAACGAAGTACAGGATGTTTACCGCCTGCAAGGGGTGAAGATCAACGACAAGCACATCGAGGTGATCGTTCGCCAGATGATGCAAAAAGTTGAAATCACCGCAGTCGGCGACACAACCTACCTCGTGGGTGAGCACGCAGAGCGGGATGAGTTCGATGAATTGGTTGCAAAATTCGAAGCAGACGGTAAACGTCCGCCCGAAGGTCGTCCGGTTCTGCAAGGGATCACGAAAGCGTCGCTTCAAACCCGCAGCTTCATCTCGGCAGCAAGTTTCCAGGAAACAACGCGCGTTCTGACCGAAGCCGCAGTTCAGGGTAAAGTCGACAAGCTCTTCGGCCTCAAGGAAAACGTGATCGTCGGTCGCCTCATTCCTGCCGGTACAGGCTCTTACACAGCCGGTATCAAGCGTGTGGCCGCCGAACGCGACCAAGAAATCCTCGATGCTCAACCTCAACAAGAGGAAGAGCTTCTCGAAGACTTCTCAATGGACATGACACCTCCCGATGCGTCTGATGAAGACCTCGGCAGTGAAGATGCCAAGGAAGCCGCAAACGGTTAAGCACCCTTAAGCAAATAAATTTAAAAAGCCGCTCCTTAACAGGGCGGCTTTTTGTTGACTTAAAGCCGCCGCCACACCAGCCGCCAGTCCTTAAATCTTGTGATTCGTAAAATAAAAGCTTGACGCTCGGAATCATCTCCCCTATATTCCGCGCAGATTCAGTTGGGCCTTAAGGGTTTTAAACCTTTTTGGTGCAACATCCTGATGAAAACGGGATGCTCTGCAAGAACAAGTCCTTTTCGCTCCGGCGAAAAAAGTTCTGGACTTATGCGTCGTTCTGACGCTATATGCAGCCATCCCCTAGGATATTTATATTTTTAAGACTTAAAAGAAGAAGGCGAGAAACATATGCCAACCATTCAGCAACTCGTGCGTAAACCACGAGAAAAAGTTGTAAAAGCTAAGAAAAACCGCGCATTGAAGAGCAATCCTCAACGCCGCGGCGTTTGTACGCGCGTTTATACAACGACACCAAAAAAACCGAACTCAGCCTTGCGTAAGGTTGCCAAGGTGCGTTTGACAACAGGAATGGAAGTTATTTGTTATATCCCCGGAGAGGGGCACAACCTGCAGGAGCACTCAGTGGTTCTTGTTCGCGGCGGTCGTATCAAGGACTTGCCAGGGGTTCGTTACACAATTATCCGCGGTGCCTTGGATACACAGGGCGTTAAAGATCGTAAACAATCACGTTCGCGTTACGGCGCGAAGCGTCCAAAATAACGGAGATCTTGACGAACGAAGTGAGTTTTAGATCCACGTTATCCTAAGGAGTGAAACGACGAAGGATCTAGTCAAACAAAACATCAGATCCTTCAGCGCAAGCGCTTCAGGATGACAAGATAGGAAAAGAAAGAGACTGAAATGAGCAGAAGACATAGAGCAGAAAAAAGAGAAATCCTTCCAGACCCTAAATTCGGGGATTTGGTGCTGTCTAAATTCATCAACAACATGATGTTGGATGGTAAAAAATCGGTTGCTGAAACCATCGTTTACAAAGCGATCGAGATTCTCGAGAAAAAAGGCGGTAATGATAACGCCAAGTCAGAAGAAGGCGAAGAAGACGGTTCTCTGGCGGCGATTGCGTCCAAAAGCAAGGGTTTGATGCTGTTCCACAAGGCGTTGAAGAATGCTCGTCCTAAGCTTGAAGTGCGTTCACGCCGTGTTGGCGGTGCAACCTATCAGGTGCCTGTTGAGGTTCGCCATGAACGCGCTGTGGCATTGTCCATGCGTTGGTTGATCGATGCGGCGCGTAAGCGCAGCGAAAACACCATGGTTGATCGCGTGGCCAACGAGCTTCTCGATGCAGCGAATGAGCGCGGTAACGCCGTGAAGAAAAAAGACGATACCCACAAGATGGCGGATGCGAACAAGGCTTTTGCCCACTTCAGATGGTAAAACTCACAACTCACAACTAAGGACTGATAAGTAATATGGCACGCGAACACGCAATAACCCACTACCGGAACTTCGGCATTATGGCGCATATCGATGCGGGTAAAACCACAACGACAGAGCGCATCTTGTTCTATT
>CAYGJS010000033.1:0-23288 GCA_964350435.1 uncultured Micavibrio sp.
ACAGCATAACACACCCACATAATACGTCCAATCAATATTTTAAATTACTATAGTTTCCGATAATTGAGTATATTGCCGTTCTTAGGTTTTCCTTCTCAAATGCAGACAGATGAGAAAGAGGTGTTGTTTTGCTTTCTGGCCGAGAGGGAGCAAAAAATCTCCATTTAATTTCTCCTATAATGCGGTACTGTTTTTTTAAACGCGCTAGCTCTTTATCAATTTCATGCCACAAATCTTCAGGGATGATAATACCGCCTAGTGCAAATATGGGTGCATTTTCAACTTTATCGGCTGGAGGGATTGTCCCTGATTCATCGATAAAGAAAATTTGCATTTTAACTAACTTTCCGTGCGGTAATTGGGCGCTTCGCGGGTGATGGTTACATCATGGACATGGGATTCACGGTAGCCTGCGCCTGTCATGCGGACGAATTCGGCTTTATCTTTCATATCCTGAATGCTGGCGCTGCCTGTGTAGCCCATAGCGGCGCGAAGACCGCCGACCATCTGGTGAATGACGGCGCCGACAGGGCCTTTGTAGGGGACGCGGCCTTCGATGCCTTCGGGAACCAGTTTGTTGGATTGCTTGACGCCACCCTGAAAATAGCGGTCCGCCGAGCCTTTGACCATTGCACCGACGGATCCCATGCCGCGGTAAGATTTATAGGAGCGACCCTGATACAGGATGACTTCGCCCGGAGCTTCGTCCGTTCCCGCGAAAACGCCGCCCATCATGGCGATATCTGCGCCGCCCGCTATCGCCTTGGCGAAGTCGCCTGAGTATTTGATGCCGCCATCGGCGATGACGGGGATGTTCTTCTTGGCGGCGACGGCGACGGTGTCCATGATTGCGGTGAGCTGGGGCACGCCGACGCCAGCCACGACGCGGGTGGTGCAGATGGAGCCCGGGCCGATACCGACCTTGATCGCGTCCGCGCCTGCTTTGATGAGGGCGAGAGCGGCTTCGCCTGTGGCGACGTTACCGGCCATGATTTGCAGATCCGGGTTTTCTTTACGAATTTGCGCAACCGTATCAAGGACGGCGCGGGAGTGGCCATGCGCGGTGTCAACCACAACAAGGTCAAGACCCGCAACGGCCAGAGCGGCGGCGCGCTGCACGCCGTTAAGATCGCCTGTTCCCACGGCGGCGCCGCAGCGCAGACGGTCGTGACGGTCTTTGGTGGCGTGCGGGAAGGCGACAGATTTTTCAATATCTTTGACGGTGACGAGGCCAATACATTTTTCGGAATCATCGACGATGAGAAGTTTTTCAATGCGGTGTTTGTGGAGGAGCTTTTTGGCTTCTTCCTTGGTGACCGTGTTATAGGCTTTGACCAAATTATCGGCGGTCATCAGCTCGCGCACAGGTTGGTCGGGGTTATCGGCAAAGCGGACATCACGATTGGTGAGAATGCCGACGAGGCGGCCTGATTTTTCGGTCACCGGGATGCCGGAAATATTGTTCATATCCATCAGCGCAAGTGCATCGGAGAGCGTGGCATCTGGCGTGATGGTGATGGGGTCAACGACCATGCCGCTTTCGAAGCGTTTTACGCGGCGGACTTCATTGGCCTGTAATTCGATATCCAAGTTGCGGTGGAGAATGCCGAGGCCGCCATTTTGCGCCATGGCGATTGCCATTTGGTGTTCGGTGACCGTGTCCATTGCAGCGGAGAGAATGGGCAGATGCAGACGAATTTGCTGCGTGAGCCGGGTTGAGGTATCGACCTCATTGGGTTGGACTTCGGACGCGCCCGGAACGAGCAGGACGTCATCGAAGGTCAGGGCTTCACGGATTTTTGTGGGGTCTTTGATTTTGGCCATGCTGCAAACTCTCTCGCGCTTAATGTGGGCGGTGATCCCCGCTTTCGCGAGGACTTTGATTTGCAAGAGAGTTATAGCGGAAATTTGAAGGATGTAAAGGAATTATTCGCAACCCCTAAACCCTTGCGCGATCATATAGGTTTCAGAGGATTCTTTGCGGGATGCGGGGGGTTTGATGTGTTTAACGGTTTTAAAATTTTTCTTGAGTTCGGCCACCAGCGTGTTTTGCGCGCCGCCCTGACGAACCTTGGCGATGAAGAGGCCACCCGGTTTTAGAACCTCGATGGCGAAGTAATAGGCGGCCTCAACCACAGCCATGATTTTCAGGTGATCTGTCTGCTGGTGACCCATGGTGTTGGGGGCCAGATCGGAGATTACGGCGTCCGCCAGCCCGCTTTCGTCATATTTTTTGATCATGCTTTTCAGGATATCGGGCGCGTCTTCGGCCATGAAGTCCATCTGGATGAAGTCCATATTCGGCATTTCATCGACCTGCAGCAGATCAATGGCAACAACGCGCGCGCCTTTGGCTGTGGCGATCTGGCACCAGCCCCCCGGAGCGGCGCCGAGATCGACGATGACCTGGCCTTCGCACAGGAAATCGAGCTTTTCATTGATTTCCAGAAGCTTATAGGCCGCCCTGCCCCGATAGCCGTCTTTTTCGGCGCGGTTGACGTACGGGTCATTGAGTTGACGCTTGAGCCAGCGGGTGGAGCTGATCTTGCGGCCTTTGGCGGTTTTGACTTTTTCTTTAATCTTATTTTTACTCATAAAACCATCACTAGCATAGAAGTAACGCTCGCGGCGAAGAAAATCGAGATACAGGCGGCGAGAAGAATTGTGCCGATTGAATGTTTGGAATATACCGCCAGCACAAGGAAGCCCGCGTAGAACAGGCTGAAAACCCCCAGCCCCCTATACAGGACATGGCTTTGCATGAAGGGGAGCATGCCAGTGACAAAACCCGTGGAGGTCATGAGCTCGACCTGCATGCGCATCATGAGGGCGCAGGAGAAGAAAAAGCCCGCGCCGATAAGACGCTGATTTTTCTGCAAAACCAACAAGATGAGCGGCAGCCAGATCAGATCAAGCCCGTTGAGAATAAAATGCATGATGAATTAACTTCTTTATATGTACCCAAATATGTAACTGGGGCTACCGAGAGCGCGAATAATCTTTTATAAATATATATGATTTTTAAGCTGAACACCATTTTTGCTCTGGCTTTGCTGGTTGGAGGCGTTTTGACGATAAACGGGGATGCGCTGGCGCAAGGCTCGCCGACGATTATTCGAGATACCGAGATCGAAAAAACCCTGAAAGAATGGACGACGCCCTTGTTGAATGCGGCCCGTCTGGGGAGCGGGAGCGTAGACATTATTCTGGTGCAGAGCCCGCAGGTCAATGCGTTCGTCGCCGGGGGGGCGAATATTTTCCTGTATACGGGATTGATTGAGAAAACCGAAAACCCCGGCGAGGTGATCGGCGTGATGGCGCATGAGATCGGCCATATTGCCGGCGGGCATCTGGTGGGGGCGCGCAATGCGTTTGAGCGGGCGTCATATCAGAGCATTTTGGGGATTGTTTTAGGGATTGGCGCGGCGATTGCGACCGGTGACGGGAGAGCCGCAAACGCGGTCATTGCAGGAAGCCAGCAATCAGCAATACGCGGATTTTTGGCCCATAGCCGCGTCAATGAATCGGCGGCGGATCAGGCGGCATTCAAATATTTAAAGGCTTCGGGGGTTAATCCTTCGGGGCTGGGGAGTTTCTTTGAAAAGCTGCGCGGGCAGGAATATGTGCCGGAATCGCAGCAGGTGGAATATGTGCGGACGCACCCGCTGACCAGTAACCGGATTTCGGCGCTGGAGAGTTTGATTGCGACGACGGATTTGAAGGACAAGCCTTATCCTGACACATGGATTGAACAGCATGCGCGGATGAAAGCGAAGCTGATCGGGTTTATCAATCCGGGCCGCGTGGCGTGGGAATATGATGACCGCGACCAGAGCGTGGCGGCGCGCTATGCGCGGGCGATTGCGGCCTATCGACAAAATCAAATTCCCGAGGCGCTCGCGCTGATTGATGGGCTGATCAGCGATGAACCTGATAATCCCTATTTTCATGAACTTAAGGGGCAGATGCTGGTGGATTTTAGCCGGATTGAGGAAGCTTTGCCGTCTTATAAGCGCGCGGTGGCCTTGATGCCCGAGGCGGGGTTATTCCGGATTGCGCTGGGGCATGCTCTTATCGAGAGCACAGGCAGCAGCAATGCGCGTTTGAAAGAGGCGATCCCGCAATTAAAAGAAGCGTTGAAAACCGAGAAGCGTTCGGGCCGTGTGCATCGCTTGCTCGCGACGGCCTATGGGCGGTTGGGCGAAGAAGGTCTGGCGAAGCTGCATTTGGCGGAGGAAGCGTTTTTAGATCGCAATCTGGTCTATGCAGGGCAGCAGGCCAAAGCGGCGCAGGAGAGCTTCAAAACCGGTAGCCCCGAATGGATCGCCGCGCGCGACATTTTGACGCAAATCGAGAATCTGGAGCCGCTCTCTCATTAATCGCCTCTGCATTTGAGGTGTAGGGCTTTACTTTAAAGGGCTTTCAGATAGATTATTGATTGCAGTATTCGAATGGCCTTGATGCTTATTAAACGACCATAAAAGGAGAACTTTATGACCATGAATTTGAAAACACCGATTTTGAGCCTTGCCGCCATTTTGATGATGGGCAGCACTCCCCTTATGGCAGCCGAATTCACGGATGCGCAAAAGGCCGAAATTCAGGCTTTGGTTAAGGAGTATATCCTTGAAAATCCGGGAATCGTTTTCGAGGCAGCGGAAAAGCATCAGGCGGCCGAAACCGCAGCAGCCAGCGAGAAGGCCGTGCAGAAAATTTCTGAATATAAAGATATATTTGCCAAGGACGAGCATGTGGCCTTTGGTAACCCGAAGGGGGATATCACTATCGTCGAGTTTTTCGATTATAATTGCGGGTATTGCAAACGGGCGCTGCCTGATCTGCAAAAGCTTGTAGAGCAGGACAAAAACGTGCGGGTTGTTTTGCAGGAAATGCCGATTTTGGGGCCATCCTCCCTGCTCGCTTCGCAATGGGCTCTGGCGGCAAAAAGACAGGACAAGTATTTTGAGTATCATTCGGCTCTTATGGATTATCGCGGCGCAAAAGAAGAAACCGATCTGGCCAGAATTGCCAAAAATATTGGGCTGGATGTTGAGAAAATGAAAGCCGATGCCAATTCTCAAGAGGTGGCCGACGAGCTTAAGAACAGCATGGAGATCGCCCGGGATATCGGCGTTCAAGGGACGCCGGCTTTTGTGATCGGGGATGAGTTTGTGCCTGGATATGTGCCTGTGGAAGGGCTTTTGCAAAGTGTTAAAACCCAGCGCGAGAACACCAGAAGCTAAGGGATTTTAGGGGTTATGGTTTTTCGGGTCTTTTTGGCGATCATCGCGCTTTCCGGTGCTTATATCGGCTATAGCGTGATTGTGACCTATTTGGCGCAAAGCCAAGCGGTTGCGGTTCAGCCCGGATTTGCTCGGGCGGTGCCTGAGGCGAATTTAGGCGTTATCGAATATCTGGATTATAGCTGCCCGACTTGTCAGCTCATTAGTCCGATTATTGCCGAGGCGGTGCGGGTTGACGGGCGGGTGAATTTCACCGTGAAGCCCGTGGATACGGGTTTTGGAGGCGGTGATGCGGCCAGATTGGTTTATGCGGCGGGTTTGCAGGGCAAGTATATGGATGCGCATGATTATGTTATGGCGCATATCGATCAGGTCAAGGCGATTGATGAGGGCTACATAACCGCGATGGCGCAGGCTTTGGAAATTGATCAGGCGCAGCTGACATCCGACATGAATGCCCGCGCAACCGCGAAAGTCATTAAAGAAAACCGCAAGTTGATGACGCGGATTGGCGGGCAATATTATCCGACATTCTTGATTGGGCCAGAGCTTAAGGCGTATGGTTCGGAAAGTTTAAAGACGCCGCAGGAATTTGTCAGGATGTTTGACGTGGCACGCGAATTTTATGAACGCAAATATGGTAATAATCAATAACCCCTAAAGGAGAAAGACTATGATAAAATATGTTTTGGTCATTTTGGCTTTGATCGTTTCAACAACAGCGAGTTTTGCAATGCGCCCTTTATTCGAAATTGAAACGCCTTACGCGTTTGCAACGTCTGAAGTGCAGAAAAACGGCGCGGTTTTTTTTACGCTTCACAACCATACGCCGGAGCCGATTACGATTACGGCGGCGCAGAGTGATGTTGCGGAGAAGCTGGAGCTGCATACGCATAGCATGGACAGGGATAGCATGATGATGCGTGAGGTGGAGGCTTTTGTAGCGCCAGCGAATGAGAGCCATGCTCTGGAGCCGATGGGTGACCACATTATGTTGATGGGGCTGAAGCGCCAGCTTCATGTAGGCGACCGCTTTGAGGTAATACTGAAGACTGCGGCGCATGATGATGTTCGCGTAAGCGTTGATGTGATTGCGCCCGGCACCAAGCCTGTCAAGCCTGAGCCCGTGGTTGAGGATGGAAAACTCTATTGATGCGCGTTCTTATCCTGAACGGCCCGAATTTGAATATGCTGGGGCTGCGCGAGCCTGAGATTTACGGTGATAAGACGCTGGATGATGTGCGCGGGATGTGCATAGAGGCTGCGGGCCGTGCGGGCTTAAGCGTTGATTTTCGCCAGAGCAATCATGAGGGCGAGCTTGTGACATGGATTCAGGAAGCGCGGGGGGCGTTTGACGGCGTCATTATCAATGCGGCGGCGTATACGCATACATCTGTGGCGATCCATGATGCGCTGAAACTTCTCGATATGCCGATCATCGAGGTGCATATTTCTGACCCCAAGGCGCGTGATGATTTCCGCCATAAATCCTATATTGAGCCGCTCGCAGTGCATGTGATTGCAGGACAAGGGGTGGACGGATATGTTCTGGCTCTTGAAAAGATCGCCGAAGTTCTTTAAGCAAGGACTCTTGGGTTAACTAATAAAGCTGAATATCTATGAAAATTGATTCCGATGCGATTAAAGAACTGGCGAGCCTGCTTGAAGAAACAGGCCTGAATGAGATTGAAGTGGCGGACGGTGACAAAGCCATCCGCGTTAGCAAAGGCGGCGGTTATTTGGCCGCGGCTGCTGCGCCGGCTGCTGCTTCCATGCCGTCTGATCCGACTTTGCCGCAAATGGCAAATATGGCTGCGCCTGATACGGTTGCGCATGCGCATCCAGGCGCGGTGAAATCGCCGATGGTGGGGACGGCCTATATGGCCCCTGAGCCCGGCGCGCCGCCTTTTGTGAAGAAGGGTGACAGCGTGAGCGCGGGCGATACGTTGATGATTATCGAGGCGATGAAGGTTATGAACCCGATCAAGGCCGAATCCGGCGGAACCGTGACGCAGGTTTTGGTGGAAGACGGCGAGCCGATTGAATTCGGTGATGTTTTGATGGTAATCGAGTAAGCACCCTCCATGTTTAAGAAAATCCTCATAGCCAATCGCGGCGAAATTGCCCTTCGGATTATTCGTGCCTGTAAGGAAATGGGCATTGAAACCGTGGCGGTGCATTCAACCGCGGATGCAAATTCGATGGCGGTGCGCCTTGCGCATGAATCGGTGTGTATCGGCCCGCCCGCGAGTAAGGATTCTTATCTGAATATCCCTGCAATCCTGAGCGCGGCGGCGCTGACGGGGGCGGAGGCTATCCATCCCGGTTATGGTTTCCTGTCCGAGAATGCGCAGTTTGCGCGGATGGTTGAGGAGCACGGCTTTGCGTTTATCGGCCCGACGCCCGAGCATATCGAGATGATGGGCGACAAGGTGACGGCAAAGCAGACGGTGGCGGCGCTAGGGCTGCCTGTGGTTCCGGGGTCGGACGGGGGCGTGGAGAGCGGCGAAGACGGCCTTAAGATTGCCACGCAGATGGGTTTCCCTGTGATTATCAAAGCGGCCAGCGGCGGCGGCGGTAAGGGGATGCAGGTTGTGGAGCGGGGCGAGCAGTTTATCGAGCTGTTCACCCGCGCGCGCCAGGAGGCCAAGGCCAATTTTGGCGATGATACGGTGTATATCGAAAAATTCCTGAAAAACCCGAAGCATATCGAAGTGCAGGTTTTCGGGGATATGCATGGAAATGGTATTCATCTGGGCGAGCGGGATTGCAGTGTGCAGCGGCGTCACCAGAAGCTTGTCGAGGAAGCGCCCTCGCCCGTGATTACGGATGAGCTGCGTGACCAGATCGGTTCATTGGCGGCGAAGACTATTCGCGAGATGGGGTATCGCGGCGCGGGAACAATCGAATTCCTGTATGAGGACGGGCAGTTTTATTTCATGGAAATGAATACCCGTATTCAGGTTGAGCATCCTGTCACCGAGATGATTACGGGTATTGATTTGATCGCCGAGCAGATCCGCGTCGCAGCGGGAGAAGAGTTAAGTGTGAATGTGGAGCGGCTGCGGCTGCGCGGTCATGCGATTGAAATTCGGATTAACGCCGAAGACCCCGACACGTTTATGCCCTCGCCCGGCAAGATTACGCAGTTTCATGCGGCGGGCGGATTGGGCGTGCGGTTTGATAGCGCGATTTATCAGGGATATTCTATCCCTCCCTATTACGATTCCATGATCGGCAAGTTGATTGTACATGGCCGCACCCGCGAAGAGTGTATCCGCAGGCTGCGCCGTGCAATCCGCGAAACCGTCATCAGCGGCGTAAAGACCACCCTGCCCTTGCATGAATGGATTTTAGAGCAGGACGAATTCCTGAGCGGAGAATATTCGATTAAGTGGCTGGAGCAAGCTCTACAGAAGAAGTCGAAATCTTAAGCTCATACAGGTTCGTCGTATCCTGCTTCGTGCATTACTTGAGCAACATCCAGCATCCGCGGCGCAAAGCCCCAAGCGGTATCGTGCCAAACATTTATTTCCAACATTGTTGTCCTAGGCCCATGACTAATTCTGGTCATCTGAGCATCATAAATCGCCGAATATGGCGTTCTTTTTGCACGAGCCGAACTTGTATCTCTATTAAAAGACCTGATTACACGAGCATGAGGCATAGTCGCCGCGTAGGCCGCAAAAAGTTGATGGATATCTTCAGGCTTAAGATTTTCTGTTTTATCGCTGGTGGATAATGCAAAAACCATACTCATTAAAGATCCGCCTTTGAAAGGTGCGAATACCGTTTTTGACATTATACGGCTTGCGAATTCCTGCCCGAGTATTCTGGGTGCGAGGGTATGGAGCGAGCCCTTGCGCGTTACGACATTGTTGGCGATACCAAAAATTGAATCGACACCATCAAGCTCTACACTCATCCCGTGATCGTAGCCCAGATGCCTGTTTAGCGGCGTATGAGTAGACGTGGCGAAACAATGTTCAAAGCCAAAATTATCTTCAACAATTCTCAACACATGCGCCGCCGCGTTGGTTGTACAAGACGCATTGGAGACTAAACTATGTTCGCGCGCGATTTCGCCCTGGTTAATCCCGAAAACAACCGTTTTATCTACGTCATCCGGATCTGTGGATTTTGCGGAAAGCAGGACTTTTTTTACACCAAGCTGTAAATGTCCATCTAATCTGGAGCGCGTTCTATAAGCACCGGAGCATTCTAGAACAATATCAATATTTTCTTCTACGCGCCCCCACGGCAAAGTCCCGTCAGCTTCGAAGTAAGGCAATTCAAATTTTATACCTTCGGGGTTTGTGAAAAGAAGGGCATCCTTTGCCTTATTGAAACGAACATCCCATTCTTCGCCATAGCGTTCGTGGAAGATATGCTCGAGGAGCAAGGTCGCCTCGCTAATCGGTAATTTGTCGTTAATCGCCGTAATTTTAAACTGAACTCTCAGGCTTCTCAGCATTTCGATGATTACAGCTCTGCCGATCGTGCCAGAGCCATTTACCGCCACATTTATGGGTTTATCTGTCTGTGTGTGCGTATTCATCGTCAAATGCGTTTTTGTTCAATTTTTAGGGATTCACTATTAACATAAAAAATTCATAAATCAACAAAAATATTTAAATTTAAGGATTTAGGGTTTTTACATCGTGATATGACTTCCCTTATAATAGAAGGATGCAGCTTGTCCTTACTCCCGAGCTTTTGATTGAAGCATATAAGCAGGGTTTATTCCCGATGGCGCATAGTGCCGCCAGTCCTTATGTGCATTGGATATGCCCTGAAAAGCGCGGGCAGCTCTCGGTAACGGATCTGCATATTCCAAAGTCTTTAGAGAAAATTGTCAGAAAAAGTAAAAATCGAAACGTTTCGTATCAAATAAAGTTCGATAAGGATTTTGAAGGTGTGATAAGGGGATGCGCTGAGGCGAGGCCTGAGCGGCCCGAAACATGGATTAATGACGAGATCCTCAAAACCTATTGTGAACTGCATAGACGCGGCGGGGCGCATAGTGTCGAGTATTGGGAAGGAGAGGCCTTGATGGGCGGCGTTTACGGCGTTTCGATTGGCGGGGCGTTTTTTGGCGAAAGCATGTTCAGCCGCAGGGAAAACGCCAGTAAAATCGCATTGGTGCATTTGGCGGCGCGGCTCTGGAAGGGGGGATATACTCTCTTGGATACGCAATTTGTGAATGACCATCTGAAGCAGTTCGGCGCGTATGAACTTGCGCATGCGGCGTATAAAAAGATGCTCGATAAGGCCGTAAAGCTGCAGAGTGATTTTGCGCTGAGCGGATGGGATGAGGCGGATTTGTTGGCGGATTATCTGGGGTTTTTAAAAGACAGAATTAACCACTAAGACCCTAAGGGCACAAAATATCAAATCTTAATCGCCGAATTCAACTGCCTGATCAGGGCTTGCCGGGGTTTCCGAGGTTTCTTCAGGCGCGCCGGGGGCGGGCTTATCGGGCAGCGGGGCTTCGTCAATCTCGCCTTCGCCTTCACGGACATCTTCGCCCTCAGGCTCCTTATTCTCAAGGGTTTGCAGACAATCGAGCACCCAGACATCATAGATCGGGTGGTCCATCGCGGACAGACCCGGAGAAGACGCGAACATCCAGCCCGAGAAAATCCAGTTGGCGTCATTTTCCTTATCGATATCCCACACCTGAAGGAAGGCCGCGCTTTCCGGCTTTTCTATTTCCGGGGCTTTCCGGCAGGCCTGAACCTTGATATAGATGCCGCCGAATTTTACGGTCGAGCCGACTTTGGCTTCGAAGGTTACGGTGCGCGCCGTGATTTTATCGAGCGAGCGGAGCTTGACGATCGGATAGTTTTCGGTTGCACGGGCGTGCAGAGCCGACGGAAAGGCCAGAACGGCGCATAAAAACACAGTGAGAGTGAGGCGGTTATTTCGACTCATCAGACTGCATGCTAAAGATAAACTGGCCGAGGAGCTGCTCCAGATTTTGCGGGGCTTGCGTGAATTCTATTGTGTCGCCCTCGCCCATAACATCTTCATCCGCGCCAGGCTGGAGCTCCAGATATCTTCCGCCGAGCAGGCTTTCGCTGCTGATGAGCGCGGCGGTATCACGAGGGAGTTTGTAATCATCGGCGATGGCCAGATGAACGCGCGCGAGATAGGTGTTGTGGTCAAGCTCGACCTTACTCACCGTGCCGATTTTTACACCGCTGATCTGTACGTCGTCACCGGGGGCGAGGCCGCCAATGCCGGAAAAATTGGCGACGATATTATAGCCGCCCGCGCCTTTGCCGACATCCGCTTTATCGTAACTGAAAAGAAAAAAGACAATCGCCGTGACGATGACGAGCGCTCCTAAAAGTGTTTCAACCAAACTGCGTTTCATATGTTCCTCTTTAACTTAAGATTTTCGTTTTATTTCGGGGGCGTCCAGGCAACGTAGTCACCGGCGGCTTTATCACGCTGCGCGCCTTCAAGAATGTGCCCTGGCGGACGGTATGCCAGATTTGTGCCCGTCATATTCGCCTTGTGTGGTTTTTGCCAAGGGCGGCGGAAGCCCTCATCGCCTGGCACTTCGTTGGTTTGATGGTGCAGCCAGCCATGCCATTCGGGCGGAACTTTAGAGGCTTCGGGCGCGCCGTCATACATAACCCAGCGGCGCGGAAGCTTATAGCCAGGGCGGGGCTGAGCTTGATAATAAATATTGCCGTATTCGTCTTTTCCAACCTGCTGTTTTTTGGTCAGGGCGGTGAATAAATTAATATGCGCGGGGGATAAAACCCCTAAAAAATTTAATAAGCCCATTTATTTTGGTCTCCTTAGATGTTTTATTATTAACATGAAAAATAAAGAAGGACAGCCCCCCCAAAGGATAAAAAGATGGCTTTGAAAGAAAAATTAAACGCGCTTGGATATGAATTGCCGTCTGCGGCGGCACCGGCGGCAAATTATGTGCCGTTTGTTATTGCGGATGGCGACCTGCTTTATATCTCTGGGCAGATTCCGTTTTTGAACGGGGAGAAAATGCATTTGGGTAAGCTAGGCGCGGATTTAAGCATTGAAGATGGCGTAGCTGCGGCGCAGGCTTGCGCTCTGAATATTCTGGCGCAAGCCAATGAAGCGGTTGGCGGAGATTGGAGCAAGATTAAACGGCTGGTGAAACTGGGGGGGTTTGTGAATTCTACCCCTGATTTTACGGATCAACCCGAGGTGATTAACGGCGCATCGAATTTGATGGTGGATGTGATGGGGGATGCGGGGCGTCATGCCCGATTTGCGGTGAGCGCAGCCAGTTTGCCGCGCGGGGTTGCGGTGGAGATTGACGCGATATTCGAGCTGGATTAGGACGATTTCGCTACCTTAAACATTTCCAGCGCAGCGTCAGATAACAAGGGTTCATAAACAGGCTTTGAGCGTTTGGTGATATCCAGCCCGATTTGTTCATGGGTTAGGCCATAATAGACTTTTTTGATGCCGACGCTCTCGATAAGCGCGACGCCGATGCTGGTAGGTTGGGCGGAGCAATACAGCACACAATCGGCGAAGTCGGCCTGACCGGTTTTACCCGTCGCGCTGCGGATTGCCATGACTTCGGCGTGGGCGATGGGGTCGATGCGCGCGGTGTTGCCATTCACGCCTTCGCCCAGAATATGACCCCCGGCGGAGGCCAGAACCGCGCCGAAGGGGCCGCCGCGTTTATCGGCGACGTTTTGGGCGGCGAGGTCTATGGCGCGCTGCATCAGCTGTTCGGGGGTTCGTTTTGAGTCATGCGATTCGACGGCCAAGGCATGGGGGTTCAGGCCGCGGCGCTTGAGGAGGCGCTCAACGGTCTGGATAAGCCGTTCTGGCTGGATCGGTTTCTGGATGACCTGACGGACACCGACCGCGCTGGCTTCCATCAGGAGATCGGCGGAATCATCACCCGTAATAAAGACGATGGGGATTTTTACGCCTTCGGACAGGACATAGCGGGCAAAATGGAATCCGCCTTTGGGTTGCATGTTTACATCGACCAAAGCGAGGTCTATGGGGCGTTCCCGCGTGACCTTAATCGCGCTTTCGGCATCGATTGCGCCGTGGATTGTATAGCCCTTGGTTTTGAGGATTCCGGCCATCATATCACGGCTGACATCGTTATCTTCGGCGATCAGAATATGGATAAAACTGTTTGAGTTCATAATTTTATTAAAACATAAAACTTTGAAAAAGAGTGAAGAAAAAGCAAAGAATTGCCGCTATAGTGGTTTTTATGAAGTCTGAAAATGGAAGCGTTATATTTATTATTCTGGTTGCGGTGATGCTGTTTGCGGCGCTGAGTTATACGGTGGCGCAGATGATCCGCGGCGGGGATAGCGGCACGCAAATCACCGAGCAAAAGGCCAGTTTGCTGGCCGATGAAATCATGGGCTATGGGCGGGAATTGCGCCAGAGCGTTCAGGCGATGCGGATTTCAAACGGATGCCAGCCCGAGGATATCAGTTTCGAAGTGGCCGCGCTTGCGGGGTATGTTCATGCGCCTGTGGCCAGTGATGATTGCAAAGTTTTTGATCCTGACGGCGGGGGGATGGTGTATTCCTCTCCCTCGACCGATTACGGTGACGGCAGCGACTGGATCTTTACGGGGGCAAATATCGCCGATGGCGTCGGGACAGCCGCTCCTGACCTCGTGGCGATTTTGCCGGGGCTGAATTTGACGGTCTGCACTGCGATTAACGGCAAGCTTGGCCATAGCGGCCCCGGCGGGGATGCTACGGTGTCCTATACTCAGTTTCAGGACACCTATGCGGCGACGCAAACACTCGATGATGCGGCGGGTTTTGCCGCGGGGTGTTTAAACGACACAACTTCGGGGAACGCCTATTTTTACTATCAGGTGTTGATATCACGATAAAGACTGCCGGGTTGCAAATTCCTCTCTCAATCATGAGGGGAGGCCTGGGCGGTTAGCCGTTCACGTCTTCGGTTTCGGTTTCCGCGTCATCGGCGGCGGGCTTTTTCGGTTTGGCGGGTTTGAAGGTGAAGATGAGTTTACCGTCGACCATTTCCACATTGGCGATGCCACCTTTTTCGAGTTTTCCGAACAGGATTTCTTCGGCCAGCGGGCGTTTGATTTTCTCCTGAATAATGCGGCCTAGAGGCCTTGCGCCCATCGCGGGATCATAACCTTTTTCCGCCAGATATTTGCGCGCCTCATCGGACAGGGCAATTTCGACATTCTTATCGGCAAGCTGGCCTTCGAGCTGCGCCACGAATTTCTCGACGACTTTTTCGACCGTTTTTTGTGACAGGTTTTTAAACGGGACAATGGCATCGAGGCGGTTTCTGAACTCCGGAGCAAAGGTCTTTGTTATTGCGTCATTATCGGCGTAGGTATCGCCGTCGCCGCCGATTTCACGGTTAAAACCGACAGGGGATTTGGCCATATCGGATGCGCCCGCATTGGTGGTCATGATGAGGATGACATTGCGGAAATCGATGGTTTTTCCATTATTATCAGTCAGTTTGCCGTAGTCCATGACCTGAAGCAGGATGTTGAAGAGGTCAGGGTGGGCTTTTTCGATTTCATCAAGCAGCAGGACGCAATGCGGGTGCTGGTCGATTTTATCGGTCATCAGGCCGCCTTGCTCAAAACCGACATAGCCCGGGGGCGTGCCGATGAGACGGGATACCGAATGGCGTTCCATGTATTCGGACATATCAAAACGAATGAGCTCTATGCCCATGGTCTTGGCAAGCTGCCGCGCGACTTCGGTTTTACCGACGCCTGTGGGGCCGGAAAAGAGATAGGAGCCGATGGGTTTTTCTTCGTCGCGCAGGCCCGCACGCGCCATTTTGATGCTGTCCACCAGCGTATCAATGGCGATGTCCTGGTCATAGACCATGGTTTTAAGATCGCGTTCCAGCGTTTGCAGGGCTTCCTTGTCGCTTTGCGTCATGGAGGCGGCGGGGATTTTGACAATGACGGCGACGACGGCTTCGATGTCTTCGCGGGTGATTTCGGTTTTGCGCTGATCGATCGGCACCAGCATTTGCGCTGCGCCGACTTCGTCTATGATGTCGATCGCTTTGTCGGGCAGTTTGCGGTCACCCATATATTTATCGGACAGCTTAACGGCGGCTTCGATGGCATCGCGGGTGTAGGTCACGTGATGGTGTTTCTCGTAATACGGTTTCAAGCCCATGAGGATGGCGATGGAATCTTCTACCGAAGGCTCGTAGACGTCGATTTTCTGGAAGCGGCGAACGAGGGCGCGGTCTTTTTCGAAATGGTTGCGGTATTCTTTGTAGGTTGTCGAGCCGATGCATTTGAGGCTGCCGTTTGAGAGGGCGGGCTTCAGGAGGTTTGAAGCGTCCATTGCGCCGCCGCTGGTCGCGCCTGCGCCGATGATGGTGTGGATTTCGTCGATAAAGAGCACCGCGCCGTCGATGGATTCGAGTTCCTTCAGCACCATTTTCAGGCGTTCTTCGAAATCACCGCGATAGCGGGTGCCGGCGAGAAGTGCGCCCATATCAAGGGAATAGATCACTGCGTCGTGCAAAACTTCCGGGACTTCGCGTTCAATGATTTTTTTGGCCAGTCCTTCGGCAATCGCGGTTTTACCGACGCCCGGATCACCAACATATAGGGGGTTGTTCTTTGAGCGGCGGCAGAGGATTTGGATGGTGCGGCTCACTTCCTTTTCACGGCCAATCAGGACATCGATCTTGCCGTCCTTGGCTTTTTTATTAAGGTTCACGCAATATGCATCGAGGGCTTCGGCGGGGGTGCGGGCTTCCGCAGACGCGCTTTCATCGGTGCCGCGGATTGTGCGCGGGACATCGCTTTGCGACGGGACTTTGGCGATGCCGTGCGAGATGTAATTGACCGCATCGAAACGGGTCATGTCCTGTTCCTGAAGGAAAAATACGGCATGCGCCTCACGCTCACTGAACAGGGCGACCAGAACATTTGCGCCTGTGACTTCTTCGCGGCCAGAGGATTGCACGTGGATGGCGGCGCGTTGCAAGACGCGCTGGAAGGCTGTGGTGGGTTTGGATTCCTCGGCCTCGGTATTGACCAGATAATTGAGTTCGTTTTCGATATATTGCGCGAGCTGATCCCGCAGATCCGGCAGCGAAATGCCGCAGGAGCGCAGAACCGCCATCGCGTCCTGATCTTCGGTCAAGGCATGCAAGAGATGTTCCAGCGTGGCGTATTCATGATGATGTTCGCTGGCGATGGCGAGGGCGCGGTGGAGTGTGTGTTCGAGGTTTTTTGATAACATATATTGAGTTTAGCATTTTTTTATAAAATAGAAACAGATAGAGGAGGACTATTGTAAAAAATTATTGATTATGTTAATTTTTTCGAACGAAGCTGGGAGGGGGCGTCCGAGGTTTTTAATTATGTCTAATAAATTAAGGCTTTGTTAAGACCTTATCGGGTAGAATTGCCTGTAGGTGAAAAAATACCCGTGGCAGGGTGTTTTGCCTTTAACGGTCATATGAAGAATTACGCGCCCGCAAAACGCAGGGCAAAGGTGAGGGAGAGATTCGATGTCAGAAGAAATGCGTGTTGTGGATGAATTTTACCGTCTATATGGTATGATTAAGGGTAATTCTGTAAAAGTCTCTCAGTTTGATGCTGCCCTTGAATCGGCTATGGAAGAAGGATGTGTGCCGGATGATACTCCTTCTGATATTCGGCGTCTGGTTGAACTGAACCTTGCTCTTATTATGGTGAATAAAGACGGGCACTGGGAAGCAAGACCTGATAGAGATACGTTGACACCTGCGGACGCCAGCGTTTTTGACCCTCGTTCACAAAGGTGCCTGGCTTTTGCTTTTAATGCGGCTGCAGTATCTCCTGTGCCACATTCTCCGGGTTTTGCTTCAACCCCCGCACCTTCACCTGCCTCTTCACCTGGACCATAGCCGGTCCGAGGGGGTCTGGCTTTGTATAGCTTGATTAATAAAATCCGCCGGTGCCGGAATTTATGCCGTTTGAGGGTATGGTTTCATCATAGGGCATGTTCTGGTTATCGCCGTTCTCATATGAACGCTCACCATCATCATTATAAGACGGGGCGCGGTTCATAATATTGATGCCTGAACCATCGAGGATGTACATATCATCCGTCGGTTCAGTGCCGATTTTGAAGGCCTCCCAGATGACATTTTCATCGTTAAGCCCTGCGCGCGCGCCCGTGGAGGCATTGATCTGCACCTGGCGAATGCCGTCTGGAATGCGGAAAGGAATGAGCGGCGCATCCTTGAGCGCGCCTTCCATGAAATCCTTGAAAATCGGTACGGCCACGGAGGAGCCTGTTTCGCGTTTGCCAAGCGAGCGGGGATCATCAAATCCTGCGAATACGCCAACGACCAGATCCGGCGAAAACCCGATAAACCACGTATCCTTGGATTCATTGGTGGTGCCGGTTTTACCAGCCAGCGGGCGACCAAGTTCCTTGATCTTTACGCCTGTGCCGCGCTCGACCACACCTTCGAGGATCGATACCATCTGATAGGCTGTGCGCGGATCTGTGAGTTGCTCCCGCGTATCGGGGACTTCGGGCGCTTCCTGACTTTGCCAGCGGATCAAACTGCCGCAATTCTGGCAAATGCGTTCGTCATGGCGGAAAATGGTTTTGCCGTAGCGATCCTGTATGCGGTCGACGAAAGACGGCGTGATTTTCTTGCCGCCATTGACAAGTTCGCCGTAAGCAGAGGTGAGCTGGAGAAGCGTTGTTTCGCCCGCGCCCAGAGAATTGGCCAAATGCGGCGGCATATTGGGGTCGATATCAAAACGCTTGGAAATTTCGGTAATTTTGTCCATGCCCAGATAATCGGCGAGGCGTACAGTCATCAAGTTGCGCGATTTTTCGACGCCGACGCGGATCGGGGTGGGGCCATAATATTCGTTGGAATAGTTGGTGGGTGACCAGAAATTCCCGGGACGGTCTTCGATGACGAAGGGGGCGTCCAGCACAAGCGTCGCGGGCGTGAAATCATTTTCCAGCGCGGCGAGATAAACAAATGGCTTAAAGGCCGAACCGGGTTGACGCTTGGCCTGGGTGGCGCGGTTGAATTCGGATGTGCCGTATTTCCAGCCGCTTTGCATCGCCAAAACACGGCCCGTATGCGGATCCATGGCCAGAATGGCACCCTGAATGTCGGGGATTTGACGAAGCGAATAGGCGTTGGCCGCGCCGCCCAGAGGCTCGACCATCACGACATCGCCTTTTTTCACGACATCGGAAACGGCCTCAACGGCTGCGCCCAAGGCATAGCCTTTATTGAGATATTTGCGCGCCCATGAAATATCGACGAGGCTTAATGTCCCTTCGGTACCATCAGCGAAACCGAGCTTGGCACTTTGCGAGCCTGATTCAAGCACGAAGGCCAGCTTCCACTCATCAAGCAATCCCTCGGGCGGCTTGACCTCGGCGAGTTTGTTTTTCCAATCTGCGGCGTTGTCAAAACTTTTAACTGCGCCGCGCCAGCCGTGACGGCGATCATAGGCCATCAGACCATCACGAAGGGCCTTTTCGGCAATCACCTGCAATGCAGGGTCTACGGTAGAGCGGACAGCAAGGCCGCCGCCGTAAAGACTGTCCTGACCATACCGATCAATCAGTTCGCGGCGGACTTCTTCGGCGAAATAAGGCGCGGCAGCGATGCGATCCTTGTCGCGCGGGATGACTTCGAGCGGCGCAATCACAGCCATCTCTGCTTGCGCTTTGGTGATATAGCCGTCCTCGCGCATGCGTCCGATAACATAGTTGCGGCGCGCAACGGCGGCTTCGTGTTTACGTACGGGGTGGTAATTGTTGGGGGCTTTCGGCAAAGCGGCGAGATAGGCCATCTCGGCGATCGACAGTTCATTCAGGGATTTATCAAAATATTGCAACGCCGCCGCCGCGACGCCATAGGCGCGGGCGCCAAGGAAAATCTCGTTCAGATAAAGTTCAAGGATTTTATCCTTGCTCATCGCCCGTTCCATGCGGTTGGCGAGAATGGCTTCGCGGATTTTGCGTTCTAACTTGCGTTCATTGGTCAGAAGCATGTTCTTTACGACTTGCTGGGTGATTGTTGACGCGCCAATAACATTGACGTCCTGGCCGATCAGGTGGCGGGCATAAACGATGCCGGCGCGGGACAGGGCGAAAAAATCGACTCCTTCATGGTTATAAAAATTTTTGTCCTCCGCGGCGATGAAGGCTTGTTTGACCAGATCGGGCATATTTTCGATCGGCACGAAGACCCGTTTTTCCTGCGCGAATTCGGCCATCAAACGGCCATCCCCCGCATAGAGGCGTGATACGATCGGCGGTTCGTAATTCTTAAGCTGACTGTATTCGGGAAGATCATGTCCATAATAATTCAGGGCATAGGCGACAAGACCTACTCCCGCCAAAAGGCCGAGAAACCCCAGCGAGAACAGCCCCAGAAACCCATACCAGAGATACTTCATGCGTCTGCACCCATATCAGGCAACCCGGCGCATGATCGGACCATCGGCTCTACCATGGATGAACTGATCTACATATTCACTGCCGGATTTGTCCAGTTTTTCTACCGGCCCTGTCCAGACGATTCTGCCATCGTGGATCATCGCCACGTAATCGGCGATTTTGCGGACGCTGCTCATGTCATGGGTGATAGACAGCGCGGTGGCGCCGATATCCTTGACCTGATCGACAATCAAATGATTGATGACATCGGCCATGATGGGATCCAGCCCCGTTGTCGGTTCATCGAAGAAAATGATCTCGGGACTGGTGGCCACGGCGCGGGCGAGGCCAACGCGTTTTTGCATACCGCCCGAGAGCTCGGCAGGATAGAGATCGGCGACTTCGGAGCGCAGGCCGACCGATACGATTTTACGCACTGCAATTTCACGCGCCTCGGCGCGCGCCATACCGCGCCCCTGAATAAGTCCGAAGGCCACATTTTCCCAGACTTTAAGCGAGTCAAAAAGGGCGGCGCCCTGAAACAGCATGCCGAATTTGCGCAGCAGCATGTCGCGCTGGCGGGCATTCATGCCCATAGTTTCCTCACCGTCAATTTTAATCGAGCCGCTATCAGGCTGGAGCAGGCCGAGAATACATTTGAGCATCACGGACTTTCCTGTGCCCGACCCACCGATGACGACCAGCGATTTTCCTTCAGGCACAACAAGATCGACACCGGCCAGCACATGCTTGTCACCAAAAGATTTCTTCAGGCCGCGCAGCTCGATTTTTGGTTTTTCAGGGGCTTTGGTTTTCTTGCTCATGAGAAAAATACCTGTGTCAGGATATAGTTAAAAATCAAAATCAGAATTGAGGAGGATACGACCGCGTTTGTTGTGGCCGCGCCCACACCTTGCGCGCCGCGCCCAGAATTAAATCCGTGATAGCATCCCATAATCGCGACAATAAAGCCGAAGACACCCGCTTTCACAAGACCGGAGATTACATCCATGGCCTCGACGGTATCCCAGGTTTGGGTGAGATAGCTGTTTACACTGAAATCCAGATTATAAATTGCGACGATATAGCCACCATAGACACCGATGACATCACCGATGAGCACCAGTACAGGCAGAGTGAGCGTGGCGGCAATTAAACGCGGGGCGATCAGGTATTTGAACGGGTTGACCGACAGCGTGGTGAGCGCATCAATTTGTTCAGTCACGCGCATGGTGCCGATTTCCGCAGCAATCGCCGCGCCAACCCTTCCGGCAACCATAAGCCCCGCCAGAACCGGGGCAAGCTCGCGGGTGACGGACAGAACGACAACGCCGGCAATCGCTCCCTCGGCGTTAAAGCGGGTGAAGCCGGTATAGCTCTGCAGGGCCAGAACCATGCCTGTAAACAGAGCGGTCATGCCGACAACGGGCAGGGAATAATACCCAATATCCACAAATTGCCGCCAGAGCTGCGCGGGGAAAAAGGTCGGGGTGACGCTGTGGTAGACCGATTTACCGATAAAGATCGCCAGCCGTCCAACTGCACCGAAAAACCCGAGCAACGCCTGACCGATGGATTGGGCGATGTGAAAGGGGTTTAAAGGGTGTTTGGCTGCTGCGCTCATCAAGAACCTCGAATATTTAGACCTGAACTGGACAAAGTCTTTGTTGCAAATAAGATAAAAACAGTAAAACATTGGCTCCGCAACGTCCAGAGTGAATCATGAATTTGAAGACCATCCCTGCTGAAGATTTGCTGAGCCTTAGCGCGCAGGCGCTTCTCTTTCCCTTAAGGATTGATTTGGCCTATGCGCGCGGGGATAATTTACTGTTCGGGGAGCGGATTTACCGCGATGGAGCCCAACTCTGGCTGCATAAGGATTTGGCGGCGGTGGTTCTGAAGGCCTCTAGCCTTGCAGCAGCGCGCAAAGTCCGGTTGGTGCTGTTTGACGGCCTGCGGACAACAGACGCGCAGGAGCGAATGCTGAACACTCAGGCCGTGCGTGACAACCCCCAGTGGCTTCAGGAGCCGCGCCTGCTGTCCCCGCCAGGAGCGGGAGCGCACCCCAGAGGCATGGCGATTGATTGCACTCTCGAAACCCTTGAGGGCGAGGCTCTGGATATGGGGACGGAATTTGATTTCTTGAGCAGCGATCCCTCCCCCGCCCGCAACCCTGCGCACCGCCAGCATCCCCGCCTTTCCGATGCCGCGCGCAAAAACCGCGCCTTGCTGGATTTTTGTATGATGGAGGCAGCGAAAGAATGCGGGGTGGAACTCACTGGCTTGCCGCAGGAATGGTGGGATTTCCGCCTGCCCGCAGAAATTTACGGGAATTATGCGCCTTTGTCGGATGAGGATTTGCCGCCCGAAATAAAGATGCTTTAATTCCCGTCATTGCGAGCAGAGCGAAGCAATCCCTGGTGGCCCGGATTGCGTCGTCGCATAATGCTCCTCGCAATGACATTACTTTTTATAGTTTCGTTCGTATCTGCGGCTAAGGGATGTCAGGATTTCATAGCCGATTGTACCGCAAGCCGCCGCGATATCATCCGCGCTTTGATGCCTTCCGATGACTTCCATCATATCCCCTTGATGGGGGCGATGGCTTTCAGGCACGTTTGATAGATCAACAATCGTCAGATCCATCGACACCCGCCCGCGGACAGGACACGCGATGCCGTTCCAATACAGAGTGCCTTTGTTTGAGAGCGCGCGCAAGAAGCCGTCAGCATAGCCCAAAGACACAATAGCGAGCGGCGTTTCTTTTTCAAACCGATACGTAGCGTTATATCCCGCGCTTTCACCTTTTTGGCTCTTGCGAATTTGCAGAACGGGGACAGAGATTTTTACTACGGGGCGCATCGGATTGATTTTGTCTGGCGTGGGGTTCAGCCCATAAAGCGCCATACCGGGGCGCACGAGATCAAAATGATACGCGTCAGATCGAAATATGCCTGATGAATTGCAGAGCGATTTTTTGGCTTTTGAAAATTTTGCGGCGGCTTTTTTAAAGGCTTCAAATTGCGCTTCGTTCATGGGGCTGTCCTCATCCGAACAGGCAAAGTGACTCATGACAAGGGAAGGGTTTATGTCCGATAATGCCTCAATGTCTTCGGGGCGGATGCCCAGACGATTCATCCCTGTATCGATATGGATGATGGGCGGCGGCAGACCAGAAGCGGCGCGATAAGCGGCGGCGTCTTCGAGAGAATTCAGGATCGGGGTTATGCGCTCGCTCCTGTATATGGACGCATGAGAACCGATAAACCCGTTGAGCATCGCAATCATCCCCTCCGCGCCCAGAACCGAGCGCAGCTCTATGGCTTCGGGAAGCGTCGCGACGAAGAATGTTTTGGCTCCCGCCCCCCGCAGCGCGGGCGCAACGGCGGCCATGCCGAGGCCATAGGCATTGGCCTTGACCACGGCGGCAACCTCACAATTCTTACCGGCTTTGGCCTGAATAGAGGCGTAATTCGCGCTGATCGCGGAGAGGTCTATGTCTAATTTACCTGATAAAGTCATTGTTTTTCAATATGTTGGCGGTCATTAAATGTTTGTTAACCAGGAACCTATCCCACTAAATTCATTTAACGGATTCACAAGCGGTTAAAAATCAGTC
>CAYGJS010000034.1:0-19638 GCA_964350435.1 uncultured Micavibrio sp.
AAAATACAACGCTCAACACAATCGTAACGTCCAATTGTTAATTAAAATCACTATAAAATGAATGATAAGATAATAGGACCAACTATTGATTGGACGGAAAATAAACTTTTAGTGTCGCCTTCGGAAGGTCATTTGCAAGCGGCTATGAGAGCGGCTACTACGGATGGAGCTGAACTGGTGCATCCCAGAGATTTTATTGACCCTGCATATGGGCCTCATCCTGATGATGTAATAACCACATTAGGTGCTGATATGTAACTAGCCCTTCGGCGGAACGAACACTTCCGCTGCTTCTCCCGGCAAATTTTCGATATAGATGCTTTGTGAGGGGAAGGCGAAGCCTGTTCCGGCGTCTTCCTCGACGATGCGTTTAATCTCCATTGCAAAGGCCTCCTTAATCTCTAGCCACTCGCCCCAGACCGTTGTTTTGGTGAAGCAATAGACCAGAAAATCGATGGATGAGGCGTTGAAGCTATCTACGCGCACAAAGGTGTTGACCTCTTCAGGCTTGGCGAAGTCTTCATTTTCCAAAATGTATTTCATGATCCCGTCACGGATAATCTGCAGCTGTTCAACATTTGTGCGGTATTCCACGCCGATCGCCCATTTGATGCGGCGATGGGTCATGCGGCTGAAGTTTGTGACTACGGCATCGGAGAGATTGGCGTTGGGCACATGGACGGGCGCTTTATCGAAGCGGCGGATTTTGGTCGAGCGGAAGCCGATATCTTCGACCACGCCTTCGACCACGCCGTCCACGAAGATCCATTCTCCGGGGTGAAAGCGTTTTTCGGCCAGCACCGTTACGCCGCCGATCAGGTTCTTGAAGAGGTCTTGCGCGCCCAGCGCCACGGCGGCCCCAAACAGCCCTAGACCCGCCAGCAGCGGGCCGACCGCGATGCCCCAGATCTCAAGGATTACGGCGGCCCCTACAAAGACGACTATGATTTTTATGGCTTTGAAAATCCACACCATCATGGGTTTGGTCAGGATTTTTTCCAGCTTGCTCAAGCCATGTGAAAGCGGATCAGCCGCGCGGTGCAGCGCCCAGAATATCGTAAAGGCGATCAGCGAGCGTTCGATTTTCATTACGAACGCCATGCCGTCTTCGCTCAAGCCCAAATATTGCGCGGCGAAGAAAATGCCCAAAATCACGGGGATGAATTTGATTGGCGGGATCAGGGCATCAACAATTTTATCATCCAGCTTTGTTGTGGATTTGGCCGCCCAGTTATGAAGATGACCAAGCACATAGCGCCCGAATAGCCCGCGGATCAGCAAGAACCCGATAAAGATTCCAATCGCAATCAGGATCGATCCGATATCCACGCCGAAAAGTCCGTGCGTCCAGACGTCTATCACCATGTTTTGAAAGTCATTCCAGTTGTCGAACATTGATTTTATGCGCTTTCCCGTCATATTGGTTGTGTACACAAAGGATATAGCATGAGCACTTCATCAGAACCAGCCAATCAGCACGCTTTAGATCTTCTTCTCACCCGCCGCAGTGTGAAGGCGGATGATCTGATGGCACCCGGACCATCGGCGGAAGAGCTTGAGCGGATTCTCACAGCGGCTTCGCGCGTGCCCGATCATGGCAAGTTGGCACCGTTTTATTATCTGGTGTTTGAAGGTGATGCAAGGGCAAAGGCGGGCGATATTCTGGCCGAGGCCTACACGGTCGCCAACCCTGATTGCCGCGACGGCAAAGCCGATATTGAGCGGCAGCGCTTTATGCGCAGCCCCCTTGTGGTGGCGATCATTCACCGCGCGCGGATGAGCAAGAACCCGCAATGGGAGCAGTTTTTGACCTGCGGCGCGGCGGCGCAGAATTTTGTTCTGGCGGCGCATGCGCTTGGGTATTCTGCGCAATGGCTGACGGAATGGTATGCTTATGATGAGAATGTGCGCCAGCGCTTAGGGTTGGATGACACGGATATCATTGCCGGGTTTATGTATGTCGGCACAGCCAAAGCCCCGCCCGAAGAGCGCGACCGTCCTGATTTAGCCGAAATTGTCACCCATTGGTCACTTGATGCGTCTGTGAAAAAAGGCGATATCTATCATCGCGAAAAATTCGGGTATCCGGAGCTTGGGTTTAAGCACTAAAAATACTTGTTGCCTTTAAATAATAGACGGCTTCCGCTTAGAGAGGGCGTGGAGAGTCTGTGTGTTCTTCAAAGGGATGCAAGCGTTCTAGGTGTTTCATCGCGCCTATAAGAGTAAAATGCGGAGAAGCATCTTCTATGAGTTCAATCTTTAAAACATCATGTTGTGTTTTTAAGAGGAAATCTTTCCAATTTTCAAATGTTTCCAGAGCGTTGCGAAGACCTGTATCTAAAACCCAGATTTCGTTACTGCCATCAACATTAAAGGCCGCCGCTTCATGTTTGTACCATTTGTTGCCCTCACCAAAATCACATCTGGCTGTGTGAACAGTAACGCCTCTTTCTATTAGAAGGATTTGAATAAGCGATCTTCGGGCTATACAGCCCTCACCCGAATTTGCGTTTGCCATGAAATTGGCCGCTTTAAAGTCGGCAAAAAGTTGTTGGGCTTTATCCTTAGTAAAAAGCTGGCCGCGTTTTAAGGAGGCAGCGTGAACCATGTTGTGATATGCTACATGAGCTGTGTCTAAACGGTCAAATGCGAGTCTTTTGTCTGCCATGATTGTTTGTATCATATTTACATAATGTAAATCAAGTAGGAATAGTCAAGCCGCCTTGGCGAATTTGCCGTCGAGTGCATCGCGAATCAGGCTGGCTGTGTCTTTTACGCCGTAGAGCTGGATGAAGCTGCCGAAGCGGGGGCCTTGGGATTGGCCGAGGCAGATTTCATAGATGGCTTGGAACCATTCGCGCAGTTCTTCTTTATCGTATCCGTTGTCTTTGCCGGCGGTGAAGACAACGGTCATATAAACGTCAGCGTCCAATCCGCCTTCCATGCTTTCCAGCTTGGTTGCAAGGGCGTTTAATGCGGCGGCTTCGCGCTCCGATGGGGCGCGGTATATTTTTTCGGGCAGAACGAAGTCCTGATAATATTTGATTGCGTATCCGACGAGGCGATCCAGGAAGGGCGCGCTTTCAGGCGTGGCATCGGGGGCGTAGGCTTGAATGAATTTCCACAGCGTTGCGGGATCGTCCGTATTGGCGGCATTGACGAGGTTCAGCAGCAGCGCGAAGGAAACCGTTGTCCGGGGACAGTTACTTTTAGCCAATAAGTAACTGTCCCCGGTTATGGAGTTTACATACCAAGCCGGGTTTTCCAGTTTTTTTGCGTCGTCTTGCTCGCCCAGCTTCTCCACAAAGGTTATATATTCATCCACGGCTTTGGGGATGATGTCGAAATAGAGTTTCTTCGCGCTGGTCGGGCGTTGATACATATAATAAGCGAGGCTTTCATGCGGCGCGTAGGTCAGCCAGTCTTCCATGCTCAGGCCGTTGCCTTTGGATTTAGAGATTTTTTGGCCTTCTTCATCGAGGAAGAGTTCATAACGGAAACCGGCGGGGCCTCTGCCGCCCATAATGTGCGTGATTTTTGCGGCGATCTCGGCGGCGGTGACGAGGTCTTTGCCCGCCATTTCGTAATCGACATCCATGGCGTACCAGCGCAATGCCCAATCGGCGCGCCATTGCGCCTTGCAACCGCCGTCAAAAATGGATTGCGTGACCATCTCGCCACGTGCAAAGCCTGATTTTTCCAGCTCGCTATCGTCCAGCACTTCGAAACGGGCGATGCCTTTTTCGGCGTCCACGACCTCCCGAAGGATTGCGTTATGCAGAATGATCGGATGATTGTCCGCGCCTTTTTTGTTTACGATCGGGAAGAGGGGGGAGTAGGTGGCTTTGCGCTCCGCGCCCAAAATCGGCAGCACCGCATCGCGCACTTCGTCGTATTTCAAAAGCATCTCGCGCAGGGCATTATTGAAGTTTCCGTTTTTGTAGCAATCGCGCGTCGAGCTGCGGAATTCATATTCAAATCCAAAGCTATCAAGGAAGGCACAAAGCTGCGCGTTGTTATGCGCGCCGAAGCTTTCATACTGCGTGTCGAACGGGTTGGGTACGCTGGAAAGCGGCATGCCGAGATAGTTCGCCATTTTATCCTGGTTCGGGATATTGGTTGGCACTTTGCGGAAGCCATCCATATCATCGGAGAAACACACAAGCTTGGTTGGGATTTCGGGGTGTAGACGTTGGAAGGCGCGCATTACCATAGTCGTGCGGGCCACTTCCCCGAATGTGCCGATATGCGGCAGGCCGCTGGGGCCATAGCCCGTTTCGAACAAGACATAGCCCTTTTCACCCGCTTTGATCTCGCCTTTATTCATGGCGCGCAGGCGTTTAACCACGCCTTTGGCTTCTTCGAAAGGCCAGGCGCGGGAGGCTTGGGCAATGTCTTGTGGTATATCGGTCATGATTGTCTTATCTATCCTTTAAGGGGTAAGGGATAGCAGGGAAAATTTGTTTTTACAAATAAGAAAAAGAATCTGATTTCTGATGATAAATTTCAGATGCAAGTGATCGCGACTCGGCGTATATTATCTTTGTTATTTGAGCTGCTCAAATAATCGCCGTCGCCGCTCTAGGCGACATTTTCTGGGAGATGTCCACAATGGCTACTAAACCATCAAAAGGCAAACCAACACCTAAGAAATAGTATTGGTCTTCGATTACAACAAAGCGCGGGGCAAATTAGTTCCGCGTTTTTTTGCGGATGAAATGGCGTATGTTGCTTTTTGTTTTGGAAATAGTGATTTTTGATTTAGAATATTTCTAGTAGTTGCGTATCCAATCTATCAATCCTCTTTAATTTCACATCCAGTCGTCCTGACTAAAACCTTTAGGAGAGAACCCATGGCTACAGCCGTAAAAAAACCTGCAGCAAAAAAACCTGCTGCGAAGAAACCTGCGAAAACAACAACTGCCAAAGCTGCCACAGCTAAGAAGCCTGCTGCAAAAAAAACTGCAGCTAAACCTGCTGCCGCAAAAAAGCCTGCCGTTAAGAAACCTACAGCGGCGAAGAAGCCTGCTGTTAAAAAACCAGCGGCGAAAGCTGCGGCTGCTAAAAAACCTGTGGCGAAAAAGCCTGCGGTAAAAAAGCCTGCGGTAAAAAAGCCTGCGGTAAAAAAGCCTGCAGCTAAAGCTGCGGCTGCGAAAAAACCCGCAGTGAAAAAAGCTGCTGTTAAGAAGCCTGCTGCAAAGAAGGCCACGACAGCGAAGAAAAAATAATCTGTTTTTTAGTGTGCTGTTTAATCAAAAACGCCGCAGGTTTTCCCGCGGCGCTTTTTTTGTTTTGGCTCTAGACTATAGAATTCACGCGAAATTAATCCCCGCGCTCCAGCATCTTTATGTATTTCGAAATATGGGTCTTGAAATTATGAACCTTGGTGATGATCTGTTCGTTGGTGAAATGCGGCATGGGGAGTCCTATAAATAATTTCATGTCATTGCGAGCGCAGCGAAGCAATCACAAAAGATTGCCGCGTCAGGGCTGCGCCCCTCCTCGCAATGACGATATCGATTACACTATAGGAATTTATTCCTTGACTGTCAAGGGCCATTCAGTTAACCTGCAAATATTGAGCAGCACTGTGTCTTTAGCGATATTTATTTGACTGAGAAAGAACAGAACCAGCCAGTGATTTTGTTTCATCGCTATATTTATCACTATTTAGCACCTTTGACGCTAAGTCCTCCAAATCAGCACCCGTCTGCTTTTTGTTTCCACTTTGAGACAAAGCTGAAGCGGCCAATTTTTTTGCAATTTTAGAAGAATATTTATCTTGCAAAACTTTAGCCGCATTAGAAGCAACGCTCTTTGAAGTTTGCTTTTGATTAGCCATTTGATTAGTTCCTTTTCAATATTTTAAGATAAAATTAAGCATTTCATGTATACAATGTATATACAAAAATGTGTTGACAATGTCAATACAAACACCACATCATTAGCTGAAAGGTTTCCAAATGAGACACTTAACAGAAGATAAAGATATGACACGAACGATAAGCATGAGAGTAAAAGAGTCCAATTTGCACTTCATCGAAAAGATTGCCTCACTTTCAGGCAGAAATCGTACTGAGTTTTTTCTGGAATCTGCACTAAAAAACGCCGAAGAAATATTTCTTAATACTACGCACTTCTCACTTGCAGATAGAGAGTGGCAGTTGTTAAACGATATTTTAGATAGGCCCGCAAGAGCGAACCAAAAACTTAAAAAGCTTCTAGAAAAACAAGCACCATGGGAAGAATAAAAAGTTGTCTGACGAGCCCCAAAGTAAAGCCCTAGCGCAGAAATCAATTTCCGCACCCGAGTCTATAAAACTACATCATAGACTTGAGGATTTTGACTGTGAAAACGAGAGTCTCAACGCATTTCTAAAAAAACGCGCCATCAGAAATGAGGGAAGGGCATCAAGAACCTACATAGTTACAGATGGAAATTACAATGCGATTGGCTATTATACCCTTGCCGTAGGATCAATAGAGCACAAGAACGTAAGAAGAAAAGCCAAGCAGAATATGCCTGATCCCATACCTGTAACAGTATTGGGGCGCCTTGCGGTAGATAAAGGATGGAAAGAAAAAGGAATTGGGCAAGGCATGCTCAAAGAAGCCTTATTAAAAACCCTAGAAGTTGCCGAAGTTGTTGGGGTAAGAGGAATGCTAGTTCACGCTATATCAGAAAACGCAAAAAACTTCTACACCAGCCAAGGGTTTGAACAATCACCTACAGATGAAATGACGTTGATTATAACTATAGAAGACATAAAAAAAGCATTCACATCAACCTAAAGCCCCAACTCCGCCTCATCCAAACGCTTAATCTGATCCCGCAATTTCGCCGCCGCGTCCCTGCAAAAAATATTTGTGAGAATAATACTAGGCCTGAGCCGACGAAATACGGCGCTTCATCGTTTTCGGAGAAACATGTTCAACTTTATTGTTGGTTTTAACAACCAGCTTCGTACTGTGAATTTCCGCCGCACGAATAGCAATATCAATCGCGCCCGCCAAGACATTCTTGGGTTTTTTTGAACCCGCAGGCTTTGAATTTAACAACACATCAATGCTCATCAATGGCCTCCTTAATCTTTTGCGCAAAACGTCCAAACAGACGCCCATCATACTGCATATGAATACTATTCCTATGCTTATCCGCAATTTCAATCAACTGACCTTCTGTCGTATCATATACAGATATTTTATCACATAAATTAAAATAAACGCGAATATAGTTTTGCAAACTCCGCCAGTACCGACGCCTTACATCTTGTGCGGGCACATCATGACCACCTTGTCGCACCCGCGTCTTCACCCGTTGAATATTCACATTAATATCCGCACAGAAGATATAATGCATCTCGATTTCATAACCGGCCTTTTTAGCCATCTGAATACTTTGCACAAGCGTATTACCCGCAAGCGTCGTTTCAATCGCGAAGCTCTCTTTTTTGGCAATCATCTCTCTGGTGCGCTTTATAACAAGCCGCCCTGCTGCCATGGCTTGGCCGACAGGGTTAAGCGGCGACAAACCTCGCGCAATTTCATCGGCGTTCACAAATTCTTTAATGCGGCGTTTGGGAAGCAAAGCGTTCGCCGCCGTAGTTTTACCGGAACCATTCGCACCCGCAAATATGATAAGAACAGGATTACCCATGACACATCAAAGCCCCAACTCCGCTTCCTCAAGTCTTTTAATCTGATCCCGCAATTTCGCCGCCACCTCGAATTCCAAATTCCCTGCGGCCTCCAGCATCTCTTTGCGCTTGCGCTCGATCTCTTTCTTCAACGCCGCGGGGTCGTGGATAAATTCTCCCATCTTCATATCATGCAGGGTGCGCACCGCGCTCGTCGTTTCGGCTTGGTCATACACACGATCCAGCGCGGCGGACAGGTTCTTCTTCACGCTCGCGGGGGTGATGCCGTTCGCCGTGTTATATTCAATCTGCTTGGCGCGGCGGCGATCGGTTTCATCAATCGCGTATTGCATGCTGTCGGTGATTTTATCGGCGTATAAAATCGCCTTCCCCTCCAGATTCCGCGCGGCGCGGCCAATCGTCTGCACAAGCGACGTCTTGGAGCGCAAGAACCCCTCCTTATCCGCATCCAAAATCATCACCCGCATACATTCGGGGATATCCAGCCCCTCGCGCAGCAGGTTAATCCCGACCAGCACATCAAATTCCCCCTTGCGAAGATCCTGCATAATCTCGATCCGCTCCAGCGTATCGACATCGGAGTGGATATAGCGCACGGCGATATTGTTTTCGGTGAGATACTCGGTCAGGGCTTCGGCCATTTTCTTCGTCAGCGTGGTGACCAGCAAACGCCCGCCTTGCGCGATCACCGCCTTGGCCTCATGCATCATGTCATCGACCTGATGTTCCGTCGGGCGGATCTCCACCGGCGGATCAATAAGCCCCGTCGGGCGCACGACCTGCTCCACGAATTCGCCGCCCGTTTGCTCCAGCTCCCACGGCCCCGGCGTGGCAGATACGAACACGGTCTGCCCGCGGATCGCGTTCCATTCCTCGAACTTGAGCGGGCGGTTATCCAGCGCGGCCGGCACGCGGAAACCATACTCCACCAGCGTGGTCTTGCGCGCGCGGTCACCATTATACATCGCCCGAAGCTGCGGCAGCATCACATGGGATTCATCCAAAAACATCAGCGCATCTTTCGGCATATATTCAATCAGCGTCGGCGGCGGCTCGCCCGCTTTGCGCCCCGTCAGATAGCGCGAATAATTCTCGATCCCCTGACACATCCCTGTCGCGGCCAGCATCTCCAGATCAAAGCTGGTGCGTTGATCAAGCCTCTGCGCCTCCAGCAATTTACCCTCGGCCTCGAACTCGGCGAGGCGCGCCTTAAGATCAATTTTAATCTGCTCGATCGCTTGGCGCATCGTCGGCCCCGGCGTGATGTAATGCGAGTTCGCAAACACGCGCACGCCCTCCATCTCGCTGAATTTCTGCCCCGTCAGCGGGTCAAACTCGGTGATCTTTTCGATCTCGTCGCCGAACAGCTCGAACCGCCAAGCGCGATCCTCAAAGTGGGCGGGGAACAGCTCAACCGTATCCCCGCGCACGCGAAAACTCCCGCGCTCGAAGGCGATATCGTTGCGGGTATATTGCAGCTCGATCAGCTTGCCGATCAGCGCGTCCCGATCCATCCGCTCGCCCTTCTCAATCCCGAAGGCCATCGCCATGTAATCTTCTTTCGACCCGATGCCGTAGATGCACGACACGCTGGCCACGATAATCACATCCTTACGCTCGAACAGCGCGCGGGTCGCGGCGTGGCGCATGCGGTCGATCTGCTCGTTAATACTTGAGTCCTTCTCGATGAAGGTATCACTGCGCGGCACATAGGCCTCGGGCTGGTAATAATCGTAGTACGACACGAAATATTCCACCGCGTTATCGGGGAAAAAGGATTTGAACTCACCGTAAAGCTGCGCCGCCAGCGTTTTATTCGGCGCGAGCACCAGCGCAGGCCGCTGCGTTTCCTGTATCAAATGCGCCATCGTAAACGTCTTGCCCGACCCCGTAACCCCGAGCAGCACCTGATCGGACAACCCGTCCTCCAAACCCTGCTTCAGCGCCTTGATCGCCGCAGGTTGATCCCCCGCCGGCGTGAAATCGGTATCCAGCCGAAAGGGTTTGGACGCATCAAAAACATCCTTCCCTTCCCCCGATTTCTCTAGGGCCACCGCAACCTGTGTGAGCTCCGCAATATCCATCAGATAGATATAACCCAGCCACCCTCAAATACCAGATTGTTTTTATTGAAATATTTTAGAAACGGATTGGAGCGAAAAACTGTTTTTCCTTTTATAACAGTGCGTACGGTGTTATTGTGCGGGCAAAATATAAACAAAAGAAATGGAGTTTCCCATGAAATCCTCTTTGAAAATTTTAAGCCTTGGCGCACTCGCTCTTGGACTTGCTGCTTGTAGTTCAGACACAAATGACTATGAGTTTACGACGCCCTATAACCAAAGCCGTACAGCGACGCATCAACAAGCCGCTGCGCCTATGCCTGCCCCTGCTCCCGCTCCTGCGCCGGTCATGGCGGCAACGGCCTGCAGTTGTGATTGCAATGCTTTGACTGAGCGTGCTTTGCGGGCGGAGGAAGCCTTGCAGATGTGTCAAGAGTCCAAATCACGCGTTACGGGCGCGTTTAGAGATCAGCTTAAGAAGTAGTTTGAGCGTTTTTAATACATAATAAAAGACCGATGAAAATCGGTTTTTGGGATTTGGTTTTCGTGTTTTAGGCCGGTTATTTATTGTCTTCAAAGAATTTGGCTTCGGCGATGCGGCGTTGTTCGTCGCGTTGCTGCTGGATTATGCGTTGGTGTTCGCGTTGCTTTTGCTGGAGGAAGGCGTTTTGTTGCCGCTGTTTATCCTCCCAGAGGGAACGCTGGCGGCGAATTTCTTCCTGGCGTTCTTTTTCATCGCGTTTTTTCTGTTCCCAGAGTTCTTCTTTGCGTTTTTTTTCTTCAAGGATGGCTTGTTTGCGCTTATCTTTTTCGGCGCGGCTGGCCTCGTTTTTTTCTTTTTTGTTGCGTCCTTCGAATATGACTTGTTGTTCATATTTTTTGATGATGCCGTCATAGGCTTCACGGAGCTCTTCACTCATGTAGCTTTTGGGGTCAAAACCGTTCATTGGATTTCCTCACTTTATACGTATAAGTATAAAAGTTGTGGGTTAACATTTTCTTAATCATTTTGAATCGCTTATAGTGGATTTTATGAAATTTTATCTTCCTTTTGCTTTGCTGTTGTTTGTTTCTCCTGTCTTTGCTCAGGAGACGATTACGATTATTCAAGAAGATGGCAGCGTTGATGTGATTGATATGGGTGGCGGAGTTCCTGCGCCAGAGCCTGTTGAGACTGCGCCGCCCCCAGAGCCTGAACAGGAGACAACACCTGCGCCCGAGCCTGCGGCCAAGGCGGCTGTGAAGGCCAAGAAAGATCCGAAGGCGGTGCCCAAGCCAACGCCCAAGTCAGCGCCCAAGTCGGCACCTAAGCCTGGGGTTAAAAAGACCGTTGTTAAACCTGTGCCCAAGCCGTTATTTCAGACGATTCCTGAGGGCGCGGAGATCACGCGAGAGCGGGCACTTTATATTGCGTTGGAGGCGGCGCCGCCTGCGTTTCGCAGTGAAGTGTTTGAGAGCCGGTTTGAAGGCGCTCCCGCGTTTTCAGTTTTGTTCAAGACCGAGGACGGGGATTATGAAGTGACGGTTGATCGTGTGAAAGGGCATATTTTACAGAGCGGGTATTTGGTAAAAGATTCTGTGCATGTTTTGCCGGGGCATCTGCCAAGACCCTGATACGCATGAATTCGCGGCCTGTGGCTTAATCGTTATAGCGTTTTCTGAGTTCTGAGTGATATTTGTTGTCGCCAGCGGCAGGTTCGATCGCGGCAATCAGGTCTGCGGCCTTAAATTTTTCAGGGTTTTGCATGGCGTGTTCAATCGGGCCCTGGCAGTCCTTGGCGCGGAATATCCCCATCATAAGGCTGCGGCGTTGTTCGGCGATGTCTTGTGCTTCGTCGGCAATTTCGGTTTTGTCTTTGAAGTTTTGATCAAGCAAAAAACCTCCGAGAGCAAGACCTGCGCCGCCTGTTGCTGTACCAATCAGGAGAGAGCCGATCGCGCCAAGGGCTGTAACACCATGGCTTTTCAGTTTTGCATCAGTTTTTTTGTCTTCGAGGATGTAGATCACATCGCGCATTTTTTGGGCTTCTTGCGAGAGGGCGCCGCAGTTAAGTTTTAAGTCGCCTTGTTTGCTGATGGTTAGTTTTTCGGTTTTGATCTGAGTGGGGGCAGAGACGGTCAGGGTGTTTTCGAAAGACACAGGTTTCTTTTCCGGCCTTGGGGTATTTGAAGCCAGAGCTGGAAGAGATTGTATTAAAATGAGGGTGGCGCAGAGAGGCACCATAGATTTTTTCATGGGAAGTAAACTCCTGTGTATAATCTTTGCATCAAGACGCAAGCAAGGCAAAGGTTTTGCCCAGGTTATCCACATTATCATGTATGTATTTATTTTCACTCTGGCGTGGTGTCCTGCAGCTGTGTATCAATGATCTGATGATGATGCATATAGAAACAGAGCGGTTAATTCTAAGGGATTGGGGTGATGATGATCTTGCGCCCTTCGCCCGAATGAATGGTGACCCCTTGGTGATGGAGTATTTGCCGAGGGTTCTGGATGAAAAAACCTCAGCGCGGCATATGCAAGAGTTTCAGAAGCATTTTAAGGTTCATGGATACGGGCTTTATGCGGTGGAGATAAAGGAAACGGGGGAGTTTGCCGGTTTTGTTGGCTTGAATACTGTTGATTTTAAATCACATTTTACGCCTGCGATCGAGGTTGCGTGGCGGCTGGATTACGAATATTGGGGAAAAGGTTACGGGAGTGAGGCGGCCAAAGCTGTGATTGATCATGCGTTTAATAAGCTGGGCTTGCGGGAGTTGGTGGCTTTTACGGTGCATGATAATAATCGTTCGCGGCATTTGATGGAAAAAATCGGGATGACCTATGATCAGAAAGGTGATTTTGATTATCCGGCCCTGAAAAAGGGGCATCCGCTGGGGCGGTTTGTGCTTTACCGGATTCGGAAGTCGAAAAAGTCATAGGCCGGCTTTTTAAGTGGTTGTGAAGCCGTGTGTTCTGGGGTAAACTTATCTATCTTTTACCCGCTTTCGGGGATGTGCCCATGAAAAATATACTGAGAGTTCTTGTTGTGCTTACGCCCTTTATGCTTTCCGCCTGTGGTGACGGGTGGGAGATGGTCAGGGTTGACAATGTTGTTCCCTATGGCAATAGCCGCACGGCTGGGACTGGCGTTGCGTATGTGCGGGCTAAGATGTTGCCGCAAAAAGAGTTGAAGTTGATGCCGGTCAAGCGCGAGTATGAGCCGCAGCGTATGATTGAAGTGCCTGTGCCGCAGCGCGCCGAGCAGGTTTTCAAAAACGCGCAAACGAAGTAAGTTTCTTTCGTTTTACATTTCTTAAAGTTAACAGCTTTTATGCTTGGGAGTCGGGTTTCTTTTGCCAGAAACTTTGCGCGGTGTTTTTTTATGATGCGGCGCTGGATTTATTTGTGTCTTGTTTATTTTGTGAGGGTTCGTGTGCGCCGGCCCAGAGCATATCGAAGCGTTTTTTTTCTGCGGCGGCGGCGGCGGCACTATCGATGATTACGAACAATGATTGATCCCAGAGTTGCAGGGCAACTTTCGAGCCATAAATAAAGGTTGGGATGCGGCTTATTGCATCGGTTTTTAAGAGAGAGCGGCATTCATCATTGGGGCTGAGGATGTTTTTGGTGTTTTCTGTGCACAGAACTCTTTCCCTAATATTATGGTCTTTCAGGGTTTCACGATACGTAAAGAGTTTTTGGGGTGATATTTGCGCGGCGAGGGTGTCGTCTACGTTGCTGATCCGGATTTCCGTCTCGCCTTGTTTTACAGCGTTTTCAATGTCTTCGAGTATGTTTGTCAGTGCGTTTGTTCCGCTGAGCATTCGGGCATGTTCAGATTTTTTTTGAATTCCGCTTTGGCCTATAAATTCAATGTCGGCGCTTTCAAACGCCATACGAATAGATTTGAGGGATTCGGCTTTGATGTCCGAGTGGCCTTTTTCGAAGTTATTGATAGCGGTTTTTGAGAGACCGGATGAGTCGGCAAGGTCTTGTTGTGTCCATCCGAGAAGGCCGCGGGCGCCTCTGCATTGCTCGATAGTTAGCATAGTGTTTTACCCTGTTTTATACATAGTGGTAATGCTAATATACGCTCGATAAAAGTCAAATGAAATTGAAAAAAAACTTGATATTTTTCTATCTATTGAATATTAGTAATCTTAAGTTGAATTAATGTGTGTGGAGTGACTTGATGAGTATATCTAAAATTAGCCATAGTCTGGCTATTGAGCGCTGTCGTGCCAATTTGGCGCAGCTTGCGGCACTTTATTATTGTTGCGAGGCGTTTCCGCCGGGGCAGAGAGAGCCTGTTGAGCGTTTGATCTTTAATTTGAGTGAAGATATTGCCTTGCTGGAGAACTCGGGGGCGGTTTAGCAAAAGCGTTTATCTGCTCTGGTCAATTCATTTGGTCTTCGGTAATCTTAAGTCTGCAAACTTGAAGAAAGCTGTTTTATGGTTTCGCTTTGGATGTTGATATGGATTTTGTTGTCATTGGTTCTTTTGGGCTTTTTGGCATGGACGCTTGTGGTGCTTTATCGGCAAAAGGTTACGTGGAAGGCTTTTGCTAAGCGACATAAATTGAGATATACCGCGAAATCATTAATGCAAACACCGGAAATTAGTGGTGTGATGAACGGGTATAAGGTCAGCTTGTTTTCCAGTGAGCATTTTTCCGAGGATATGCGCGGCAGTCGGAAGTTGACGGCGATTGAGGTGAGCTTAAATTCGACGATGCCGTTTGATGGTGCGGTGGCCAATGGCGGTATGGTGCCGATTGTTAAATCTTTGGAATTTAAAACTGAGTATCGTCCGGAGCATGAGCGTTGGGATAACAGTTTTATTGTGGCGGGGGATAGTTCATATGCCCTCAAACGATATTTGAACGATAAGCGGGTGGATGTCTTGGCGCGGACGATGAAGATCCGTAATGCCTGGGTGATTTTTATATTCCGTAATAATGCAATGCTTTTGCGGATGGATACGCCGGAGCCAATCAGTAATCTTGAGGAGCTTGAGAAGCTGATTGTGCTTTTGTGTAAGGCGGCGCAGATATTGGAGCTTGGCAAGGGCGAGAGTGCGATCTTGAAATCCGAGGCTAGCAAGGCCGAGCGGCGGGACATGACGATTGAAATCGAGGGCGGTGACGTTGCTGAAAGCAAGGTCAAGGCTGTTGCTCTGGAGCTTGAGGAGGAGGGCGAGGAGCAGGCAGTTCCCGCCAAGGCTGATGTCAAAGAGGGCGCAGAGAAGAAGGCCAGTGGAAAGATTCAGGTTTCATCGTCCAAATCAAAGTCAAAGCCCGATACTTCGAAATCGTAAGTTTTTAAATTGAAGCGGCAGGTGATCGTGTCACTGTTCAGGCTGCGGTCAAATTCCAAAATATATTGTGAAAAATTATCGTGAAAATTGATGTTCCCGTGAAGCAAGGCGGGCTGGGTTTTGCGCCAGTTCAGGAATGTTCTTGTGAAATTGAGAGTTGAGGTTTTGTCGGTGTTTTGCACGCTGACGTTTAAGGGAATGTGATTGGAGGGCATGGGGAGCCAAGATTTGACGGGCATTTCCGCAGTCCATGGCATCGGGGTGCGGCAGCCGTCGCGGCCTTGCCACTGCGGCCATAGTGAGATACCCCATGGGTCGAGGAGGTCTTCGAATTCCAGCTTGGCTTCGGGCAGACCGAGTTCTTCGCCTTGATAAAGGAACAGCGTTCCGCGTAAACAGCCGAGGAGGGCGATCAGCATTTTGGAGAGTTTCGGGGTGTGGGTGAAGCCATCGCCGCCAGTGTCCCAGCGGGAGGCTACGCGCACGACGTCGTGATTGGAAAATGCCCATGAGGGCCAGCAGTCCACAGTATTTCCTGCTGTTTTCAGGGCGCGCTGGATAGGATCGCGGATAAGTTCGGGGTGGATGGTTTTGTGGCTGCCGCTCATGAGATAGGTGTTATAGCAGGTGTTGAGAAGGCCGCTTTGGGTATATTCTGCGGCGCGGTCAAAGGGATGGTCGTCGCCAATTTCGCCGACGGTGAAGGCACCGTATTGATTGCAGAGATTTTGGAAGCTTTGCAGGAAAGCGAGATTTTCCGGGCGGGATTTATCGTAAATGTGAGTTTGCGTGGAGTAGGGGTCGTCACCTTCGAATTGTGTGGCGGCGCCAAGGGATGGGTCGCGGGGTGGATTGTCGCGCAGTTCCGCATCGTGGAAATAGAAATTTACAACATCAAGGCGGAAGCCGTCCACGCCCAGATCAAGCCAGAAGCGGGCTATATCGAGGGCTTCGGCCTGAACTTGGGGGTTGTGGAAGTTGAGGTCGGGTTGTTCGGGCAGGAAGTTGTGGAGGTAGTATTGTCCGCGCTCTTGATGCCATTGCCATGCGGAGCCGCCGAAAACGGAGACCCAGTTATTCGGCGGGACTCTTGCGCCGAACATGTCGGGTTTGGCGTCCGCCCAGACATAGTATTCCGGTTTTTCGGTGAACCATGGGTGTTGATCGGAGGTGTGGGAGAGGACGAGGTCGATGATGATTTTGAGGTTGAGATCATGCGCGCGGGCGAGCAGGGTTTTGAAGTTGGCAAGCGTGCCGAACATGGGGTCGACATCGCGGTAATCGGACACGTCATAGCCGAAATCTTTCATCGGTGAGGTGAAAAACGGGGAAATCCAGATGCCGTCTACGCCGAGCGAGGCGATGTATTCGAGTTTTTCTGTGATGCCGTTCAGGTCGCCGATGCCGTCATTGTTGGTGTCATGGAATGAGCGGGGGTAGATTTGATATATGCACGCACCGCGCCACCATTCATTCTCCGGCTTTTTTCTCTCACTGCGTTGCTGCGTCACTCAGGTTCTTCTCCCGCATATTTCGTTCCTTGCGCCTAGTGAAAAAGAAAATTGAGAGAATGACAAGGATAATACTCTGAGATTTTGATTAAACATAAATCTTGCCTTTCATGTACATGACAGCGTCGCCCGTGATTTCCACGCGGTCGCCTTTCAGTTCACAAAGCAGGTCGCCGCCGCGTTTTGAGGCTTGATAAGCCTTGAGGGTGGTTTTGCCGAGTTTATGCGCCCAGTAGGGGGTGAGGATGCAGTGCGCCGAGCCTGTTACGGGATCTTCGTCGATGTTCAGGCGCGGGAAGAAGGCGCGGGAGATGAAGTCATGTTCACCATCGCCTTTGGCGGTGACGATGACGCCGCGGGTTTCGAATTGTTTGAGGGCGTGGAAATCGGGTTTGAGGTTGCGGATATCTTCGGCACTTTCCATGACGGCGAGGCAATCATGGCCGATGTAGAACTCTTTCGGGGCGATCCCGAGGCCGCGATAGATGCTTTCGGGGGTGTTGTGTTTTGTGATGTCCCAAGCGGGGAGGTTCATCATCAGGCCGCGGGCGGTTTTGTGAATATAGAGATCGCCGGAGCGGGTGGTGAAGGTTATGGTTTCGCCATGATAGTTAAGGCGTTCAAAGATGATAAAGGCGGCAGCCAGAGTTGCGTGACCGCAAAGGTCGACTTCAGCGGCGGGGGTGAACCAACGCAGGTGGAAGGCTTCGCCTTCGCGGACAAAAAATGCGGTTTCCGAGAGATTGTTTTCCATGGCGATTTTCAGCATCACATCATCGGGGAGCCAGGATTGAAGAGGGATGACAGCGGCGGGGTTGCCCCCGAAGACTTTGGATGAGAAGGCGTCTATTTGATATATATCGAGTTTCATTTTTTCCCCTTATGTTTGTTACAAAAATCCCCGCTTGCGCGGGGATTCGTATTTGTTTCGCGGCAGGCTATGATTATTCCGCAGCGTGGTCAGCTTCGGCCTTTGCTTCGATGGCGTCTTCAGATGCTTCGTCTGTAGCTTCTTCAGCAGCGGGGGCTGGAGCAATTTTGTCTGCGTCGCTGGCGATGGAGGCTTTGACGATTTTGTCAGGGCTTGAAGGCGGCTCGCCAACGGCGATTTTGTCCACGAAGTCCATGCCTTCCGTCACCTGGCCGAATACGGTGTACTGACCTGTCAGGAAAGAACAGCCATTATCATCGAAGCAGATGAAGAATTGAGAATTCGCGCTGTTCGGGCTTTGGCTGCGGGCCATGCCGACAGTGCCGCGTTTATAGGCGTAGTCTGTGAATTCCGCCGGAAGATCGGCTTCTTCTGAACCGCCGCGGCCTGTGCCGGTTGGGTCACCTGTTTGCGCCATGAAGCCGGAGATTACGCGGTGGAAAATGATGCCATCATAAAAGCCGTCGCGGGCGAGTTTTTTGATGCGCTCTACATGCGCGGGCGCACGATCGGGGAGCAGTTCAATGGTGACGGTGCCACCCGTTGATAATTCAAGGTTGAGTGTATTGGCCGGAGAGGCGGCCTCTGCTGCTGCAGTCATAACAAGTAAGCTCCCGAGAGTAAGGATGAGTTTATTGAACATGGGTGTTCCTCATAAGGTTTGAATGTTTGTGGGAATATTGGTGCCACAATGCGGGTGGGTTGGCAAGGGGCTGCGTTTAGGCTGCGGCGGTTTTATTGTGGGTTTTCACGATGTCTTTCAGGGTTTCAAGACATTGGCAGCAATTAGGCTTTTCGCCGCCTGAACATGCGGAATAGGTTTTGGCAACAGTCGAGCTGCCATTTGCGTCAAGATGCGCTTTGACTTTTTTATCGGAGAATGGGTGGCACAAACAAACGAACATTTTTTAATCTTCCATTTTTCTTTTCTGAGCCGCGTTACTGCGTCGCTCGAGTAGGTCGTCTACGCTTCGCTCCTTGTGCCTTGTCAGAAAAGAAAACTGTTTGATTAAGGGTTGAAGGTGCGAGTGATTCTTATTCTTGGATTAATATGACGTTTTTCGGATGTGATTGCAAGTCATTCTCATGTTTGTTTGTAAAAAAAACCCGTATAATTCACGGGTCTTTTTAAGTCTTATGAATATTTGTTAGGCGCCTTCGGCGTCCAGCGGGCTTTCGGAGTTGAGCTGGATGTAGTTTTGCTCGCCCATTTGCTTGATCATCTCAAGCTGGGTTTCCAGATAGTCCACGTGACCTTCTTCATCGGTGAGGATTGAGGCGAAGAGATCGCGGGACACATAATCGCCAATACTGTCGGCATATTTCACGGCTTCCTTATAGGCTTTCACGCCTTCGATTTCGATTTTGAGATCGCATTCGAGCGTTTCTTTGACGGTTTCGCCGATATAGAGCTTGCCGACTTCCTGGAGGTTGGGAAGGCCTTCGAGGAAGAGGATGCGTTTAATCAGGCGGTCAGCGTGCTGCATTTCCTCGATTGATTCGTTGTATTCGTGTTTGGCGAGTTTGGTTACGCCCCAATCTTCGAGCATGCGGGAATGCAGGAAATACTGGTTGATTGCACCGAGTTCCTTTTTCAGGGCGGCGTTGAGGTGTTCGATTACTTTTTTATCGCCTTTCATGGTCGTCTTTCCTATCTTCATCTGGACTGCGTTATTTCGCTCCTCGCGTATGTTCAATACGCGTCGTCGCTCATGTCTAGTCCAGCTAAAGATATGTGCGACGAAAGTCTTTTTAGTCGTTTAATGCCCTGTCAATAATCTTGTCGATGTTCTTTATGTAAGCACCGTAATTAAAGATAGTGCCTAATGCGTTTTTGTCAAGTTTTTCAGTTACTTGTGAATCACTCTCAAGCGCAGCGCGCAAGGTCTTGGTGCCTTTGCCTGATGAGCGGTCTGCCCAGACGTCCATGGCGCTTTTTTGAACGATGCGGTAGGCGTCTTCGCGGGAGATACCGGCCTGTGTCAGGGCGAGCATGGTGCGCTGGCTGAAAACAAGGCCGCCTGTCATCTCTAAGTTGTGCATCATGCGGTCGGGATAGACAAGGAGTTTGTCTATGAGTCCCGCGAGGCGGTTGAGGGCGTAATCTGCGGAGATCAGGGCGTCGGGCAGGATTGTGCGCTCAACGGCGGAGTGGGAGATATCGCGTTCGTGCCA
>CAYGJS010000035.1:0-18409 GCA_964350435.1 uncultured Micavibrio sp.
TGCCGCGGACTTTCGTCTGTTGTGGCCTAGCCTCCGCTATAAGGCCTAAAGGGGGTGTAATGATGGTTGATTCAGATTTGCAAGGTTCACAGAAATCAATGGCGGAGGCTACCCGCAGCCGCGCCAAGTTTTCAGGGCATGGCGGGGCGCTGGGGGCGGCGGGATATCGCGTGGCTTCCCATCATCCAGATAATTGTGAGTTTTTAAACGAGCCGGGGGCCTCGATTGCCGTGAATACGGGTAAAGACGGGTTCTCATCGATGATGATCGGTGTGGCGTGGGAGAATGTGATTGTTGAGCAGCAAAAAAGTTTTCTCGGGAAGTTTTTGAAAAAAACTGTGCAAAAGGCGGGTGTGGATCTTGATCTGGGATGTTTGTATGAGCTGCAGGATGGCAGGCGCGGGGCTATACAGGCGTTTGGCGAGAAGTTCGGCAGTTTTGACCATCCACCTTATCTTCAGCTTTCCGGGGATGAGCGGACGGGCAATGCGGATGGGCATGATGAGTTTATTTTGGTCAATGGCGCGAAATGGCCTGAGATCAAGCGGGTTCTGGTTTATATTTATATATATGACGGGGCACCGCGCTGGAGCGAGATTAATCCGCAGATTATCCTGGATGTGCCGGGCGAGGATGATTTGATTGTGACTTTGGGGGCGCATAATGATGCGCTGGCGCTATGCGCTGTCGGGGGGCTCGAAAATGTTCGCGGCGGGATTAAGCTGACCAATTATACCGAGTATTTTCCTGGTCATCATGAGATGGATCGCGCCTTTGGGTTCGGACTTGACTGGGCGGATGGGCAAAAGCCATAGGGTTCAGATGTAATTGATGGCTTTTTCTTTATGAGGATGCGGGTTAGTATATTGTCCATGTGTAATTTTACACCAATCTTTCAACGATAAACTGGTTTTCATGGATTTTATTTCGCTTCAAGCCCTTGTTTTACCTCTCCTTCTCATGTTCGCCGGGCTTGCGGTTTTGATTAAAGGCGGAGACTGGACGATTGATTCGGCCGTGTTTATTGCGCGGCGGTTTGGTCTGTCGCCCATGGTGGTGGGGTTTACGGTTCTGGCCATCGGCACGTCCTTGCCTGAGCTGGTGGTGTCTGTTCTGGCGGTGTTTCAGGGTTCGGCCGGGATTGCGATGGGGAATGTGATCGGTTCGAATATTGCCAATATTCTGGCGGTTATCGGCGTCTCGGCGATTATCGGGACAATTCATGTCAAGATTTCAAAGGGTCTGATTAAAGATACCGCCATGATGCTGATTTCGGCGGGATTGCTGCTGGCTTTTATGCAATATGGCGCGATAAGCCGTTTTGCCGGCGTTGTTATGATAGTGTTTTTGGTGGTGTACGTGTTTTTGCAATACCGGATGGCACTCAGCAGTGAGGCCGAAGTTGAGGCTGATGATGATTACAAGGCACCGGATCGTCCGTATGTGTTTTTGCTGCTCGGGCTGATCGGTATTTCGGTCGGTGCGGAATTTCTGGTGCGGGGGGCGAGCGAGTCGGCGGCGATTATAGGCATTCCCGAAGATGTGATTGCGCTGAGCGTGATTGCTCTGGGGACATCCTTGCCGGAACTTTCAACAAGTATCATCAGCGCGCGGCGCGGGCATTCTGCGATGGCACTGGGGAATGTGCTTGGGTCAAATGTGTTTAACATATTGGCGATATTGGGCGTCACGGCGGTTCTCAAACCGATTTTATCAACTGATTATGCGCCGCAGCTCCTGAATTTTGATATCTGGGTGATGCTGCTGGTCAGCTTTGTTTTTGCTGCTTTGTTGCTTGTTTATAAAAAAATCAATAAAGCGATCGGGATCGTTTTTGTTGCGGCGTATGTGCTGTATAATATTTATATTTACGCACTTTATTTAACGGCGTAGCGCGGAGGCGAGGAATTTTATGTCAGATATTTTCGATACCAGCCATGAAGGAAAAGAGATTGCCCTTGATGCGGGCGTTGTTGAGGAAGGGCAGGAGATTAATCTCAACGCCATGGATCCGACTATTCATTCGCTTTTGATCGGCGCGGGCTGGGATTTTAATTCTTTTAACGCGGATGCGCTGGATCTAGATTTAAGTATTTTTTGTTTAAACCGGGAAAAGCAAACGCGCTGTGATGAGGATTTTATTTTTTATAATCACCCGCATGCCTATGATAAAGCGGTGAAGCATAATGGCGATAGCCGCACGGGCGCCGGGGATGGGGATGATGAGAGCATTAGCGTTGATTTGCGCGGGCTTTCCTTTGATATTATGTATATCGCGATTGTGATCTCGATTTATAAAGGATATGAGAAGGAACAGGATCTGGGGATGGTTCGCAATGGATATGTGCGGATCGCCAATGCAGAAAACGGGTTTGAGCTTTGCCGGTTTGAAATTGATCATTATCTAGAGGAAAAAGAACAAACAGCCGTGATTGTCGGGATGCTTAACCGGGAAGGCCCGAAATGGCATTATAAAGCGGATCTTGATTTTGTGACGGGCGGGCTTGGTGAGATTGCCCGCCGTTATGGCTGCATTATCAATCAGGAATAAAGCGCGCTGCGCTATTTTTTCATGCCGAGAAGCTGCGCCGGTTTGATTTTTGGAGATTTTTTACCGATTTTACCGCGCCGCCCACCGCCGCCCCAGCTATCGTCTTTCATTTTATCGTCTATTAACTGGTCTATATCCGGAATTTCATGCATTTGAATTGACTGTACGCATGAGCAAAAAAATTCACAGCCCTTTTCTTCCCATTCATGGAATTCGTTGACGTAGTTTTTGCCTTTTATCCGCAGTAGTTTTGGTGTCCAAACGTCTTCCATTGCCGGTTCGGCCCGCATCCACAGAATTTGTTCGCGGCCATCGATGATGATGGTTTTATGGGCGGGGGCTTGTCCTGTATTGTCGCTGTCGCCTGCGTTTTCATCCTCTTCTTCCGGCGGGTCATCGTAAAGAAACTGGATTTCGGCTTCGATGTCTTCGTAATCAGGCCCCATGCGAACCTCGGCGCTGCATGTTATTCCTCTGTCTTCATCATAGTAAGACCAGGGCATGGTTTCATAGGGTGAGAGGACGTAATTCACCGCGAGTTTTTCCAAAAATTTATCCAGCTTTTCACGCATTGGGCTTTAATACTGCTTTTTACGGCCTTTTCATAGGGGTGGCTTGTATATTCCAGTGTATCAGATTTCAATCGGGGTGTTGATTTATTCATTTTGATGTTAAGGTTCTGGTTGAAATTTGGAAGACGCTTGATATGAATTTTTATTGCTTTTACCCCTTTTTAAAAAGATGTTGCGCGGTTTTTCTGGTGTTTGGCCTATATGCCGGGTTTGCGCCTTTTGTGTACGGACAAGACGCTGGAGAAGTTATTCCCAAAATTTTCAAGACCGAGGCCAGGGCGGCGGAGGCTACAACCCTCAAGGCCGGGTCGAATTTGATTGCCCTTTGGGGGGTTAAGGCTGTGGACGGGGCTGGGCCGGGCTTTGCTCTGGAGGCGCGTAAGGCTCTTGATGTTCTTATTTCCGGTAAAATTGTGCAGTGTGAAACCAGGGGGCATAGTGCGCTTCGGATTATTGCTCTGTGTGAAACACCGGAAGGGACGGATCTGGGTTTGGCGTTGGTGCAGCAAGGGCTTGCGGTGCTCGATCATGGGAGTATTTTCGGGAGTGCGCTGGAGAATGTGTATTTGCAGGCCGAGCAGTTGGCGCAGGATAAACAGGCTGGCTTTTGGGGTGATGCGGGCGGCGTTTCGGCAGAGCAGAGCGAAGAGCAGAGGTTTTTGATTGCGCTGAACTTTATTTTATTCGGGCTGCTGCTCGCGGTTTTTAGCGGCATGGCCATATATATGATGCGCGGTTTTAAGCGGGTTTCGGTGGCGCAGGAGGCCAATACGGAGATGCTATCTCGGGAGCGGGCCTTGAAGGATAAAGAGCGTGAGATTTTTGCGATGATGCTGGATTCGGAAGTCAAAGCGAATAAATCTAAGATTCAGGCCTATATAGGGGTCTATGAGGAGATGCTGCGCGGTTTGAAAGATCCTGAAAAAACGCCGAGTTATAAAAAAGCGGGGGATATTGTGCAGAGCCAGCCAGCGCTGGACCGGGCGGTGTTTGATCAAAATACCGATAAGCTGGATATTGTCGGGGAGCGGCTGTCCAGCGAGGTTGTGCATTTTTATGCGCGGATCAAGAGCAAGCCGGATTATGTAGATCTGGAACCGGATATGCCTTTGGAAGAGGCTGTGGATCTGGTTGAGAAATCCTTAAATAACGGGCGGCGGCTTGCGAAGATTGCGGATCGTTTGATCGATCTGTTTGCGCAAGGTGGTTATGCCGCCAAAGATTATCATATGGATGATTAAAACAGGCTGGTTTGATCCGGCGGGTTTGTTGATTTTTTGTCAGGTTTTGGTTTTTGCTGCAGGGGCTTTGCGCTTGTTCCCGCGGTGGCCTGTACGCGTTTGTTGTTTTTGAATTGGATATTTAAATATTGGCCGCTTTGGATGGCGTCTGCGGTGGTGATGACATTGTCCTGTGTATCGCGGATGACGGCAAAGCCCCGCTTGAGAACATTTTCGAAGCTGTACGCTTCTAGCATTTTGCCGGCATGGTTTAGGCGTTTTTCAGGATCAATGATGATTTTTGGGCCGAGGGCTTCGAGTTGTTCGCCCCAGCGTTTGAGAATTTGCGTGCGCTCTTCCAGCCTGTCTTTTGGGTGGCGCAGGCGTGAAGACGCTTCAATTAAATTGCGGGATTTTGAATCGAGAATGCGGGTGAAACCGTTTTTGAGTTTATCGCCGATATGGTCGATGCGCTGGTTTTGGGTTTCGAGAAGCCGTGAAGGATCGCCGAGTTTTGCGCTTAAAGTTTCGAGGCGGGATTTGCGTTCAGCCAAATTTCGGTTCATGCCGCCGATGATGCGGCGATCATATTCCAGCAGAAGCTCGATGATTTCGGCGCGTACAGGCACGGCTTTTTCTGCGGCGCCTGTGGGGGTTGGGGCGCGGAGGTCTGCGGCGTAATCGGAAAGCGTGGTGTCGGTTTCATGGCCGACGGCGGAGATGACGGGAATCGCGCTGTCGGCGATGGCGCGCACCACGTTTTCTTCGTTAAAGGCCATGAGGTCTTCCAGCGATCCCCCGCCGCGCCCGACGATCATCAGGTCTGGCCGGGGCACTGCGCCGCCTTCAGGCAGGGCGTTGAAGCCGTTTATTGCGGCCGTGATCTGGTCGGCAGCGCCGTCGCCTTGGACAATCACGGGCCAGAGCAGGACATGGCGCGGGAAACGATCTTCGAGGCGGTGGAGGATATCGCGGATGACTGCGCCTGTTGGCGAAGTGACAACGCCGATTGTTTCGGGCAGAAAGGGGAGCGGTTTTTTGCGGCTTTCGTCAAAAAGGCCTTCCGCGGCGAGTTTAACGCGGCGGTCTTCCAGCATTTTAAGAAGCGCGCCTTGGCCTGCCAATTCCATTGATTCGATGATGAGCTGGTATTTCGAGCTTTTCGGGTAAGACGAAATGCGCCCTGTGCAGATGACTTCCAAGCCTTCTTCGGGTTTGAGGGAGAGTTTGCTCATCGTGCCTTTCCAGCATACGGCGTCGATGACGGCGTCATCGTCTTTCAGCGAGGAATACAGATGTCCAGAGCCGGCGATAGAGATGCGGGAGAGTTCACCGCGCACGCGTACACGCCCGAAATTATCCTCTAATGTTTTCTTGAGCGAGAAGGCGAGTTCGCCGACCGAAAATTCCGGTATATTGGATTGAGGATTCGTCTTTTGGCTTTCTGATTCTGACATGAAACTATGATATGATTTCACAACTCATAAACGCAAGGGGCAGGGGTTTGATGGTTCGGTCGTTTTCATCATTTTTTGAACTTTCCGAAGAAGATGCGGTGAACGCAATTCTGGCGGCTTTGCCATGGGATGAGGCGCGAGCGCGCGGCGTGGAAGTTAAAGCCAAGGCATTGGTCGAGAAGATGCGGGCGCAGAAACGTCCGGCGGGGCAGCTTGAATCGTTCTTGCAGGAATATTCGCTGGATACCGAGGAAGGGCTGGCTTTGATGACTTTGGCCGAGGCGCTCTTGCGGGTTCCCGATAAGGCGACGCGCAATGCGCTGATTCGTGACAAGGTGGCGGCGGTGAACTGGCTGGACGCGGCGGGCGGGGCGCAGGATTGGGTTGTGAAGGCCGCGGGGGTGGGATTGTTTATGACCAGCAAGACGCTGGACGGGGTTCTCGCCCGCATGGGCGCGCCGTTTATTCGCGAGGCGATGGTTCAAGCGATGCGGATTTTGGGGCAGCAATTCGTTCTGGGGCGCGATATTGAAGAGGCGGTGCAAAATGCCCATAAGTTGACGGGTTCAGGTTACCGCATGTCTTACGATATTTTGGGCGAGGGGGCACGCACCGCGCTGGACGCTGAGCGGTATTACGAATCTTATGCCCGCGCGATTCGATATATCGGCGAGCGCGGAAGCAAAGACGAGGCGCGCAGACCCGGAATATCGGTGAAGCTGTCGGCTTTGCATCCTCGATACGAGGTTTTTCAGCAGCGAAGATGTGTGCCGGAGATGGCGGAGCGGCTATTGGCACTGGCGAAATTGGCGGCGGCGGATAATTTGAGTTTCACGGTGGACGCCGAAGAATCAGAGCGGATTAATCTTTCGATTGAGATCATTGAGAATGTGATGGCGGATCCTGTGCTGAGGGGCTGGGGCGGCTTTGGGCTGGCGGTGCAGGCTTATAGCAAGGCCGCGCCGGCTGTGATTGATCATATGGTGGAGCGGGCAGAAAGTCTGGGCGTGCAAATTCAGATGCGGCTGGTCAAGGGCGCGTATTGGGATAGCGAGATTAAAAAGGCACAAGTTGCGGGACTTGCGGATTTTCCCGTTTATACCCGCAAAAGCCATACGGACGCGGCGTATTTAGCTTGCGCGCATAGGATGCTGTCTGCGGGCGAGGCTTTATATCCGATGTTTGGGACGCATAATGCGCATAGCGTGGCGGCGATTGAGGAGATGGCGGGCGATCTTGGCGGGCGGCTTTTCGAGTTTCAGCGATTATTTGGCATGGGGCAAGGGCTTTATGAGCTGGCGCTGGCGGAAGGGGCGCGGGTGAGCGTTTACGCGCCGGTCGGGCCGCATGAAGATTTATTGCCGTATTTGGTGCGCCGATTGTTGGAGAATGGCGCCAATAGCTCCTTCGTGAACCGCGTGCTGGACCCCGATGCATCGGTGGACGAGCTTGTGCATGATCCTGTGGATAAGTTGAGAAATCGTCAAAATACCAAACATCCGAAAATTCGATTGCCGCGTGATCTCTTTGCGCAAGAGGAGCCTTCGGGTCGGCGCAACTCGATGGGGATGGATCTGAATGCACCGGAAGTGTTGGCGCAGGTAGAACAAGACTTCGAAAATTATGACGGCCTGTATGAATCTGGCGTAACTCTTGCTGGGCAGTCTTTTCGGGAAGGTGTTTCGGAAGAGATCAGAAACCCTGCGGATACTGTGGATGTGGTGGGGAGGGTTTTTCCTGCGACGGAGAAAATGGTGGAGCGGGCGTTTGAAGTGCTTAAGGGCGGGTTTGCGCATTGGTCGGGCACGGACGCGGCGGTGCGGGCGCAAACTTTGCGCCATGCGGCGGATTTATTGGAGGCGCGGCGCGGTGAGGTGATGGTTTTATTGACCCGTGAGGCGGGCAAGACTTTGGAAGATACGTTGGCGGAACTGCGCGAAGCGGTTGATTTCCTGCGCTATTATGCGGAGCAGGGCGAGGAGATGTTTAAGGCGGGCGGGCAGGTTTTGCCTGGGCCAACGGGGGAGAGCAACCGCTTAATCCTGTCAGGGCGCGGCATTTTTGTGTGCATCTCTCCGTGGAATTTTCCGCTGGCGATTTTTACGGGGCAAGTGGCGGCGGCGTTGATGGCGGGGAATTGCGTGATGGCGAAGCCTGCGGAGCAAACGCCATTGATCGCGGCATTGATGGTGAAGATATTGCATGAGGCGGGGGTGCCGAAAGACGCGCTGGCGCTTATTCCCGGTGATGGTCGGATTGGCGCGGCGCTTGTGGCGCATAGAGATACGGGCGGTGTCGTATTTACGGGCTCGACCGCGGTGGCGCGGGAGATTAACCGCGTATTGGCGGCCAAGAATGGCCCGATTGTGCCCTTGATTGCGGAAACAGGCGGGCAGAATGCGATGATCGTCGATGCGACCGCGCTCCCTGAGCAGGTAGCTGATACGGCGGTGTTGAGCGCTTTCGGGTCAGCGGGTCAACGATGCTCCGCGCTGCGTATCCTTTGTCTACAGGAGGATACAGCGGATAAAGTCATTCATATGATCCAAGGGGCGATGCAGGAATTGAGTGTCGGTGATCCCTCGAAACTGGCTACGGATGTTGGCCCTGTGATTGATGCGCAGGCGCATGGGATGCTGGTGCATCACCGTGAGGGGTTGCACGGATTTTCGAAGTTTTTATATGAAGTGCCGCTGGAGATGGGGTTGCAGACGCAGGGGCATTTCTTCGGGCCATGCATGGTGGAGATGCCTGATCTCAAAGGGCTTACGGGGGAAGTTTTCGGGCCGATACTGCATGTGGTGCGGTATAAGAAAGATGAGCTGGATGATTTGTTGCAGCAGATTGCGGATACGGGATATGGCCTGACGCTGGGGGTTCACAGCCGTATGCAGAGTTTTCATGACTATGTGGCGGCGCGGGTTCCGGCGGGGAATGTGTATGTGAACCGTTCAATGACGGGCGCGGTTGTTGGCTCGCAGCCCTTCGGCGGTATGGGTTTATCGGGCACAGGGCCGAAGGCGGGAGGGCCACATTACCTGACGCGATTTGCAAGCGAGCGGGTTATTTCCGTGGACACCACGGCGGCGGGCGGCAATGCTTCGCTTGTCACGCTTGGTGAGTGATTTTTTAAAGGTTTTTGACGCGAAAGGGAATGGGCTGATTTAATCCCATCATGCCCAGCGGCGATGCCCAGAACACTACTTTTGCTTACCCCGGTTGCAGAAGCCAAAAAAATTGCCAATTTATAAACTTTACATAAAATTAATATTTTTAGCGTAAATTATTAATATTAGTAAATAGCGATTTTAGGGTTATCATGGATCAAGAATCGGTCAGTCAATCAGAGACAATAGACATTTTTGAAATGTTACCCAACGGCATGCCAATAGAAGGAATGACCGTTCTTGAAATGTTAGCCGCCGGCATGGGAAAAGCCGACATTGTGGAGGCTTTGGGTGTGGTCGCCGACACTTATCCCGATGATGGCTTGCGGCGTGTTCAGGACATCATTGACCGCTCCAAGACCGACCAGCAATTCGTAGGCTTTGACCCTGATTTTGACTATACAGATTACGTGAAAATCGATGTAAGCAACTCTGCACTTGCCGCAGACCTTCGCGAAGTTATGAGGCAATTTGGTGCAGCCTCGGGGGGTGAAGGACAGCAGATGTTTCGTCAGATAGGGGCCTTAGCCAAGCTTTACGCCAGAGACATGCTGGAACAAAGCAAGTGGTTTTTGGAAACGAATCCGGGCACAGTCCCGCCCTTTGTTCGTAACGAAATAGTCGGGCTCCCTGGTATTACATCTGACATGAGCAGTTCTGAAATTCTTGATTACCTCAAAACATCGGAGGGAGAAACAGCTTATATAGAGCATAATTCTAGGCTGGAAATCTCCGACGGGCCGTATAACAGTTTTCAAACATTCCCCTTCGCTTTCTCTGTAACCATCAACAGGGATGAAATAGAAAAAACAGAGTTTTTGACATCCGAAGGCAATTATTTGGATTCCAGCTTACAACGCGTTTTATTTCATGAGCTTGCCGGACATGCCGCAAACCCGTTCAACTTTATCTATGGCTCCGCCGCCCCGAATGAGCGAGAAGATGTTTTTTTGAACAATAGAGACGTACAAAACCTTCTGAGGAACACTGGGAAACCCGGCTCACATCAAGAAGCCGATGCCATATGCAGAACTAACCACTTTATGGAAAAATATTATGGGGAGTCCGATCGTGTCGGCCATAAAACCAGAACTGGTGAAATGCGCACCGAACCCGCCGGAGATTCTGGCGTGAATGAAAGCGTACAGCCCAATCTGGGACCAGACCATGTCTATAGGAATTTTTGACATTAACCCAACTCACACACCCTGAGACTAAACATATAATTAACATTTTGGTGTTTTTATTTTGATCACGCTGCAGCAAATATTAAACTCACAATCGCCGATACTCAAAGGTAAAAAGGTTAAGCTCGTGCGGCATAAAGTCAGCGATTTTCTAAAAATCTAGTGCAGGTTAACGCAAGCCATGAAATAGAAACGTTTCAGAGATTTTTTAAAATTATCAGAATTGATTGTATTTGCCATAGTGTAGCGCTTTGTTTCCGAAAGACCTTACGAGTCTTTTGGGTAGGTAATTGACTTTATTGAATAATAAAAGGTTTAAATCTCCCCCACCCTAGCCCTCTCTCTTGAAGGGGAGGGGATTTTCTAGGGTATGTGTTTTGTAAAACAGTATTTTCAGTACAAAACGCTTCAATTCTCTTTTTGTAGTCGATATGTTTAGACCCATAGGTTTTTGTTGGATTGGAGTTGTTTATGAAGGTTTTATTGGTGGGATCCGGCGGACGTGAACATGCATTGGCGTGGGCTTTGGCGGCGTCCGAGAAATGCGATGTGCTGCACTGTGCCCCCGGCAATGCAGGGATAGAGAGTTGCGCAGAATGCGTAGATATTAAGGTTGAAGATATTGATGGGCTGGTGGCATTTGCCAAGGACAAGGCGATTGATCTGGTGGTTGTCGGGCCCGAAGTGCCGCTGGTTCTCGGTTTGGCGGATGCTTTGAGCAAGGTCGGGATTAAGGTTTTCGGACCCGATGCGAGGGCCGCGCGGCTGGAAGGCTCAAAAGGCTTTATGAAGGATCTTTGCGCGAAATATGGCATTCCCACGGCGGCCTACGGGCGGTTTACGGATGCGGATGAGGCGAAGGCTTTCATCGAGGCGCAGCCCGGGAATGTGGTGGTGAAGGCGAATGGTTTGGCCGCGGGCAAGGGCGTTATTATTTGTGACACCAAGGCAGAAGCCATCAAGGCGGCGCAGGAAATGCTGTCTGATGGGTCATTTGGGGCGGCCGGCGCGGAAATTGTTGTAGAGGAATTTATGGATGGCGAGGAGCTGTCTTACTTTGCGCTTTCCGATGGCACCAGCATTTTGCCGCTGACCTCCGCGCAGGATCATAAGCGCGCATTTGATGGTGATGAAGGGCCGAATACGGGCGGGATGGGCGCGTATAGCCCTGCGCATTTCATGACCCCTGAGCTGGAGGAAAAGATTATTCACCGCATTATCGAGCCAACCGTAAAGGCGATGGCGGCGGAAGGCTGCCCGTTTAAGGGGGTATTGTTTGCGGGGCTTATGATTGTCGGCGGCGAGCCGAAATTGATTGAATATAATGTGCGCTTTGGTGATCCCGAATGTCAGTCGATGATGATGCGCTTGCAAGGCGATTTGCTGGAGATTTTGGATGCGGGCGCGCGCGGCGTGCTTTCCGAGATTCGCGGTAAGGTCACATGGAGCCCGAAAACGGCGATGTGCGTTGTGATGGCGGCAAAGGGCTATCCGGGTGCGTATGAGAAGAATACTGTGATTTCGGGGCTTGATGATACAAGCGAGATTAAGGATACGACGGTGTTTCATGCGGGCACGGCGCGCGGTGCAAACGGTGAAATCCTCAGCACTGGTGGCCGCGTTTTGGGTGTGACTTCGATGGGGGAAGATGTCGCAGAGGCGCAGAGGCGAGCCTATATGGCTGTGAATAAAATTCAATGGCCGGAAGGGTTTTGTAGATCCGATATTGGCTGGCGGGCGATTAAAGCTCTTGAAAATGCCGCTTAAGCTCTAGTGCGTTTTGATTGAAAAAAATCTTTGAGTATCTGTCCGCAGTCTTCGGCCAGTATGCCGCCCGTGACTTCGGGGCGGTGATGGCAGGTGAGTTGTTGATAAAATTTTCCGCCGTGGTCGATGCCGCCGCCTTTTGCATCCGAAGCGCCGTAGATGACTCGGTTCAGGCGGGCAAAAGAAATTGCGGCTGCGCACATCGCGCAGGGCTCAAGGGTCACATACAGATCATAGCCGGGGATGCGCTGTGTGGCGGTTATCTTGCATAAATCACGAATGCACAGGATTTCGGCATGCGCGGACGGGTCATGCATCTCGCGCGTGCGGTTGCCGTTTTTTGCGACGATCTCGCTCGTGAGCGGGTCGACTAGCACCGCGCCAATCGGCACCTCGTCCCGTGCCCCGGCTTCGATTGCCTCTTCCAAAGCGGCTTTCATAAAGATATGGTCTTGATCCATGGAAGCAGAAAACCACAAGAGCGAGAGAATTGCAAAGCGAATGGCGCGGGCGGGGTTATGTTCGCGGCGTGAGGCTGAGCGGTGGATCGAACAGGGGCGCGTAAGGGTGAATGGCGATTTGCTGGAAACGCCTGCTTGCACAGTCAGCGCGAGCGATAAGATCGAGGTCGACGGGCGGGTTTTGCAGGGGGCTGCGGAATCGCGGCTGTTTTTGTATCATAAGCCTGTGGGGCTTGTGACAACGCATAAGGACCCGCAAGGGCGGGAGATTGTGTTTGACCATTTGCCAAAAGATTTGCCGCGTGTTGTCAGTATCGGGCGGCTGGATTTGAACTCGGAAGGGCTTTTGCTCCTGACCAATGATGGTGAACTGGCGCAGCATCTGGCCCATCCGTCGACGGGCTGGAGCCGGAAATACCGCGTGCGGGTGTTTGGCAAGGTGGATGAGAAGCGTTTAAAGGCGCTCAAAGACGGGATTACGGTTAAGGATGTGCATTATAAATCGATAGAAGCGGCACTGGAGGGGAAGCCCGAGGGAATGAATAGCTGGATCAGCGTCAGCCTTCGCGAGGGCAAGAACCGCGAAATCCGCAAAGTGATGGCCGCGCTGGGGCTGGAGGTTAATCGTTTGATTCGCGTGTCCTACGGACCGTTTAATCTGGATAAGCTGGCTGTGGGGGAGGTTCGCGAAATTGAAGCGAAGGTATTGCAGGCGCAGCTGGCGGGGTATTTCAAGGGGCGCGGCGCATGAGGATAGTCGCAGGGCGATATGGCGGGCGCAGGCTCGAAGTGCCAAAGAATAACGATATCCGCCCGACGACCGATAAGGTGCGCGGCGCGATTTTCAATGCGCTGCAATCGCTGGGCGCGGTGCAAGGGGCCAATGTGCTGGATGGGTTTTGCGGCAGCGGGGCGCTGGGGCTGGAGGCTTTGTCGCGCGGGGCGGTTGCGTGCAGTTTTGTCGATGTGTCGAAGGTATCGCTGGCGCTGGCGCGTCGCAACGCCGAAAATTTGGGGGCGGCGGTGGAGAGCCGTTTTGTGCTTAAGGATTTGGGCAAGGTTCATGACTCGATCATCGGCGCGCCGTTTGATTTGGTTTTTCTTGATCCTCCCTATCATAAAGGGCTTGTGGATAAAGCTTTGAAAGTATTGGCGGCGGCGGGCGCGCTTAATAACGATACGATCTGTGTCGTTGAGGTTGAGCGGAGTTATGCACCTGAATTGAGTGGTTCATTTTCGGTTCAGTCTGAAAAAATATATGGCGATACAAAGGTTTATATATTTCGCTACGCGCCGACCTGATAAATAAGAGCCAGTAAGGCGCAGCCGAGCAGGATGCGGTAGACCGCAAAAAAAGTGAAGCTGGCGTTTTCAAGAAACTTCATCATCACAGCGATGGAAAACCAGCCCGAGAGAAACGATAACAGGACGGCAAGTGCGACATCAGGGCCCAGATCAAGGCTCTGGTTTTTCACCAGTTCAAGACCGCCGATGGCGCCGGCTCCGCTTATCGCGATAATCGCCAGCAGGAGCGAGAAATGCGCGCTTTCGGGGCGGCTATAGCCTAAGAACCGCGCCGCCGTCATGGTGATGCCGGAGCGGCTGGTGCCGGGAATGAGGGCAAGGCTTTGCGCGAGGCCAATCAGAAGCGCGTCTTTGAAGTTCATATCGCCGACGGTTTTATCACTGCGCGGGCAGCGATCTGCAATCCAGAGCAGGATGCCGAACACGATGGTGGCCCAGGCCATAACTTCAACGGTTTTTAAGATTTCGGGTTTTATGATGTTCATCGCCAGTCCGCCTGCAATCACGGGGATAGAGGCGATGATGATATAAAAATTGAGCATCCCGCCTTCGGATTTGAAATCACCTTTCAGCCAGCTGAGCGCCCCGAGAAGCATTTTTGCGACATCAGCGCGAAAATACAGCAAGACCGACAGAAGCGTGCCCACATGCACCGCGACATCGAGGACTAATTTTTCATCCCAACTTTTGGCGTCATCGAAGAACGCATGCACCAGCACCAAATGACCGCTGGAGCTGACGGGGAGGAATTCTGTAAGGCCTTGCACGATTGCAAGGATGATGATCGGAAGAAATACCATGGGGTAGTCGTATCTTGATTTTTCGGGGTTTTAAAGCAAAATAGAAGGCATGATTTATGTGATGGGGATAGTTGGTTTTATCGGCGGGGCGGGGTTTGGTTTGATGGCCTTGCACTTTTTGTTGCGGCATAAAAGCACTGAGGAGATTTTGCATGATAAAATGCTGAAATATAAATACGGGCTTATGGGCTGGGGGATGGCGGCACTCGGCGCGTATGTGATGGTGCAGATGTATCAGACCTATTTCGGGAGTTTGCATTTGCCTTGAAAGCCTTGCTGAGTGGTCTATAGTGAGTATGGGTTTTGGCAATTTTTTCAGCAATTTCAGGAGATTTTTAGATGCGCAATTTTTACCTTACAACGGCGGCTTTGGCCGTGCTTTCTTTTCCTGTGCCCGCGCAGGCGGCGATAGAAACCTATACTTTTGACAAGCCGCATACGCAGGTGGTTTTTTTCGTGAGCCACCTTGGGTTTTCCATGTCTGAAGGCGAGTTTCTGGATTATGACGGCAAGATTGTTTTCAACACAGGCGCGCCAGAGCGGTCTTCGGTTGAGGTTACAATCAATACCGACAGCATCGATATGGGGGATGCGACCTGGGACGAGCACATGAAAGCCGAAAATTTCTTTCATGTCGCGAAACATCCTGCGATGACTTTCAAAAGCACAGCGATTGAGGTGACGGGCGAAAACACAGCGATGATGACAGGGGATCTTACGCTGCTTGGGGTTACCAAGTCTGTGATTTTGGATGTGACTTACAATAAGTCAGGCGTGCACCCGTTCAGCGGAAAATATGTCTCGGGTTTTTCTGCCAGAGGGTCATTGAATCGGTCTGATTTCGGGATGACTTACGGCATACCCGGGGTTGGTGATGAAGTTGAATTGCGCCTCGAGGTAGAAGCGCTGCGCGATGATATGGCCGGGCAGGGTGGAACCAATCCATAGGGTCTTCGGCGGCGTGGCGGTTCATTTCTGCGTCAGTGAAATTGCTGAAATTTCCTTGGTGTTGGCGAATAGTTTCTCACTAAACAATACAATTCGTTTCGTATATTTTATACCTTAAACCCCTTTTCCTGTTTGGCTTGTGCGGGGGGCGTGGCATTATGAGAAGGCAGTTTTGGCCAGTATGCAAGGCTGCTTTTGGGGGATAAAAATCATTAGATTTTTCAGGTTTCTAAGGCGGTTCACGAGATCTCTGCTTATATGCTGATCGGTGGGTTGGTTTTGCACATGGCCGGTGCTTTGCGGCGCCGGCTTGTGGATAAGAAGAAAATCCTTGATTTGATGGGGATAAAGCTGTGGATGGTTTTTTGCTTCTGGGTGTTGTTTTAATACCAGAGGTGTTTGCGCTAGGTCATTTTATCCCCGGAAGTTTAATCACATCCGCTGGAGGTGCGGGTGATTCGATGCAGGGCGTATCATATGGCCCGCAGGTTCATTGAGGTGAAAATGCGGTTCAAACCGGCGTTGTGTGGGTGGAATCCTATGGTGGGTCACTTTGTTGTGTTGATCCGGTGCAGGGTGTTAGCGGTTTTTAGTCTGTGCCAGATGGTCAGTTCCTTTCCGGGTCAATCAAAATGTTTTGAATACCCATAAACACGATTGCGCGGGGGCGGGGTTTCGGGCTAGAGTATTGTTATGAGGACATTGTATCATTTATGGTTGCACCCTTTTTCTCGCAAGGTTCGAATTGTTCTGGCCGAGAAGAATCTGGATTTTTCCTTGCAGATTGAAAAGATATGGGAGCGCAGAACCGAGTTTCTGGCACTCAACCCTGCCGGGGATGTTCCGGTTCTGATCGAAAAGGATGGCACGACGCTCGCGCATTCTCAGGTGATTTGTGAATATCTGGAGGAGGTGTATCCGGAGGCGAATTTGTTGGGTCAGGACCCAGTGGCACGGGCGGAGGTGCGCAGGTTGGTGAGTTGGTTTGATGTGAAGTTCAGCCGCGAGGTGACGGATAATATTGTCGGCGAAAAATTAATGAAGCGGTTTTTGAAACTGGGTGAGCCGCATGGCCCTTCGATCCGCGCTGGACATGCGAATATTCATTATCACCTCGATTATATCGGGTTTTTGACCGAAAAGCGGCAATGGCTGGCGGGGGCTCGTTTTTCGCTGGCGGATATTGCGGCGGCGGCGCATCTTTCAACGATTGATTACATTGGCGATGTGCCGTGGGAAGAGCATGAGGCGGCGCGGGTCTGGTATGATAAAGTCAAATCCCGCGAGAGTTTCAAGCCGCTGCTTGAGGATCGGATTCCCGGGTTTGAACCGGTGAATGATTATCAGCAAGCGGTTGGCAGTTAGTCTTCGTTTTCTTTGTCTTTCAAATATTTACTGGAAAACGTTTTCCAAATTTCATAAAGTCTTTCGATGTCTATTCCTTCAGAATCTTTAAAGAATTTGTTTTGCTTCGGCTATGGATATAGTTGCGATTATTTGGGGCATGAATTGGGCCTGCGCGGCGGATGGACGATTTCCGGTACAACCCGCGATCCGGAGAAACGGGCGGCGATGAAGGCGCGGGGGATTCAGGGGCATATCTTTGATTATCAATGTCCGCTTCCTGATCCGCTTTATATTTTGAAGGATGTTACGCATTTATTAATTTCAACGCCGCCGGGTGATGCCGGAGATCCGACGTTTCTGGCGCATGCCCAAGATATTTTGAAGATGCCGAATTTGCAATGGGTCGGGTATCTTTCGACTACGGGCGTATATGGTGATCGCGATGGGGATTGGGTGGATGAGAATTCGGAAATTCGTCCGTCATCACAACGCGGTTCTCGCCGCGCCAAGGCGGAGGAACAGTGGCGGTCTTTGCTGGATCAGAACGGGGTTCCGGTGCATTTTTTCAGGCTTTCGGGGATTTATGGGCCGGGGCGAAGCGCGCTTGATACCATCCGCGCCGGGGTTGCGCGCCGCATTGAAAAACCCGGTCATGCCTTTAGCCGCATTCATGTCGAAGATATTGTGCAGATATTGATTGCCTCTATGAATGCGCCTGATGCGGGGGCTATTTATAATGTGAGCGATGATGAAGCGGCGCCCAGCCACGCCGTGATTGCATATGCGTGTCAGCTTTTGGGGCGGCCAATCCCGCCGATGATTCCGTTTGAAGAGGCCGATATGTCGCCGATGGCGCGGAGTTTTTATAATGATAACAAACGCATTAAAAATGACCTTATGAAGCAAAAGCTGGGGGTTGAGTTGAAATACAAGAATTACCGCGATGGGTTGCAGGGGTGTCTGGATGCCGAGGAATATGCGGTTTCTTTGTTTGCGAAACGGCCGGTTTAAGTCTTAGGCTATGATTTTACGCGGTTTTTTTGTTTTTTCTTGCTTTGTGCGCGTCATAGGGCAGGCGAATGGTGACGTGGGTACCGACACCCAGCGTTGATTCAATAAACAGTGATCCGCCATGCAATTCCGCCAGTTCCTTGGTGATGGCAAGGCCGAGGCCGGAGCCTTCGTGGTTGCGGGCATAGGATGAAGAGACCTGTTCGAAGGGCCGCGTGATATTGGTCAGTTTATTGGCGGGGATGCCGATGCCGTTATCGATGACTTTGAGTGAAATGTAGTTCTCGCGTTCCAGGCATTGAATCTGGACTTCGCCGCCTTCGGGGGTGAATTTGACGGCATTGGACATCAGGTTGAGACAAATCTGTAAAACTCCTCTGCGGTCGGCAATGATTTTGAGGTCTTCGTTTACGGTTTCATCGACGCGGATTTTGACGTCGGCGTCATGGGCGCGGCCTTCGATCATATGGGCGGCGAGTTTGATGATTTTGCCGATGCTTACCTCTTCCAGATCAAGTTCATACTTACCCGCTTCGATTTTCGACATGTCGAGGATATCGCTGATGAGATCCAGAAGATGCTCGCCGCTTTCGCGGATGCCGCCGATATATTCGAG
>CAYGJS010000036.1:0-17930 GCA_964350435.1 uncultured Micavibrio sp.
CTTTCGCATCCTCTCCCCTCCCCCTTGAAGGGGGAGGGTTAGGAGGAGGGTCAAAAAGAATATAACCAAGACCCGGTGCACCTTCACTTTGCGCCCAGGAATTCAGCTTGTCAAAGAAGCTGCGCGGTTGATCGGCAACATTCGGACACCGAATGGCGCGGACTACGCCGCCCTTTTCAATCGTGCCTTTGAACGCTTTAAATTCCACATCATCGCGGGCAAAGACTTCCGTGACGTCTGTAATCACAAGCGGGTTGCGCAGGTCTGGCTTATCAGAGCCGTATTTCAGCATGGCTTCTTTGTACGGAAGGCTTGGCAGCCAAATCACTTCGCGCTTTTCGCCAGTGAAGTCGGCATTTTCTTTGAACACCGCTTCGATCACGGGCTGGATGGTGTTATGTACATCATCCTGCGTGACGAAGCTCATCTCGACATCGAGCTGGTAGAATTCGGCGAGGCGATCCGCGCGTCCGTCCTCATCACGGAAACAGGGGGCAATCTGGAAATATTTATCAAAACCAGACATCATCAGAAGCTGCTTGAATTGCTGCGGCGCTTGCGGGAGAGCGTAGAATTTACCCGGGTGCAGGCGTGAGGGCACGAGGTAATCGCGCGCACCTTCCGGGCTGGAGGCCGTTAGAATAGGGGTTTGGAATTCTTGGAAGTCCTTGTCCCACATTTTTTTGCGGATGCCTGCAATCACGTTGTTGCGCAGGCGAATGTTCTTTTGCATTTTTTCACGGCGCAGATCGATATAGCGATGGCGCAGGCGGATTTCCTCGCCGGCCTGGTCTTCATCGGCGACCTGAAACGGGATCACATCGGCTGCGCCTTGGAGCGTGACTTCGTTGATGAAGACTTCAACCTCACCCGTGGCCATTTTGGCGTTCACGGTTTCGGGGGTTCTGGCCTTAACCTCACCGGTAATTGTGACAACGCTCTCGTTGCGCCATTTTTCGACCTCGGTCAGCAGGGCTGAGCCCTCCTCGATGACACATTGCGTCAGGCCATGCGTATCGCGCAGATCGATGAACAAAACCCCGCCATGATCGCGGATTTTGTGTATCCAGCCGGAAAGGCGGACAGTTTGACCGACAAGGTCTTTGCGGAGCGCGGCGCAGTTATGTGTTCTGAATGGATGCATTTTTTACCTCATTATTTCGTCAAAAGTTATAACCACCAAGACAACAAGGCACAAAGGTTTTATTAAAAATGTTGAAAAAAAATAAAGAATGCTTGGTGTCAGTGTCACTTGGTGGTTAAAAGATTATCATGCTGATATCCGATCAAAAGGTGCTGGAAGAGTTTTGCGCACCCTTGCATCAATGCGAATTTATTACCGTAGACACAGAGTTTCTGCGGGAAAAGACATATTACCCTAAGCTGTGCCTGATCCAGATCAGTGACCCCGATGGACGCGCGGCAGCGGTCGACCCTCTGGCGCAGGGGATTGATTTATCTCCGGTTTATAATCTGTTGCTTGATAAGGCCGTGCTGAAGGTTTTTCATGCGGGGCGGCAGGATTTGGAGATTTTCTTTAACCTCACCGAGCGCGTGGTGACGCCTATTTTTGATACGCAAATTGCGGCGATGGTTTGCGGGCATGGTGATTCGGTCGGATATGAAAGTCTGGCGCGCAATATTTTGAATGTGCAGATTGATAAAAGTTCGCAGTTTACAGACTGGTCGCGCCGCCCTTTAAGCGAGAAGCAGCTGACCTATGCGCTGGGGGATGTCACGCATTTGATCGGCGTTTACAAAAGCCTGGCGGCGCAGCTTGAGAAACAGGGGCGCACCGCATGGGTGTTTCAGGAAGAAGAAATTCTCAACGCGCCGGAGACCTATCAGGTTGATCCATATGAAACATGGAAGAGGATCAAGATCAGATCACCGAAGCCTAAGACTCTGGCGGCCTTGCGCGAGCTTGCGGCGTGGCGGGAAAAGCGCGCGCAGAGCCGCGATCTGCCCAAAACATGGGTGATGAAGGATGATACTCTGGCCGATATTGCAGGGCAAATGCCGCTGGATATGAACGCGTTGAAGCGCATTCGCAATATTCCCAAAGATGTGGCGGAGCGCAAAATGGGGCAGGAGATCCTTGAAATCCTGAGCGGCGTGGCCAAGAGTGATCCTGCTGGCTGGCCGAAGGTAGAGAAGAAAAAACCGCTCTCGCCGGCGGTATCGGCGACGATTGATATTTTGAAAATGCTTTTGAAAATTCAATGTGCGGATTACGGCGTGGCGGCCAAGCTGGTGGCGTCATCGGATGATATCGAGGCGATTGCGCTGAGCGATAAGGCGGAGGTTCCTGCGCTGAAAGGGTGGCGGTATGAGGTTTTCGGGCGCGATGCGCTGGCGCTTAAAAACGGACTCTTGGCGATTGGCCTTAAAGATTCTAAGATTTTGAAATTCGATGTTAAAGACCTTTAAGGAGCCAAAGACTCAATGAAGCGTTTACTGCTTGCCCGCCATGCTCAGGCTCTGCCACAGCAAGATGGCAGGGATTTTGACCGCCCCTTAAGCCCGAAGGGTTTAGAGGATGCGGAGGCTCTTGGGAAATATATGGCGCGCAAGAAATACGCCCCTGATTTGATTTTGTGTTCGGGCGCGAAGCGCACCCGCAATACGCTCGAGCAAATCATTAACGGCTTTGAGGGCGGGTCATTTGAAACGCAATATTCAGACGCGATTTATGACACCAGCAAAGCGGGGCTTTTCAAGATGTTGCAAGAACTTGGCGCGCGGCATGATAGCGTGATGGTCATCGGCCATAACCCCACGATTTACGAGCTTTGCGCGTGGATGGCCGCGCAAGGGGCGGATAATTTCATGAACCGTTTGAGCGAAGGATATACGCCCGCAACGCTCAGCATCTTTGAATTTCCGATTGAGGATTGGGGCGATTTGAATCCGAATGACGGCAAGCTGGTGGAATATGCCGCGCCGATTGATTACAATACGCCGATGCGCCCGACGCGCTGGATGTAGGCTCGCGCTTAATCTTCCTGCATCTCCAGCAAAACATCGCGCATAAGGGGCACTGAGATCGGGCGTTTTTGCGACAGGGCTTTTTTGTCGGCAATTTCTACAATGTCCCTGGCGGCAACAAATGAGCGTTCCATGCGCGGCAGGATGTATTTCACCACATCATTGGACAGCGGTAATTGGCGGTCTGTAAAGAGCTTGATCAGCACAGAGCCAAGCAGGATATCATCGGGCGGTTTGATGGTGGCGAGCGGCGCGGCGCGCAGGCGTGAGGCCAGATCAGGGATGGCAAAGTCGCTTTGGGTCGGGGTCATGCGGGAGGTGACGAGGAGGCTCCGTCCCTCCTCCTTGAAGATATTATAAAGGTGGAACAGCGTCGCTTCGGCCTCTTCGGTGCCGATCCATAGATCAAGCCCATCAAAGACCAGTGCCTGCCCTGCGGCGGCGATTTGCTCGGCGGAGTATGAGATCAGCATTTCGGGCTTGATGGTTTCGGCTTTGACCTTTTTTTGCCAAACGGCGGCGAGGTGGCTTTTGCCGCTGGCGGCGGGGCCGCTGATGATGAGCACGGGCGCGGGCCAGTCAGGCCAGCGGTCAATCCAGTTTACGGCGTCTTTATTGCTGGGGCCGATCAGGAAGTCTTCACGCGCCAGAGCTGTGCGTCCGCTGAGGTTTAAGGGGATTTGCTGCGCTTTGCTGAGCATTATTTTGTAGCCTTTTTCGACTTTGTCTCTTTTTCTTTGTGCTCTGCCTTTGTGCCCTTAAAATACGGACTGAGTTTGTATTGGGCTATGGTGAAGGCTAACAAGACACCCGCCACAGCGGCAACGGGGACAGCGATAAGCATCCCCAGAATGCCAAACAAACTCCCGCCCGCCAGCAAGGCGAAGAACACCCAAAGCGGGTGAAGCCCGACGCTGTCACCCACCAGTTTGGGAGTCAGGATATTGCCCTCGATGAGCTGCCCTATGATGAAAATTGCGGCGATCATCCCTACAAACATAAGATCGCCGGATTGAAACCACGCGACGAGGACACTGACGAACAGGCCTATGCCTGAGCCTACCATGGGAATAACAGAGAGAAGCCCGGCGCCAAGGCCAATCAGAAAACCATAGTTGAGGCCGGCGATGCTGAGCGCGCTGGCGTAGGCAATCCCCAGAATCAGCGCGACGCTGATTTGCCCGCGGACGAAGCCGGAGATTTTTTTATCAATCTGCGAGAGCAAATCCAGAATTGTTTTTTTGTGATCGCGCGGCAAAAGACTGTCCCCCCACTGAATAATATGCGGCCATTCTTTCATCATGAAATACGCGACTATCGGCATAAACACAATCACGGAGATCATATCAAAGGCCGCCTGTCCTCCTGCGGCAAGCCCTTGCAGGACACGCTGGGCGATATCGCCTGCGCTGCCGGCTTGGGATTTTAATAATGTCTTGATGTCTTCTGTGCCGTCAACGCCGAGCATCACAAGGGCTTTTTGGGTATAGGGTTCGGCATAGACGAGCGCCGAATCGATATAGCGCGGCAGATCTGCGGAAAGCTGGAGAGCCTGTTTGTAGAGAACCGGAGTGAGCACAGCGAAAAAGGCCGCCACGACCAAGAAGAACGCTCCGAGAATGAAGATCGAGGCGGGGCCGCGCGCAATTTTTATTTTCCCCAAGGCCGCGACCAACGGATTGAGGAGATAGGCCACAGCGATGCCAAGAACAAAGGGCATGAGAATCGATTTAAAAACGAAGATGAAGCCGAGAAGCCCGGCAAAGGCAAAGCCCCAAAAGATGAAATGATTGCGCAAGGTCATTCTTTGCCCCCTAAAAATTCGCGCTATAGGGCATATTTTCGGCTGGCGCGGAAGGAGACGAGCTTGCACCGTAGGATTTCTGATACGCGGAAGGTGATCCGTAAGGACTTCTTGGCCGCCCGAAAGACAAGTCGTAAATCACATTCGGCGCATCCAGCATGCCGCCGCCTTGATAGCGCGAGGGGTCTTGATATTGCGGGGCGCTGAGGGTCAGGCCTGATTGTTGCAGCGCGAGTTTCAAAAGATCCACCGCGCCGTCAAAGCGAAGCTCTATATAGGCTTCACGCGGGGACAGGGCTTTAATGCTCAGCTCTCTTACCGCAGAGGTGCGGGTCACGGCCTCACGGATGGTGGACCATTCGTTTAAGGACTTAAAGCGCGCTCTGGCTTGGACAACGCCTGCGGCGCGCTCCTGAGGCTTTACGGCGGCGATTTTTTTCCAATCTTCGCGCAAGGCGGCTTTTACTTTTGCCACCGCAAGCCTATAGGTCATATCGGTGTTTTGCCCCGCCAGCGGTTCTTGCACAATCTGATGCGCGTATTCGGGGCGGCTTCGGTCTGTGCGGTAAAGTTCTACGCCCAAGCCCCCGTTGGCGGAGGGTTTGGCAATCGCAATCACGGCTTCTTTGGCGTTATAGCGCTCAAGCATGGAGGCCAGAGCCTGCGGGCTGTAGGTTAAGGCTTCATCGTCACCGACATCTTGGACATCGGAAAGATCGCCAATCGGCAGCACCAAAGGCACAAGGCCTTGATCGTGGTTTGCGGATGTCCAAGCCTGCATCCATTGATTTTGCGGCGACCAGAGCTGGGTCGCGCCGCCCTGATCTATAAAGGGGAGAATCAGCATCGGCGCGCTGGCGGTGGTGGTGACCGGGGCACCCTGTTCGCCGAACAGGCTTGCGGCCGCGCGTTCCTTAAACCGGATTTTATAGGTTCCCTTGTAACGCTTGCTGGCGAGTTTTTCGTTGCTAACCTCAAAATCCTGAATAAGACGCGAGATTTTGTTGGCGGGGGGCGGGACGAAGCTTGCGGCGGCGTCTTCAGACAGCATCCGCTTGGTCAGTTCCTCGAAAGCCTTCACTTGCGCCTGCTCAAAGGCTTGCTCACGCGCTTTGATCGCGTTTTCGGCAGTGACGTCAATTTCAATATTTTCAATTGTAAAAAGGCTGTCATCCGCGTATAGCTTTGGCGACACTACAAGTAACGCACCACAAAAGATGATCGTGAGAACTGCGGTCAATAGTCGGGTCATAAATGCGATCCTGCCTTACGTGAGTGAAGAAATCTTGTTATAAACGTCAAACGCAAAATTTTGAAGCAGAAATAAAAATATGACCGAGAATGCCTATAAAAATGCCGGAGTGGATATCGAAGCTGCCGCTGATCTGGTTGAAAATATCAAACCCCATATCAAGAAAACCATGCGCAGCGGCGTGATGAGTAATATTGGCGGGTTTGGCGCGCTGTTTGATCTTAAGGCCACGGGTTACATAGACCCTGTTTTAGTGTCGGGGACTGATGGTGTGGGCACGAAGATTAAACTGGCGATTGATCACGGGCGGCATGATACAATCGGCATTGACGCGGTGGCGATGTGCGTGAATGACATTGTCGTGCAGGGCGCGGAGCCTTTGTTCTTCCTCGATTATTTCGCCACTGGCAAGCTGGATACGGCTGTGGCGGAGGCCGTCATTAAAGGCGTGGCCAGGGGTTGCGAGCTCTCGGGCTGCGCGCTGATTGGCGGGGAGACGGCAGAGATGCCGGGGCTATATGCTGACGGCGATTATGATCTGGCGGGTTTTAGCGTCGGCGCGGTGGAGCGTGAGAATATGATTACAGGCGCGCGAATCCGCGAGGGGGACGTGATTTTGGGGCTGGCCTCCAGCGGTTTACATTCAAACGGGTTTTCATTGGTGCGGAAGATTTTGGAAAAGGCGGGGCCTTATGATCTGGATGTGCTTCTTGAGCCGACGCGGCTTTACGTGAAACCAATATTGCGCGTGCTGAACGATTTACCCCATGCGATTACCGGGATGGCGCATATTACGGGCGGCGGATTGATTGAAAATGTGCCGCGCGTTTTGCCCGATGGCTTATGTGCGGAGATTGATTGTAGCGCGTGGAATTTGCCGCCTGTGTTTAAATGGTTGATTGAGATGGGGAATTTGAAGCCGTCTGATATGGGTATGACCTTGAATGCGGGGATTGGCATGGTTGTGATTTGTCAGGCGGATAAAGCTGAAAGCATTAAAACGCATTTTGAGGCGAGTGGTGAAACCGTTTATCAAATTGGTGAAATCACTGTGAATGCAGATCCGATCATCCTTAAAAATGCTGATACCGCTTGGGCATGTTGAAGCTAGCCGTATTCATTTCGGGGAGTGGAAGTAATCTTCAGGCTTTGATTGACGCCTGCGCTGCGCCAGATTATCCCGCGCAGATAGAAGTCGTGATTTCCAATCGCCCGGACGCGTTCGGTTTGGAGCGGGCAAAGGCGGCCGGAATTGAGACAGCCGTGGTCGATCATAAAGATTTCGGCAGCCGCGCTGAATTCGAGGCCGCGATCAGCCTGGAGCTGGAGGGGCGCGGAATTGATTTGATTTGTCTGGCGGGATTTATGCGGATTTTGACTGCGGATTTCATCGCGCAGTGGCCTAAAAAGATCATCAATACACATCCATCCTTGCTGCCGAAGTTCGGCGGCGCGGGCATGTATGGGGAACATGTGCATCGGGCTGTGATTGATGCGGGCGAAAAAATCAGCGGATGCAGCATACATTTTGTTATTCCCGAGGTCGATCAGGGGCCGGTCATTTTGCAAAAAACTGTAAAGGTTTTGGACAATGACACGCCCGAAACCTTGGCGGGGCGGGTGATTGAACAAGAGCATATCGCCTATCCCGAGGCGGTTTACAAAATTGCGCAAAGTCGGGCTTGAAATTGCCTGCATTTTTAGGTGTAATCAGATCAGGATAATATTGAAGGATACTCAATCATGGCCAATCAGAAACCCGTTGAAGCGAGCGCCGCAGAGATGAAACACGCCGAAGACCTCTGGGGTCATTTCATCTTGGCCGGAAAAATTACGGTTGTGATTTGCGCGGTCGTTCTTCTGGGGCTTGCGGTGGCCTTCGTGCCGTTTTCTTAAGTTGAAAATTTTCAAGAAACCTTAACCTTTTGCGCTTATTTTGGACTATAATAAACTTCGGACAGTTCTGTTCGGATGACTTCATTTTGCGCCTAAAGGCTGGGAAGCCATGACTTTTTCTTTATTTGAATATGCATTGTTATGGTTTTTTATACTGCTGAGCGGGTTTTCTGTCGGCCTTTTTGCCGTTAAAGGTACACGTGATTTTGCTGCCTTTGCCTTTTATTTTGGGCTTCTCGCCGGTCTGGTTATGGCGATGAGCGGCGCATTGTCGTTTGAGGACGGCGGGGTTAAAAATTCAATTTTTTTAGTCCTGATCTCGATCAGCGGCTTGCTGGGAAGCTTTTGGTTTTTAAATGTCCAGCCCCATAATCAAAATACCCGGCTGAGTTATGGTGGAGCGTTGCTGACCTTACCGGTGATATTTTTTCTGCCTTTGCTTTTTGATAATGATTCAACACTCATCAAATTTGGTTTTTTAGGTTTGAGTGTATTTAACGCCTTATTTTGCTTTATTTCTTCAAAAAAAGACCACATGTACAAGGCTTATATGGGCGGTGCCTGGGTTGTTGTCGGCATGGCTGCGTTGAATTTAAGCGCTGAAGGCGGCATGGCGCTTTTTTGGGGGGGGATGGTTTTACAAGGGACGGTCTTTGGCTTTGCGGCGTTCAAGAAAATCAGAAAGCTTCGAGAGGACACGATTGCAGAGGCTGAAAAGGAAAACCGGATGGCGCAGTCCTTGGCGCGGCTCAAGCAATCCAAGGAAACCGCGGATCAGGCGAGGTTGCTGCGGGTTATTGAGCGGGAACGAGAGCTTATGGGAGAATTACGGGAACGCGAGATGCTGCGGACGCAAGAAATGCGCAAAGCCAAGGATATCGCGGATGAGGCAAACCGCTCGAAATCTGCGTTTTTGGCGGTGGTCAGCCATGAAATCCGCACGCCTATGAACGGCGTTATGGGGATGCTGCGGCTTCTTAAAGATACCAATATGACGATGCAGCAAACCGAATATTTAAACGCGATGCAAAATTCCGGCGATACGATGCTGGCGCTGCTCAATGATATTTTGGATTTCGAGAAAATCGAGAGTGGCAATCTGGAGCTTGAGATGATCGATTTCGACATGCGCAAAATCGTGCGCGACGTTATCACTTTGATGTCCGGCCATGCGGTTGAAAAAGGGCTGACGCTTAAGAGCAATATTCCGGAAGATTTTCCGCCTGTTCTTAAGGCCGATCCGACGCGGCTTCGTCAGGTTTTGCTGAATTTGGTTAATAATGCGATTAAATTCACCGCGCATGGTTCGGTCACAATTTATTTGAAATCTGATTATAACCCGGACCATGAATGTTACGAAATTTATTGCGCTGTCGAGGATACAGGGATCGGAATATCGGAAGACGGCATAAAGGGGCTGTTTATGCCGTTTTCTCAAGCCGAAAAAAGTACAACACGCAAATATGGTGGGACGGGGTTGGGGCTTGCCATTTGTCGCAGGCTTGTCGCGGCGATGGGGGGCGAAATTCAGGTCAACAGCCTTGAGGGCAGCGGCTCTACATTTTACTTCACGGTCTTTATGAAAGAGGGGCAGGTTGCGTTTAATGAAAATGCGGGCGATATCTCTTTGCGGGGCGATTTTGAGTTCGAAATTGAGCCTATGCGGATTTTGGTTGTGGAAGATAACGAAATGAACCGCCGGGTTATGAAAGGCTTTCTGGATAAAGATCATCACCAATTAATGTTGGTGGAGAGTGCAGAGGATGCGCTGCAAATCCTCGAAACATCCGACTTTGATCTGGTGATTACGGATATTAATTTGACGGGTATGGATGGTATGGACCTGACCAAAGTTTTGCGGGCCTCGGAAAAGGAGGCCCTTAGAACATTACCCGTCATTGCGGTTTCAGGGAATGTCAGTGTCGAGGATCGTGAGGCCTATCGGCGCGCCGGGTTTAACGGTTTTGTTGCCAAACCTGTGAAGCCCGAAGACCTTAGATATGCTGTGCATAAATTGCAGCACAATGATTTGGATTGGCCGATAGAAGACCGTCACGACATCGAGCGTTTGGATGATGAGGCACCGGCAATCCCAAAAGAAGCCCGTGTGCTTTTCAGTCCGGATATGCTGCAAGGGCTGATCGATAGCTTGCCGAAGGATCAGTTTGAAGACTTGGTGAACAGTTTCCTTGATAAAACTGACGAGATTGTTGGTGTTTTGGTGGGGATGGAGGCCGAGGGGCAAGGACAGACAGAAGACATGCATGCACGGGCGCATGAACTTAAGGGCATGGCGGCGAATTTTGGGCTTGATGGCGTGGCGGATATCAGCGCGAAGATTGAAAAACTTGCGAAAGATCGGCAGTTCGACCAGGCCATGGAGATGATAAAAAAGCTTCCTGAAATGAATCAGGAAGCCCAAAAACAATTAACAAACTGGATTGAAAGCTATTGATTAGCCGACAATTTCTTCCGGTTTGAAGAAGTACGCAATCTCAATTTCCGCATTCTCAAGGCTGTCAGAACCGTGAACGGAATTCTCACCGATTGAAAGCGCGTATTCTTTGCGGATTGTGCCCTCGGCGGCGTCTGCCGGGTTTGTCGCGCCCATGACTTCGCGATTTTTGGCAACGGCGTCATCGCCTTCGAGAACCTGCACAACGACGGGTTCGGAGGACATGAATTCGGTGAGTTCACCAAAGAAAGGACGCTCAGAATGCACCGCATAGAAGCCTTTGGCTTGGTCAAGGGACATATGGATGCGCTTTTGCGCGATGATGCGTAGGCCCGCAGCCTCAAGTTTGGCGTTGACTGCGCCCGTCAGGTTGCGGCGGGTGGCATCGGGTTTGATAATCGAAAAAGTGCGCTGTGTGGCCATGGTGTTTCCTCTATATTGAATATGCCGCGTTTATAGCAGACGCCAATCAGATTTCAACCTCTGATTTATTTTTCATATTGCAAAAAAATTGGATTGGCGATATAAATTGATTATGGCTGGAAGAAGAAGAACACATAAAACCCATGAGATGTTGCGCGGAGATCATGTCACGCCGCTTCATCTTGATCAGTTGAGCACCTATATGGGCGTTGCGAGGCAAGACTGGCTGAGGGTTGATGCGCTTCGACAAAGTGAGCGCGCGCGCGACTTTTTTTCTCCTGCCGGGACGCGCGTCATTCAGAGCCCGCCGCGTCATGCGAAATATGAACCTGAAGAAATTCTGGCACAGCGCGAAAGTGCTGCAGACGGGCTATTAAGAATTGTGAAAGACTCTTTTCGTATTGCCAAAAAAAGCCGGTTGTTTGTGCCTGCGGATAGTGCCAACCTTATTCAAGGCATCTCCATAAAATCCGATACCAGCCTGCATAAAAAAGCCCGAGATGAATATGGCGATGACCCACATCCGTATTCACGGGTTGTCGATATGGTAAGGTGCACGATTTTGAGTGATACCCCTCAAGACATTCAGATTCTTTCGGAGCATTTTAGACCCTGTGCCATGCCGACTGTTGTGCGGTTTAAAAACGATTTTGCGCGTGTCAATGCCGAGCGCGGAAATATCAGGCGGCTACATATCAATGTGCGCGTCCCCGATAGTGACGGGCATGTGGCAGAGATTTTCGTGTATTTTGGACCAGCGTATGAAAAATATGAGACTTCTCGACAAGCCTATGGGCATATGCGCACCGCCAGAGCCGCAGAAGAACGCGCGGTTTTACGCGGGCTCCACCATAAAGCCGTGGCTGCAGCCAGCAAGATTAAAGCTCAAGCAGCGCGCGCGCGTGTCGCCGCCAATGATTTGGCTGCGCTGGACGTCCGTGATCTGGTCGTTAATCCGCGATTTTTTTCGGTTAATGATTTTCCGGTGGTCGTCGTAGAATCCGCGTATGATAATATGTCTTTTGCGCTCGTGCCGAATCCGGCTTCCGGTTTTTGGGCAATTGATCAACGCTTTTTAAAAATTATTGAGGACGATCTTGATGGTTTCAAAATTGACCGCATAACACCTTATGAGGTCTCCGTAAGGGCGCAAGCCTTAATTGAAAATACGGAGTTACGCCAGCAGCTCACGCCCCAACAAGAACCCGGCTAGTCTAACCCGCCAGCTTTGCCACGATCGCCGTGATGCCATCATTGGCCGCGTCCGCGTTCGGACCGCCGGCTTGCGCCATATCGGGGCGGCCACCGCCGCCCTGCCCGCCCAATGCGGCTGCGCCGATTTTCACCAGATCGACCGCGTTGATTTTGCCGATCAGATCATCCGTTACGCCGACAACGATGGAGGCTTTACCCGCATCGGTCGAGATGAGCGCGATTACGCCGGAGCCGAGGTTTTTCTTGAGGTCATCGGCCATGGGTTTGAGGTCTTTGGCGGGGAAGCCTTCAAGGACTTTGCCGATGAATTTCACGCCGCCAATGGTTTTGATCTCGTCTTCGGATGAGGCTGTTCCCTGGGCGCGGCGCAGATCAGCGATTTCTTTTTGCAGGCGCTTGTTGTCTTTCACAAGTCCCACTTGATCGGCTGGTGCAGCCGTATCGGTCAGGCCGCCCAGCGCGGTAAGTTCCTCTCTCAAAGTTTTGTTTTCTGCACTCAAGCGATCAAGTTCGGCTTGAGCGGCATCATGTTTGCTTTGCTCATACGCATCAACGCGAGTGCCTGTAACGGCCTCAACGCGGCGCACGCCGGATGATAGCGCACCTTCAGATATAATCTTGAACTTGCCGATATCGCCTGTGTTGCGGGCGTGGGTTCCGCCGCACAGCTCGATCGAGAATTGCTTCCCTTTATTTTCTTGGCCGCCTTGTGTGCCCATCATGACCACGCGCACTTCATCGTCGTATTTCTCGCCAAACAGCGCCATTGCGCCTGTGGCGCGGGCTTCGTCGATGCCCATGACGCGGGTTACAACATCTGTGTTGGCGGCGATTTGCTCGGCGACTATGGCTTCCACTTTGGCGATTTCCTCGGCGCTCATGCCTTTGGGATGCGAGATATCAAAGCGGGTGCGGTTTTCATCCTGCAAGCTTCCCTTCTGGCTCACATGTTCGCCGAGAACGCGGCGCAAGGCTTCGTGCAATAAATGCGTGGCGGAATGGTTGGCGCGAATGGCGCGTCTCCTATCCTGTTTAACATTCATTTGTAAAGCATCAGCACGCTTGATCTCCCCCTGATTGCATTTTACATAATGCAAAAATAGGGAACCGACCTGCTTTCGTGTGTCCGTTACAACGCATTCATCGTTGTTTGGCGAATATAAAAATCCAGTATCTCCAACCTGTCCGCCGCTCTCTGCGTAGAAAGGGGTTTGGTTGGTGATGATAATGCCGTGTTCGCCTTGATTAAGCTTGTCCACGCGCACCCACAAATCCCTTCCCTCTTCTTGAGGGGGAAGGTTAGGATGGGGGTGTTCGGTGTTTATAAACTCAACACCCTCCCCCTTAACCCCTCCCTTGAGGGAGGGGGGATTGTCTTGTTTTTTCACAATCGCCAGCACTTTGCCTTCGGCTTGCTCGCTATCATAGCCCAAAAACTCCGTAGGGCCGAATTCCTCAAGAAGGTCATACCAGAGTTTTTCATTCCCTGCGTCGCCTGTACCGCTCCATGCCGCTCTGGCTTTGGCTTTTTGCTCGGCCATGCAGGCATCAAAGGCTTGCGTATCGACCTCGATATTTTTGGCGCGCAGAGCGTCCTGAGTGAGATCGAGCGGGAAGCCGAATGTATCGTAAAGTTTAAACGCCACATCGCCGGGGAATTTGGTGCCGCTCGCGACGTTGTCGGTTTCATCCTCCAGCATTTTCAAACCGCGCTCCAGCGTGATTTTGAAGCGCTCTTCCTCGGATTTCAGGGTTTCGGTAATCAGGGCGCTGGCGCGGCCCAATTCAGGATAGGCCTGCCCCATCTTATCCAGAAGCGTGGGGAAGAGTTTATACATCAAAGGCTCATCCGCGCCGAGCAAGTGGGCGTGGCGCATGCCGCGGCGCATGATCCGGCGCAGCACATAGCCGCGCCCTTCATTCGACGGCATTACGCCATCGGCCATCAAAAACGCGGCGCAGCGGATATGATCGGCAATCACGCGGTGGGATGCGCTCATATCACCATCGGGGCTTTGCTGCGTCAGGTCGGCGGAATGTTCAATCAGGGCGCGCATGATATCAATCGCGTAGTTATCGTTGCTGCCCATCAATGTGGCGGCGATGCGCTCCAGCCCCATGCCGGTATCGACGCTTTGCGCGGGCAGGTCGATGCGGGTTTCGGGGTCGATTTGTTCATATTGCATGAAAACGTTGTTCCAGATCTCGATGAAACGGTCGCCGTCTTCCTCGGCGCTTCCTGGCGGGCCGCCCCAGATATGATCGCCGTGATCATAAAAAATTTCGGTGCACGGGCCGCAGGGGCCGGTATCGCCCATGCGCCAGAAATTATCATCGGAATTGATGCGGATGATTTTAGAGTCGGTCAGGCCTGAGACTTTTTTCCAGATATCGGCGGCTTCCTCGTCGGTGGCGTGAACGGTGACGCAGAGTTTTTCCGGCGGCAGGGCGAAGTTTTTGGTGACGAGTTCCCACGCCATCGCGATGGCCTCTTCCTTGAAATAATCGCCGAAGGAGAAATTGCCGAGCATTTCGAAGAAGGTGTGGTGGCGGGCGGTGTAGCCGACATTATCGAGATCATTATGCTTGCCGCCTGCGCGCACGCATTTCTGGCTGGTGGTGGCGCGGGTATAGGGGCGTTTTTCCTTGCCGGTGAACACATCCTTGAACTGCACCATGCCTGAGTTAGCAAACATCAAGGTGGGGTCGTTTTGCGGCACGAGCGGGCTTGATTCGACGCGGGCGTGGCCTTGCTTTTCGAAGTAGCCTAAAAATTCATTGCGTATGTCATTGACTGTTTTCATCATCATTTGCTCATTTGTCATCCTGAAGCGCTTGCGCTGATGGATCTTATGCGGATATTTTAGATCCTTCAAGGCTAAAGCCTTTCAGGATGACGGGAACGGAAATATGAAGGAATTTACTGCACTTACCAATAGGTTAGCCGATGCGGCGGGGGACATTGCGCGTCAATATTTCCGCACGCCCTTCGACGTCGAACAAAAAGGCGATAACAGCCCTGTGACGATTGCAGATCGTGCGATTGAGAAAAAGATGCGCGAGATGATCGAGGGGGCGCGCCCCGATGACAGCATCTTCGGTGAGGAATTCGGCAAAAAAGAAGGTCGCAGCGGCTATACTTGGGTGCTTGATCCGATTGATGGCACGAAAAGCTTCGTGATCGGGCGGCCGACCTTCGGGACGCTGATCGCGCTGTGTAAGGACGGTGTGCCTGTTTTGGGCGTGATAGACCAGCCGATTTTGAAGGAACGCTGGATTGGCGACGGGCAGCAGACCATGTTTAATGGGGCGGTTGTTAAGACTGCACCTTGTGCTTCGCTTGAAACTGCGCGGATCGGCAGCACCACGCCCGCGATGTTTGGTGATCATCCGGTATATAAAAATTTTAATGAGGGGCGGTTCTTTTGGGGCGGGGATTGTTATCAATATGGGTTGATGGCTTGCGGGTATGTCGATGTTATCATCGAGGCGGGCTTGCAGCCTTATGATTATCTCGCGCTCGCGCCCATTATTTGCGGCGCTGGCGGGGTAATTTCAGATTATGCAGGCAATCCGCTTACGCTTTCCAGCGATGGATGCGTGATTGCTTTGGGTGATCCGGCTTTGCATGCGGAGGCGTTGAAACGCTTAAAGGACTGAGGCGTATTTCGCAGGTTTTCCAGCAGCCACTTGATCGAGTGAGGGCGTTTCTTCGCCTGCTCTCATGCGGTAAATCCAATAGTTTGACAGCACGCGCTCAACATAGGCACGGGTTTCGCTGGAGGGTAGAAGTTCGATAAATAAAAGCGGGTCTTTGACATCCGGCCAGAGCGATTTCCACTTCGCCAGATTCCCCGGGCCGGCGTTATAGGCGATCAACAAAGACAGCAAATCGCCCTTCACGCGTGACGACTTCATCAAATGCTGAAGATAGTTTTGTCCCAAATCCAGATTGGTTTCAGGATGGTCCAGTTCTATTTCGTCTTCGCCTGCAATGGCGCGGGCGGTGGCGGGCATAAGCTGCATCAGACCTTTTGCGCCGCTTGGGCTTTCGGCATCGGGGTCAAAACGGGATTCCTGACGGACGATTGCATTCACCAATGCTTCATCGATTTTAAAGTTGTCTTTCGGCTTCCACGGGCCGATGGGATAGAGCGCAGCGTCATAATAATTACCGCCCTCATCGGGCCTCGCAATATTGGCGAGCCGCATCGAAAGACCGGGGAGATTGGCGTAACCGGCAAAGGCCAGAAGCGCGTCTTGCTGTTTTTGGTTGTCGGGTTTAATCCGCAGGAGCTCGGCCTGCGCGCTCTGGAATTGTCTGGCTTGAACCAGCCCCATCGCTCTTGCGCCCGCGGGCATGGCGTAGAGGATATCCCGCATTTCACGGGTGAAGGTCGGCACCTGCCAGTTGAAATTGAAATCATGCCCCAATGCCCGCGTGGAAATAAGGCCGTAGAATGTGCGGGGATATTGCGTGCCGCGGCGAAGCCAGGTGCTGACGGCTTTGACATTGCCCACGCGCATATGCGAACGCGCCGCCCAATATGAGGCCGAGGCCAGCATCCAGCCCGAAGCATAAGGCGAACGCGCCGCCATTTCAAAATCACTGGCGGCTTTGGAATAACGCTTATCCTTCCAGTTCATCAGCCCCGCGACCCACGCCGCTTTCGGGGCATTTACGCCCGAGCGTTCCGTCACGCTTTGGGCGATGTTCAGAGCCTGTGTTTTGTGCCCCTGATACATCAGCGCGGCGGCGGCCTCGGCCAAAAGCACATCTTTTTCCAAGCGGTCAAGGGCGGCTTCGCCCTTAATCTTTCGGAGTGCCTGGTCGATCTCCCCTGACCTTATCTCCTGCTTGATTGCCTTTTTGAAGCCTGCAACCTGCGTGGCCTCTTCTTCGCTTCTGGCTTTGGAGGAGATATAGGGTTTGGCTCTGCGCATTGTTGGTTCCGGAACACGCGCAACACCAAAGGATGGAGGGGGCTGTCTCAGTGCGCCTGTGCCTTTGTTTCCGGCGAGTTTATAGATTTTATCGGCATGGGGATGATCTCCGAAAACCTCCAGCCAGTTTTGTAATTCTTCAAACGAAGAGGAATAGGCGGTGGGATGCATATAGCGTTGATACAAAACATGGCCATAAAGGCGTGGGTTTTTCAGTTGCTTTATTTTTTCATCTGCGGCGGGCATATCCCCGCGTTCCTGCAAGATAAAAATTTCTTTATAAAGATTTTGGTCTTGAGTGCTTAATGGGCCGAGATCGCTGGCAGCCGCATATTTTTTTATGAGGGGATCCGCAAACTCGCTTTCAGCCCTCGTGGAGGGTTCATTATCCAAAAAATTTTTAGCCAAACCAATCACATCAAAACCCACCGGATTCTTCTGGGCAAAGGACGGTTTTTTTGCCGGGATCGGCGGGGTTGTGCCTGCACTGGCCGTATGCAACGACACGCCATAAAGGGTGCAAACTATGCACATAATTATACTGGCAGCCTTTCGGCGGTTCTTTTTTAAATATCCCAGACGCATGATGTATCTGGAGTTTTACAATAAAACTGCGCGGCTTGTCTATATTTTTGGCTGGTTTTGCTGCAAAGCGTTGCTGAGCATCAACATATCGGCCCAGACGGATTTTTTCTGAGACGGGGTGCTGAGAAGATAATCGGGGTGGTATGTGACAAGCGCGGGCAATGCTCCTGCCCCCTCTCGCAGCTCCGGGGTTTGGGGCAGATAATCATGGAACTTTTTGCGAAGCTTTGAGATGCTGTCGCTGCTGCCAAGCAGGGCTTGCGCAGGTGCTTTGCCGCACAGGATAATCATATCAGGCGCGGCCAGTTGAATATGGCGTTCGATGAAGGGCAGGCTGACTTCAATCTCTGCGGGGCTGGGGGTGCGAT
>CAYGJS010000037.1:0-17753 GCA_964350435.1 uncultured Micavibrio sp.
ACTGATTTTTAACCGCTTGTGAATCCGTTAAATGAATTTAGTGGGATAGGTTCAAGATCTAAAAATTATGTCAACATAAATACGCTTGTTTTTCACGCATATTTCTCATACCCATAACCATGAACCCAAACGTCAAAGACATGACCGAAGCCGACAACCCTATGCGCGCCATGGGTTTTGCCGCCCTGGCTTTTTTCCTCTTCGCCGTAATGGGCGCAATCACCAAAGTCATGACCGAAACCCACCACGTCGTCGAAATCATTTTCTACCGTAACGCCCTGACCATTCTGCCTGTCTTCCTCTACCTCTACATAAAAAACAAATCACTGTTTCAGGTAAGACACCCGGGCAGGCTTGCCATCCGCTGCATCGGCGGCATCATCAGCATGGCGATTACCTTCTTCGCCCTGAAACATTTGCCCTACACAGACTTCACCGTTTTGACCTTCCTCACCACACTCCTCACCCCTTTGGGCGCGCATTTCCTCCTCAAGGAACGCGTTGGAAAATACCGTATGGTCGCTATACTCACCGGCCTTTGCGGCGCGCTCCTGATCATCCAGCCCAGCGGTAACGCCGTTACAGCCCTCGGCCTGGCTCTCGGAATCGCCACAGCCATAAGCCACAGCGCGATGTTTCTCGTCCTGCGCACCCTCAAATCCATGCCCGCCATCACCATCACCTTTTATTTCATCCTCACAGGCACGATTATGGCCGGCGCGCTCATGCCATGGTTCGCGCAAAGCGTCAGCGCACTTGACCTGCTCGCATTCCTGACCATCGGCATCTTCGGCGGCGTCGGGCAATACTGCATCACCAGTGCCAATCGTTCAGGAACGCCATCATTGGTCGTCCCCTTTACCTACACAGGCCTGATCTGGGCAAGCGGCTTCGACATCATAATCTGGCACCATATTCCAAACTTAAATGTCTATCTTGGCGCTCTGGTCATTATTGCCGCCAAGGCCTATATTCTGTATCGGGAGCATAAAAAGAAAGCCGCCAGCGCATGAGCAAAGCCCTCAAACAAAACCTGTGGCTTGCCATAGGCTTCGCCTCCACCAATGCCTTTATGCTCGCGGGCATGAGCCTGTTCGCCAAAATCCTCGGCCAATACTATGGCCCCGTCGAGGTCACCTTCTTCCGCAACGCTTTCTCCCTCCTTGCTCTCTTTTTCTGGCTCTATTTCGCGCGCGAACTTTATCTCCTCAAAACGGATCGCCCATGGGCGCATGTTTTGCGCGGCGCGATCGGCACATTCGGCATCGCGGTCGGTATGTGGGCTATCCAGATCCTCAGCATTGCCGAAACCACGGTCCTGCTGTTCACCTCACCCCTCTGGACACTTTTACTATCTGTAATGTTTCTAAAAGAAAGCATCGGCAAATACCGCATAGCCGCGATTATCCTCGGCTTTATAGGCGTAATTATCGTCGCCAACCCGTTCAGCGGAAACCTGCAACTCCCGTTCTTAGGGTTATTACTCGGCCTCTCATGGGGCTTCGCTTCCGGCTGCGTCGACACCATCCTGCGCTGGATAGGCAGTACCGAAAACGCCAAAGCCACCACCTTTTACTTCTGCCTGTTCGGCACCATCACCTGCGGCCTCCACTGGCCGTTCGCCGAAATCGACCCCGCAGGCCTGTCGCTCCCGGCCTTCTGGGCAATATGCGGCATCGGCGCAACAGGCGTCATCGCTCTGCTTTCGAAAACCCAAAGCTTCCGCCTCGGCGAAGCCACCGTCATCGCCCCCATGATGTACACCATGATTATCTGGGCGATGCTCTTCGATTATCTATTTTGGAACAAAATCCCGAGCTGGAACGTGATACTCGGCGCACTCATCATCATCTGCGCCAACCTGATTATCCTGCTGAGAGAACGCCAGCAAGGCCGCCTAGGCGGCAGGAAGCAAAAGAGGCACGCTAAGCCAAAGGCACAATAACGCAGCACTCGCAATCGCCGCAACACTCGCAACCATCCCATAAAATCTGAATTTTCCATGCCCCGTGCCACTCGACAGCCCCCTATAATGCGCCAGCCGCCCTGCAATCATCAAAACACCCAAAACATGAATCGTCCAAAACGGCGCGCCGCTCATCTCGGAAATAACCAGTAAAATCAGAAAAATCGGCACCGTTTCTGTGAAATTACCATGCCCGCGAACCGCCCGCAAAAGATGATCTTTCCCACCATCACCAATGCTCACCTTTTCACCGCGACGAATTTTTACAACATTCATCGTAAATCTGATCTGAATCAGTGCAAAAAACGCCGCATATAATCCCGAAATCATCTCTCAATCTCCCTGAATTACTGAAGTTGCAATCCATCCCGATTATAAATCCCAACAGGCTCGTCATCATTGTGAAACACAATCATCATATAACCCTTTGAACTCCCTGAAGTCACGCCATAGGCAACATCCACGAAGGCGGCAACGCGGCGCTGCTCCTGCGCCGAAAGCTTGATAAAATTCTGCCCGACTTCCAAAACCGGAATATCCTCGTCCAGATATTGATCGGTGATAATCCCTGCATTGTAAAACCCGTCAATGACAGCGGCCGCGCTTCCGCGCGTTTCAATCCAGTCCTGCGGCGTCCAAGGATCATCATCCCACTGCGCGTTATTCGGCACTTTTGCCGTTTCCAGATGCGGGCGCACAGGGTCCGTATTCGGCGGCCCCCATATGAACTTACCCCAATGCTGAAACGGCATATTGGCCTGCACGGCGGATGAAAACCCCAAACCCAAAACAACCATAACCATCAGAAAAACATAAGAAAAACGCATAAAAACCTCTTTTGCTATGAGCCACATCGAAAACGGCACGCTCCCAAAAATCCATACAATTTTAACGATTCGCATGCTATAATGAAAGATATGTTAGGGAGTATAAGCATAGCACTCACAGGTTTAAACGCGGCGGCAAACCGTCTGTCCGCAAGCGCGTCCAATATCGCCAATCTGCAAACCAGCGGATCACTCACCGATCCTGAAAACGCGCCTTACGAGGCTCTGACCACGCAAAACACGGCGGACGCAAATGGCGGGGTAAGATCACAAGTCATAGCAAAAGGCAGCGGCTTCACACCCACATTCGACCCCGACTCACCCTTCGCCAACGATCAAGGCCTTGTCGGATACCCGAATATCGATGTGGCCGAGGAAGCCGTAAACATCACCCTTGCGGAAATTCAGTACAAAGCCAACCTTAAATCTATCGAAGCCGCCTCGGATCTCGCCAAGGAACTCGACCGCCTTTTCGAGGGCGAAGCGTAAAGCCTTGCCCTCTTGCACCAGACACAAACTTGAATGATACTATTAACAACACTTATGCGCGGTATTTTGGTGTTGCAGCAGGCGCAAGTGCGACGACTAGTCATTCTATTTTAGGAACGCAGCAACGCCCTGCAAAGGCAAAAGGACGCGCATGAAATTGGTTTTCTTCGGATATGATTTTATGCTGCCCTCTATTCAACGCCTGATCGTTGAAGAACAAGAACTCATCGGCATTTTCAGCTTCCCTTGCGACAATATCTTCAATTTTAATACCGAGTGCCAAGCCCTCGCAGGCCGCCTTAACATCCCCTTCATCCAATCTCCAGCGTCCCAAACGCATATTCATAATTTCGAAGAACAAGGCTGCGATCTCTTCATCTCCGCAGGCTATCCGCATAAAATCCCGCTGCCGAAATCCGCCCGCGCCCTCAATATCCACCCCACCTATCTTCCGAAAGGGCGCGGCATGATGCCAATCCCGCGCCTGATCATCGACGACGTTAAAGACGCCGCAGGCTTCACCGCCCATAAAATGACCGATAAATTCGACGCGGGCGATATCCTTCTTCAACATAAATTCGATCTAAGCCCTTCAGAAACCGTTGAAACCTATACCGCCAAAATCGCTCTCCACGCACCCGATATGGTGTCTGACCTCGTCGCTAACCTCGACAAATATTGGGATAGCGCGCGCCCGCAAAACCAGGAGGACGCTTCGTGGCTCAGCATGCCCACCGACTATGACCGCCTGATGGACTTCAACGCCACTGTAAATGAAATTGACGCCGCAGGCCGCGCCTTCGGCGGATTCGGAAGCCTCGCCGACTTTGACGGACAACTCTGGGTCGTCTACGCCTATGATTTCTGGCAAGAAAAACATAACCTCCCAGCAGGAACAATCGCCGCCCGCCTGAGCCGCGAAATCGTGATCGCCGCCCAAGATGGATTTGTCGTCCTGAAAGACCCAAAAATCCTGCAAAATCCTTGAAATTCTGCCCTTCAGATTTTCCTTCCCTTTTCCCGGCATTTCCGCTACACACAGGGCGTCCAAAGTTATGGGGCGAAGGAAATATACAACAACGTTGCTTGATTTTGCTTTTTCAGCAGGCGCGAGCGGCGACGAGTATGAGACATACTTTAGGCGCGAAGCAGCGAACTGAAAAAGCAAAAGAAGCAAAAGGAAGCGACGAATGACCCAGCAACTCCGCAACATCGCAATTATCGCGCACGTTGACCACGGCAAAACCACGCTCATCGACTCCATGATGAAGCAAAGCGGCATGTTCCGCGACAATCAGGCCGTAGACGTTTGTGTCATGGACTCCGGCGATCTGGAAAAAGAGCGCGGTATCACCATTCTTGCCAAACCCACCTCTATCCAATGGGGCGAGGTTCGCATCAACATCATCGACACCCCAGGCCACGCCGATTTCGGCGGTGAGGTAGAGCGCGTTCTGCATATGGCAGACGGCGTAATCCTGCTGACAGACGCAGCCGAAGGCCCAATGCCGCAAACCAAATTCGTTCTCGGCAAAGCCCTCAAACAGGGCCTGAAGCCCATCGTCATTATCAACAAAATCGATCGCCCCGATGGCCGGCCTGAAGAAGTTGTCGATGAAGTCTTCGACCTGTTTGTATCACTGGATGCCAATGACGAGCAACTCGACTTCCCGATCCTGTACGCCTCAGGCCGAAATGGCTGGTGCGTGAAAGACCTCGCCGACCCCCGCGAAAATCTCTCGCCTTTGCTCGACCTCGTCCTCGAACACGTTGAGCCGCCAAAAGGCGACAAAAACGCCCCGTTCGCAATGCTGGCAACACTTCTCGATTCCGATCCTTTCCTTGGCCGCTGTTTGACGGGCCGCGTAATTCAAGGCTCTGCAAAAGTGAACGACACCGTAAAATCCATGGATCTTGACGGTAAAACCATCGAAAATGGCCGCCTGACCAAATTGATGAAATTCGACGGCACGCAGCGCGTTCCTGTGAACGAAGTCAATGTCGGCGATATCATCTGTATTGCCGGACTGACCAAAACATCCGTGGCCGACACGATCGGCGCGCCGTCGCTAACAACACCTGTACAATCAACACCGATCGACCCGCCGACAATGGCCGTGATGATGTCAGTGAACGACTCACCCTTCGCCGGACAAGAGGGCACAAAAGTAACCTCCACAATGATCCGCGAACGCCTATTGGCCGAAGCCGAAGTCAACGTCGCCATCACCTACGCCGAAAGCGACAACAAAGACGCCTTCGAAATCGGCGGGCGCGGCGAACTCCAGCTCGGCGTTTTGATCGAGCAAATGCGACGCGAAGGCTTCGAACTCACTGTTTCCCGCCCGAAAGTTCTGTTTAAAGAAGAAAACGGCGAAAAACTCGAACCGATCGAAGAAGTCACCATCGACGTAGACGAAGAATACTCCTCCACCGTGGTTGATAAAATGAACCGCCGCAAAGCCGAAATGCTTGATATGCGCTCATCAGGCGCAGGCAAAACCCGCCTGACTTTTCTTGCGCCCTCGCGCGGCTTGATCGGATATCAATCACAATTCATGACCGACACCCGCGGCACAGGCGTATTCAACCGCGTCTTCCACGCCTACGCCCCCTATAAAGGTGACATCCCGCAGCGCACAAAAGGCGCATTGATTGCGATGGAACAGGGCACCGCAGTAGCCTATGCGATCTTCAACCTGCAAGACCGCGGCGCGATGTTCATCGGCCACCAAACTCCTGTTTACGGCGGCATGATCGTCGGCGAACACAGCCGTGAGAATGATCTTGAGATTAACGTACTGAAGGGTAAAAAGCTGACCAACATGCGCGCCTCAGGGACAGACGAAGCCGTAACATTGGTGCCGCCGCGCAAGATGTCGCTCGAAGACATGATGGCCTACATCAATGATGATGAGCTTCTGGAAGTGACGCCGACAAGCCTGCGCCTGCGAAAACTGCACCTCTGCCCGCATGAACGCAAACGCGCCAGCCGCGCCAGCGCGTAAAAGCGTTAACGGGCGTCCGCCGCTTCTTCTGCCGCCTCCGCCGCAAACGCCTGCTTCTGGCGTTCATACAAAATTATATAACGCTCCATAAACATGCGGTCATATTCAGTGAGCGCACGTTTTTTCAAAACATACCCATGCATCTCGACCTGCGTTTGCATTGAGGCATCAATAAGCACCTCTCGATCTGCCGCGCTAAACGGTTTCGCCGCGCCAATCAGGTTCGAAAAATTATCACTCCACAGCGCGCCATTACTTTGCGGCAAAGCCCATCCCGCCTTCTTAAATTCCGCAGCATTTTTATCATCCGCCGTCATCACCACCCACGTGCTCTCATACAGCAATATATCATCGGTGATATTCAAATTCTGATGCGCAAAAACGCTCAAACCCAACTCCGTGCCAACCCTCGCCAGCGGCGGCACAAGATCAAAATAGCGATTGGAAACATTCATCACAATCACACCGCCTTCATTGAGCGCATTCTCATAAACCTCAATAGCTTCCAAGGTCAATAAGTGCAGCGGCACAACGTCTGAACTAAACGCATCAATAATAATCATATCGAATTTATGCTGCAGATTTTCTGGACGCCCGAAGTAAAGTCGCCCGTCATCAATCGTAATATTTTTATACCCGCATTGCTGCAGATAACTGAATTGATTGATCGCAATATCTTCAACGGCATCATCAATTTCAACGAAGGAAATTTCCGCGCGGCGGTAAAGCTTGTTAAAACACGCCATCGTCCCAACGCCAAGCCCCACCACCATCACATCTTTCGGATCAGAAACCGCAAACGCACTATCGAGCGCCGTCCCCAAACCATAATACGCCAGCGGATATGTCGAACATTCCGCATCCTTACACTGAAACCCGTGCAATGTGCTGCCGTGATAATACTCACGTATTGGATATTCTTTATCCCAATTTTCATCGCGGGCGATTTTATCCTGCACAATCGAAACCCCGAAAAAATTCCGTACAGAAACAAGATTTTGCTGCGCAGGGATAACAACCGAAAGCATCACAAAAATCGCTATCGCTCCTGCCGCCAGATAAACAGGGCGCACAATGCTGATGCAAAGCCCTGCAAACACACCAGCGCCGATGAGAACAAGCGCTATCAAACCCTCATCCCCGCCATCCGCTGAAACAAAATGCGATAGCCCCGCAAGCAAGGCAAAAACACCCCCCGCAAGCAGAGCTTTAACCCAATTTTTCAAACCCTCAGGCCATCTGAATAATGGATTGAGCAATATTGACGCCACCAAAACGCCCATAAATTCATACTGATTTTCAAACAGCACTGGCGCAGCAAACGCATTAAACGACCCGCCAATCGCCCCGCCCAGCGCGAGATAAAAATAAAACTCCGTCAAAAACTGAACAGGCGGACGAAGCCGCACAAGCGCAGCATGCAGCAACAAACACGTAATAAAAAAGCACAGCAAATACGAAGACAAAATCACCGCAAACATCGAAAAATCCATCACCGATTTCTGCAGCATAATTTTTGTAAACAGCACAACCGCCACCAAAAACAAATGGAAATACGGCAGGCTCTCACTCCGCGCAAATTTCGACTTCCCAAACGCCAGAATATGCGTCACCAGATACAGCGCGAGCGGAATAACCCACAGCATCGGCAGCGATGCAATATCGGTCGTAATCTCCGTCGTCACCCCCAAAACCAACGATGACGGCACCGCCGCCAGCACAATCCAGTGCAGCCGCATTTTCCAACGCGGCGCGGGCTCTATCGCAGCAGAAACCGCAACTTGCACCTTCTCAAAGCCCAGCTTGATCAAACTGCGATTATTCAAAAACACGCTTCCGCAGCACACCAGCAAAAGCGCCAGAAGCCCGGCATACCCCGCCGCCCAAAGCTTAGATTGCTGATCCAGCGACACCAAAGGCTCAACCGCAAGCGGATACGCCAGAAGCCCCGCAAAACTCCCGACATTACTCGCCGCATAAAGATAATAAGGATCCCCCGCCGTCTTATGCCCGCTATACGAAAAAATCCGCTGCAACCCCGGCGCAATCGAAGACAGCGCCATAAACGGCAACCCGACAATAAACCCAAGCTGCACAAATACAGATAAAGGCGTAATCCCGCCTTGCAAAAATTGCGATTGAAACACAATCGGCAAAGACACGCAGCCAACCCCTAGCAGCGCAAAAATCATCACGCTCTGCGTAAAAACATTCAGCCGTGCGCCGAGCCAGGCCAGCGTATACCCGCCCAGCAGCGCAATCTGGAAAAACGCCATGGCAACCACCCACCCCGCAGGCGACCCGCCGACAAACGGCAACATCATCTTGCCAATCATCGGCTGCACCGAAAACACCAGCAAAGCCGAAATTAAAAATGTCAGGCTGAATAATATAATTTGCATGGACAAGGCTCCGCCAGAAAAATAAAAAGACTAACAACCCATATTATGGCAGATTTTCACAGGCAAAAATACGGATGCTGATAAAGGAAAAAAAATGACCCATAAAAACAGTACCGTCTATGTCGTATACGATGATAAATGCCCCTTTTGCCGCAATTATTGCCAAGCCGTGCGCCTTCAAAAAGCGGCAGGCACGCTCAAACTCGTGGATGCCCGCCAGCCCTCGCCCCTCATGGATGAAATCACCGCCAAGGGTCTGGACATCGACCACGGCATGGTCGTCAAAATCGGCGATCATCTGTATTACGGCGCAGACGCCATCCACATCCTCGCCCTACTCAGCACAAGATCCGGCGTCTTCAACCGCGCCGCATACTGGATCTTCCAATCCAAATCCGTAACAGCGGTTCTATACCCCGTCCTGCGCGATTGCAGAAATCTGGCACTCCGGCTGATGGGCATTCCGCTCATCAAAAATTTGAACTAAACTCAATACATGCTGCAAACCCTCAAACTCCTGCTGCCCGCAATCATCCCCTCTTGGCGGTTCTTCGATACCATCGCCCCGTCGCCGCGCATTGAATACACCACCCTAAAAACCCCAAAAACCACACCGCAAAACTGGCAGGAATTCCGCCCCAGACCACCGCAGCTTTCCGCGGCCGACACTCTCAAACGCCTGCTCCACAACCCGCGCTGGAACGAAACGCTCTTTATCGTAAGCTGCGCCGAACGCCTGATCCAGGGCGAAACCGAACGCAGCTGCCAAGAAATTTTTCGCCGCCTCAAAACCGAACTTAAATCCGGCCCGGCCGCCCACGTCCAAAAATCGCCCTACCTCCAATTCCGGCTGGCCTTCATCCACCGCGAAGGAAAAACCTTGCAAACACAAATCGCCTATATCTCCCCAATCCATAATATGCTGGAAGAGACCACATAATGAGCCTAGACCTCGCCCTGCGCCTCACCGAAATCCTGCTGGCACTGGCACTGATCCAGCAAAGCCTCGAACACCTCCGCGGGCAACAAGACGAACGCCCCCTCTTCCTCCCCCTTATAATCCTCAGCGCCCTGCTGATGACCGGCATCGCCCAGCCATGGATCTGCCTCGCCCTCTTCATCAACGCTCTCTTCATCCTCAAACGCTTCCAAGGCCCCTATAACGGCGGCGCAGACCGCATGACCCTGCTCATCCTATCCTGCCTCACCCTCGCCCATTTCATGCCCTCGCCGCGCTGGCAGGAATACATCTTCGGCTATCTGGCACTCCAACTCGTGCTCTCCTATTTCATGTCCGGCTGGGTCAAGATCACAAACCCCGAATGGCGCAAGGGCCGTGCCCTGCAAGACGTCTTCGCCTTCTCCGCCTATCCCGTCAGTGAATCGTTGAGAAACTGGGCCATGCGCCCGCAAATACTCTTCCTGATGTCATGGGCGGTCATGGGGTTCGAACTCGCCTTCCCGCTGGCACTTATCACCCAACCCACCCTCATCCTCGCCCTCATCCTCGCCAGCACCTTCCACCTCGCCAATGCCTGCCTGTTCGGTCTCAACCGCTTTTTCTGGATCTGGATCGCCGCCTACCCTGCGCTTTTATGGCTGCAATACCGCATTTTCGAAATCGATGATTTAAACGGATCTCTAAAATTAATCACGGCCTTGAATTAACATAAAGTATTGATGAGGCTGTACCAGATAACCAACAAAAATTATGGATATGGTCATGAGCAAGAGTCGTTAAGCCACTCGAAGCAACCGTCTAATCTGTAAAAAAACGTCCCCGACCGCGACTAAAGCTGGTTCCTCAGCCATGTCATTTGCCGTTTGGCATATTGACGGGTGTCAGTCTGAGACAGGATAACAGCCTCTTGCTTACTGATCCCGCCGCGCAAATACGCACATAAATGCTTAAAACCCAGAGCTTTGGTTAATGGCACACCCGCTTTAACTTCACCAGATTGCAAGCGACGATCAAACGCCTCAACTTCTTCTAACGCGCCATGATCCAGCATCCATTCAAAACGCTCGTTACAACGCGCATACAATATTTCACGTGGCGGCATAACTTTATGCAATATAAACTCCCAACAATCAGGCGGAGCTTCGCGCGGAAGCTGCTGCCACTGGCTCAAAGATTTCCCGGTCGCATCCAAAACCTCCATCGCACGAATAATACGCGCCTTGTGATTAACGTGAAAACGCGACGCCATCACAGGATCCCGGCACTCCAATTCCTTGTAAAACGCCGCCGCGCCCAAAGCTTCATAACGGGCAACAACCGCGGCGCGAACCTCTTCGGGAATATCGGGCATGGGCGACAGACCCTCCATCAAGCTTCGGATATAAAGCCCCGTACCACCGCATATAATCGGGGTTTGACCCTTTTCAAGAACGCTGTAAATCACCGTCTCAGAAATCTCGCGCCAACGCCCTGCGCTACAAACATCATTGGGATGAAGATGACCATAAAGACGATGCGGAACTGCCGCGCAATCTTCCGCTCTGGGTTGGGCAGACAAAATCGGCAATCCATCATAAATCTGCAAAGAATCGCAATTAATAATAACGCCGTTCAGCTCTCGCGCCACATCAAGTGCTTTGTCTGACTTTCCGCTGGCCGTCGGTCCGGCGATAATATGAATCTGCGCTGGTTGCTTTGCGCCCGCCAAACTTACCTTTTATCCTTTTGAACAGGCTCTTCCGGAAGCTTCAACGCCACAAACCGCATATCACCATCACGATTAATCAACATCAAAACAGAACTGCGTTTGTTCTCAACAGCATCCCGAACAACATCCTTGGCGGTTTCAATACTTGAAACCGGCTGCTGGTTCATTTCTATAATGACATCGCCTTCGTAAAGACCTTTTTTCGCCGCCTCGCTCATGGGTTCAACGCGGTTAATAAACAAGCCCTGCACATCATCATGAATACCAAAATCGCTCCGAATAACCTCATCCAGCTCAAGAATATTGAACCCGAATTCAGAAAACTCGGTATCTTTCCTCGGAGCATCACGCTCTTCCTGCGCAGAATTTTGCGCAATCAACCCGTCCTCTTCCGCTTTTTCCAGCTCTGCCACAACCACAGATGTAGTCTGTTTCCGACCGTCACGCCAATAAACAAGGCTCACTTGCTGCTCAATCGGAGTTTCGGCAACAATACGCGGAAGCTCCCGCATATCATCAACAACCTTGCCATTAAACTCAAGAACGATATCCCCAGGAACAAGACCCGCAGCCTTGGCCGGACCATCATCATTAACACTGGCAATCAGAGCGCCTGTGGCCTTAGGCAAACCAAGAACCTCGGCAATTTCATCCGTAACTTTCTGGATGCGAACGCCCAGCCAGCCGCGACGCGTACGACCAAACTCTATAATTTGGTCAATCACAGGCTTGGCAAGCGCGGAGGGAATCGCAAAACCGATGCCGACCGAACCGCCAGAGGGAGAGAAAATCGCAGTGTTAATGCCAATGACCTCACCATTAAGGTCAAACATCGGGCCGCCGGAATTCCCACGATTGATAGACGCATCCGTCTGAATAAAATCATCATAAGGCCCCGCATTAATATCGCGCGCGCGCGCAGAAATAATACCCGCAGTAACCGTCCCCCCAAGACCAAACGGATTGCCAATCGCCACAACCCAATCTCCCACCCGCAACACATCGCTGTTTCCGAATTTCACAGCAGTAAGCTTCTTTTTGCTAGGGTCGATTTTTAGAACTGCAAGATCGGTTTTCTCATCATGACCGATGATTTCAGCATCAAGCGTCTCATCGTCCTGAAACGTAACGCGCACCTCCTCGGCATCGCGAATAACATGATTATTGGTGATAATATAACCCTTCTCAGCATCAATAACAAAACCAGAACCAAGAGACGCTTCAGGAATCATGGGAATATCTCGCATGCCAAGACCATCGCGGCGATCCATAAATTCCTGAAAAAAATCATTAAACGGTGAGCCTTCCGGGAATCGAGGAATATCAGGCATAGACTGACCGTCCGGCAAATCCTGCATACCCGGAATTTCTCGCCTCATAGGCATCTCCGGTGCTTTTTGTGTCGAAGAAATATTCACCACAGCAGGGGTAAGCGTCTCAACCATATCGGCAAAGCTTGCCGGCGCATTTTCAAACGTTTTGGCGATGGCAGACGGAACCATAAACAAGGCACACAGTGATAAGGCCATAACGACAATAACAGTTACTTTGCGCATAGATTCACACCTTTCAAATGCTTTAAATCACAGTCAAATGCTGCTTCGAATAACTACAAATTACGCAGTGCCACGCTTTGGGTCAAGGCTTAGTCCAAGCAGCAGACGAACCTGCCTGTTTATTCTCCGAAATGCTTGAAAAAATCGCTACCCGGCGACAAAATCAACTGCGTTTCCGGATCGGCCAACGTGTTTTTATACGCCTCCATTGACCGAATAAAGGAATAGAATTCTTTATCCTGATTAAAGGCATTGGCATAAATTTTAATCGCTTCATTATCACCCTCCCCCTTCAGAATAGACGCATCACGCTGAGCCTGAGCAATCAGAACAGTCCGTTCTTTCTCTGCGGTCGAACGAATTTCAAGCGCACGTTCTTCACCCTTGGCGCGGGTTTCCGTGGCCCGCTCTTTCAGCTCTGATTGCATCCGGCGCACTGTCGAGGTCCGCAATTCAGACGTTAAATCCGCCCGAACAATGCGAGTATCAATAATCTCAATCCCCAGATTATCCTTCTTAACGTTTTCATTCACCCGCCGCTGAACATCCCGCATGACAATCGCCCTCGCAGGAGAAAGAAGCTGTTGCAAACTGGTCTTCCCCAGCTCGGCACGGGTCGCATCATTAAGAATATTTTCAATGCGTGAATTCGCCGCATTAATGGTACGAAGCGTCTTCAGAAATTGTAACGGATCCGTAATTTTGTACCGCGCAAAAGTATCAAGAATAATCGGCTCCCCCGTCACATTGGCAATCGAAACATTACGCGACTTTTCTTCCTCTTCGGTTTCGTTCTCGCTTTGCACCGCGATATCAACGCTGGAAATCACCACCTGCTCCGCTTCCGGATCAACGGAAAGAATTCGGCGATCAAAATATTGCACATCCTGAATGAAAGGCAACTTTACATGAAGGCCTGGGCCGTTGATTTCACCCACCGGTTGCCCAAGCTGAAGAACGATGGCTTGTTCGCGCTGATCTACAATAAAAAACACTTGAGACGCGCCGATCATGCCGATAGCGACGATTGCGAGAAAAATCAGAAAAGGTTTATTCATTGCTTTGTAATCCTTATTGCATAGAGCTTGAAACAGCGTTTGGTGCAGATTTTTGCGGCGCGTTCAACTGATTCAGCGGCAAATACGGCACAACCCCTTGTGAAGATTTATTGTCCATAATGATCTTTTTGGCGTTGCCCAAAACATTCTCCATCGTTTCAATGAAAATCCGCTCACGCGTCACATCCTTCCCACTTTGATAGGCTTTAAGAACAGAGTTAAACCGTTCTGCATCCCCGTTTGATCGCGCAACAGTCGACTGCTTATAGGCCTCCGCTTCCTGAAGCATCTGAATAGCCAGACCGCGCGCACGCGGCAAAATATCTTCACGATACGCATCAGCCCGGTTTTGAACATCTTCCGCATCCTGCTTCGCCGACTGCACATCTTGGAAAGCCGCCTGAACATCCGGATGAACTTCCGCCCGTTCAATAAGCACCTGCGTGATATTCACACCGGATTTATAAAAATCCAGATTATCCTGTATAATCAGTTTAGCCGCATCCGCCACAGCCGCACGGCTGGTGGTGATAATCGGAAACATATCGGTTTGACCGACAACCTCACGTATAGCGCTTTCCGCAACTTTCTTAATCGTGTTTTCCTGATCACGAATCTCAAACAGATAATCCTCGGCGGATTTAATGTTCCACTGAATAACCAGATCAAGATCAACGATATTGCGATCAGAGGTCAGCATCAGACTCTCCTCAGGCACATCGCGACGCGCAGAAGGCGGCCCACCCCGCGTTGCGGCCTGAGCAAACCCAATATTCATTCGCTGAATTTCTTCAACATTCAAAATAGTGGCCGTTTCAACAGGGGCCGGTAAATGATACCCCAGCCCCGGATCGGCCTGTGTACGCTCCCAGGCCCCAAAACGCTGAATAACTGCATTTTCACCAGGATTGACAACATAAAAACCGCTGGCAAGCCAAAGCGTGACCACCCCAACGATAACCAGACCGATAAGGGGGGCGCCCTGAAAACCAGAAGGCAGCATCCCGCGAAAACTCTCTTGCGCCTTCCGCAGTAATTCATCAAGATCCGGCGGCTCCGCACCCCCGCCGCTACCGCGATATCCACCACCACGACTCGAACCAGGGCCGCTGCCGTCATTGCTCGGTTTGCCCCAGGGGTTTCCCTTGCCTTTACCGCCGCCGCCCGATTTGTCTTCCCAACCCATCGATATTCCTTCATGAAAACTGTTGTAATTTTGATCGAAACTAACAATATTCTTTTCACATTCAAAAGCAAGGCGTTTTGCAGTTAAAATTGATCGATATCATGGCCGTTACTGAAGAAGCAGTTTTAAAAACTCTGGAAAAGATCCAGGCTCCGAAAAGCGGACAAAGCATTGTTGAAGCCGGCATGGTTTCGAGCATACAAATTTCAACCGGCGGCGATGTTTTATTTCTGATCGAAGTCGATCCCGAAAAGGGAGCGGCTCTTGAAACCCTGCGTTTGCAAGCCGAAAAATCTGTCTCAACTCTGAAAGGCGTTCAGAAAGTAACCGCCATTTTAACAGCGGAGCGCCAAGCTGCAAACAACCAAACACGTACAGCCCCCCCAGACCCGCACGGCATGGAGAAGAACCCAAAACTGCTGGTGAATGCAAACCGGATCATCGCGGTTTCCTCCGGGAAAGGCGGCGTCGGAAAATCTACAATTTCCGCGGCAATCGCAAGAAAATTGGCCAAAAATAGCCAATATAAAGTCGGAATTTTGGACGCCGATATCTACGGACCAAGCCAGCCAAAAATATTCGGACTGGAGGGTCAAAAGCCGGAATTTACAAATGAAAAAAAGATTATACCTCTGCTTGCCGATGGTGTACGTGTTATGTCGATCGGCTTCATGGTCGATAACCAGAAGGCTCTGGTATGGCGCGGACCCATGGTACAATCCGCGATTTACCAACTCTTTAGAGACGTAGAATGGGCAAGCGCGCAAAACCCTCTGGACTTTTTGATTGTCGACATGCCGCCCGGCACAGGCGATGCACAACTGACAATCGCACAAAAAATCGACGTAGATGGCGCGATTATCGTATCAACGCCGCAGGATATCGCACTGGCCGATGCCCGCAAAGGTGTGGAAATGTATCGCACAACCGGCGTACCCATCCTGGGCGTGATCGAAAATATGAGCACGCATATTTGCACAAATTGCGGGCATGAAGAACATATTTTCGGCCACGGGGGGGCGCAGGCAGAAGCAGAAAAACTCGGCGTACCGTTTCTGGGAGAAATCCCCCTCTCTGCCGATATCCGCAAGGCATCAGACGCCGGCAAACCTCATAAAATACCAGACTCCCTCATCCCGGAAATCCTCAATCAATTAAAATCAAAATAACAAACAGCTCTTTTTTTATAAACCCTTGAACCTCCCACACCCCCACATGGCAAGGTTTTCTGTCATCTCAGACAATGCCGCATAATGGCGGCGTGGCAATATCTTCATATCGTGAGACAGGCGCATTAAAAGCTGCACTGCCTGTATCCGCTCTAATATTTCCTGAATATGCTGTAATTTATCTTTAGCACTATTTGCCCGATAAATCAAAATCACGATTTGAATCAGCTCATCTTTGATTTTTTGACCTAAAGTGTATTTATATTCACGCGGAAAATCTTTTGTTGCGGTCATCGTACGCAACAAAATGTCGTAAGTTTGCTTATAAATTGGCAAATGCTCGTACTGCGCCATTAATTTTTACTCAGAACAACCCAAAAAATTACGCGGAAACCGCCCCAAAAAATTTGAGGCCGCGCGTAGCGCGGCCTTTAAATGATTAAATAACTAAATGACTAAAATGACTAACAACCTTACGGTTGAAGCGCAGAGCGACTGGGCGCGAGGACAGTCTGATGCGGCCCTTATGGTCCCAAACATCGACAACACCGTCCGTGAAGTCAACAACGTACACGTAGGACGAGCCGTCTGGGTTCTCAGTGGCCGACAACTGCCAATGGGCGTCGACAGAGCCACGTTTCGTGATGAATTCATCGCCTTGCTTGCCGATCTTTTTTCTCTTGGAGTACAGATTAGTGTCTACCGTCACCTTGCCCGAACCAATCTCGCGGCCATGAACAAGCTGCTTCGTTGGCATAAACAGACCTGTCGTAACCTCTTTGCCGGAAGATTGCGCAAACGCGAGTAACAGCTTAATATGATTGGCAATATCTTCTTCTAAGCTAATATGGGGCGCAGTTTCAGGACGATCAAAAACCCGCATACCGTCAAGACCGTGATAGCCTTTAATATCGCGGATTCTTGTAATGGAATCAACCCATGTGCCAAGACCGCCGCCATCAATATTGGCAAGATCCTGTGGAGAAACCAGCAATTCAGCTTTTGCCGTATCAGGAAGACCGGCCAGATACTGGCTGATTTTGTTTAGCTGCACTGTTCCGGCGCGGATAATTGAACTACCTTTTACTTCAACACGGGAAGCGATAACGCCAGGAGCGTTTGTCTGCTCAGGGGCAGGCGCTATTAATTGCACTGTCCCATCCGTGTGGGCGATAACATTACCGCCAAAAACCGAAGTATTGCCGTCCGCTATATCAACGGTCACACGTCCATTTTCAAGCTTAACATTGCCATTACCGTCTGTTGTGACTGTTAAACCATTAAAACGAACAACCGCAGGGCCAAAATCATCACCCAACGAAAGCTCGCGATTTTCTTTTGTTCTTGGCTCCGCCATTGTATATTCCTTTTGGGGCTGTACCAGATAACTAGCCCATATAATGTTTAACCCATTGTTTAATTT
>CAYGJS010000038.1:0-17262 GCA_964350435.1 uncultured Micavibrio sp.
TTTTCTCATAGCCTACCAGTAACTTTTTTTCAGTTATCTGGTACAGCCCCAAAAAATTAATGTTTCTTTAACGAATTCTGGCGTAAAATGTATTCATGGTTAAAGGATTTAACACCGAAAGTGAAAAACCAGTTTTTATCTCCAAGCCGAAACCAGCGGTGGCTGGGGCTTATCAGATCTTAGGGTTTTTTGAGGATGTTAAGGCCTATGAACCGATCGGGGAGTATATCGCAGTTGCGGATAATCAACCCCTCGAATTGACCGAGAAGTCGCTCAAGAATTTGATTGCCTTGCTTAATAATCGCAAGGAAAAGATGGTCAGTCTGGCGGATTTCAAGGCTGGAAGGCTTTTGTTTAATATTGTTGAAAATAACAACAGTGATGCGGAAGAGAGCAAATATATAACAATCATGTTCCGAACCCATGACGGCATGGGCGTGTCAGAAGAAAATGCGGTGTTTAAAATAGAGAAAGGTGTGTTCTATGAGAGGTTTATCAAGAAGTCCAGCGAGTGATTTCGGCGGGAAGTCGGTTACTCCCCAACAAATTTCAGAAGCTTTATCAAAAGGCGGCTTCGGCGAGTTCTTGGCAAAAGGCTCTAGCCCGATCGTAAGTCGTGACCTTCTTGCAGATGCTAGTATGGATGCGGGATGTGATACTGCACTCGATTTAAAATAATAGCTGCGTAAAAAATAAAAAACTTAAACCATAAAAATAGAGGTGTAGAACATGGCATTTGATTTAGGACAATCCCCCGGGTTATCTAGTAAATTCTTAGTTTTTGGCGGTCAGCCACTTGATTTGACTAGGGGCGGCTTCTCTGGTTTATTTACTGCGGCGCAGACAACAATGGTTCCCAATGTTGATCCGCAAGCGGTTATGGCGGCAATTCCTAATATTGATTATACAAAGCAAGCTTCTCCAGCGTTTAATTTCGACGTGAAAGAGCCAGTTTAATTTAAGTTATTCTTACTGGTTTTCAGGTGTATCGCCATCAAAGTCTAAACCTTGTCTTGCCCACGGCCAGCGGGATCCGTCCATATCCAAATCTCCCTTCTGGGAGCGTCCAATATAGTATGCATTACAATTATTTTTATTGCCTTTTGGTGCAGATTGCTCCGTAAGGTTTGGCTTCATAATAAGCGTATAAGACTATAAAAAGTAACAGTATCACTTCATTATGAAAAAGTAAAATGCTTTATTTAGGTATATTTATACCAATAAATCGCGGTGTGCAATCCGCGTTTTATGTCCCAGAGCGCTGAGCCAGTTTTGCAAGTGCTCGACCGTATAAACGGATCGATGGCGCCCGCCCGTGCAGCCGATGGCGATGGTGAGGTAGGACTTGCCGCCGTCTTTATAACGGGAAAAGAGCGGTGACATCAGCGTTTCGAAATTGTTTATAAATTCAGAAAAGGCAGGGTCTTTGTTGATGTAGTCGGCGATTTCCGGATCTTGGCCGGTTTTGGGTTTTAAGGCCGGCACCCAATGCGGATTTTTGAGAAAGCGTACGTCCATGACGATATCGGCCTCACGCGGCAGGCCGTTTTTAAAGCCGAAGGACATAAGAGTGATGGTCAGGTGTTCATCGTTGCTTTTGCGAAAATGGCCTTCGAGGATATGGCGAAGATCATGGACGGACAGGTGTGTGGTGTCGATTGTCAGATCGGCTCCTGCTTGAATGGGCGCGAGGATTTTCCGCTCTTTTTCTATGCCTTCGCTGATTGTACCTTCAAGAGCGAGGGGGTGAATGCGGCGGGTTTCGGTGAAGCGATTATACAGCACGGGGTCATCGCAGGTGATAAAAATGATTTTTGCGTTTATGCTTTGCGCGGTGTCGATTACAGTTTGCGCTTTGAAGTTGCGGGTGCGGGTATCAATGCCGAGCGCGACGATGTCGTTTTCAGCGGTTTCTTTGATCAGGGGTTTGACAAATTTAAGGGGGAAGTTGTCAAAAACTTCCAGCCCCAGATCCTCCAGTGTTTTGAGCACAGATGACAGGCCCGCGCCGGAAAGCCCGGTGACGATGATCGGCTGTTTGGAATATTCTTGTCTCATAGCCAGTGTATCTTACGCTTTATTCAGGATCACAGTAAAGCGGGCGCCGAGGATTTCTCCGCTGGCGGATTTTGCGTTTTCGGCGATGATTTCGCCCTTATGCGCCTCGATGATTTGTTTGCAGATCGACAGGCCGAGGCCGGAGTGGCGGCCATAATCCTCGTTATTCGGGCGCTCGGAATAAAAGCGTTCAAATATGCTTTCGCGCTTGTTTTCGGGGATGCCGGGGCCGCGGTCTTCGAAGATAATAGAGGCGCGATCTTTCAAATTGGTGATGTGGATGAAGATCTCTCCGCCTGATTTGGGAGAAAAAGACAGGGCGTTGGAAAGAAGGTTCTGGAAGACCTGAATGATGCGGTTTTCTATGCCCAGAATTTTTATGTCGGCGCGGATGGAGCAGCTTACGGTGATTTTTGTATGTCCTGCCGTTGTTGTTATATCCCAAGTATCGGCGGTAGAGTTCGGCCTTTCGAGAGGTTGAAGGTAAATGTTCATCAGGGTATGCATCGTTTTTTTAAGGCTGAACGCTTCAAAAACCTCGCGGGAAAGCTCGGAATCGAGGCGTGAGGCATGTGAGATATCGGTGATCAGGCGGTCAAGGCGGTCGATATCGTGGATGATGACGGCGAGAAGTTTTTTTCGATCAGCCTCGTTCTTAACGATTTGCAGGGTTTCAATCGCGCTTTTTAATGACGTGAGCGGGTTTTTGAGTTCATGCGCAACATCGGCGGCGAAGTTCTCAGTGGCGTCCATGCGGTCCCACAGGGCGTGGGTCATTTGTTTGAGGACAAGGGAAAGCTCGCCGATTTCATCATTGCGGGCGCTGAGATCGGGGATATCATCGGCGGTGGCCTTACCTTTGCGGACGGCTTCGGCGGCGCGGGCGAGTTTTTTGAGGGGGCGCGCGATCACGCCGGAAAGATAGATGGAGAGTAGGACGGTGAGGATAAGTGTGACGGCGAAAATACGCAGGATATCAATCCAGACCTGAATGACATCCTGTTCGATATCAGTGGCTTCGCGTGTCATGAGAATGGCGCCAAGAATTCGGTTTTCCTTGGCTTTGAAGAGTGGGGTCGCGGCGGAGAGGAAGATGCGGCTTTCATGGCCTTGCCATGCGGAGAGGCTGATTTGGCCTTTTAGGGCGTCGGCGGCATCGGGGTAGTCTTTTGCGTGGGCGGAGTTCGGATCTTGGTATTGCGGCAGAATGTCCCGTCCCGGCAGGAGGTCGAGGAGGGTGCGGGCGATGGTCTTAAGAACCTCGACACTTTGCAGGGCGCGTTTTTGATGGGGCGGGGAATAATCGCTGCGGGCGATCAGGCTGCCCTCAGAATCAAAAAAATACAGATTTTGTTTCAGTGATTGGCTGAGGCGGGCGGCGACGGATTTTGATAATTTATAATCGATACGTTTTGTATCTTTATTTGTGGATATGCTTTCTGAAAGGGCATCGGCGACGAGCGAGAGTTCGGTTTCGAAAGTGCTCAGGCGGGTTTCGATCAATCTGTTTTGATATTGACCAAGATAGATAATGCCGAACATCAGGATGAGCAAGGCGATGGCGTTTACGGCGATGATGCGAAGGGTCAGGCCGGTGACGCGGCGTTCTGATCCGCCCCAATACAGATCGAGAAGGGTGTTGACCTCAAACAGTTCGGATTGCGGGGCGCGTATGCGAACCCAGCGCCGGAGATCGCTGTTATTCTTTGTAGCGGTATCCGATGCCGTAGAGGGTTTCGATTTGGTCGAAGGTTTCATCGTGCTTTCTGAACTTTTTACGGACGCGTTTAATGTGGGAGTCAATGGTGCGATCGTCTACGTAAATATTCTCACCATAGGCTGTGTTAATCAACTGATCTCTGCTTTTGACATGGCCGGGGTGCTCGGCGAGGGTTTTGAGAAGCAGGTATTCGGTTACGGTCAGGTTCACGGGCTGGTTTTTCCACGCGCAGAGATGGCGGGCATCATCGAGTTGGAGGTCACCGTGGGTGGTGATGTCTCCTTTTTTTGGTTTTTGTGCGCTGGCTTGGAGTTCCTGGCGGCGTAGCAGGGATCGGATACGTTCGATCAGCAGGCGCTGGGAGAATGGTTTGGTGATGTAATCGTCCGCGCCCATACGAAGGCCGAGGACTTCGTCAATTTCATCGTCTTTTGAGGTCAGGAAAATCACCGGGATGGATGAGGTCTGCCGAAGTTTTTCGAGAACTTCCATGCCGTCCATGCGCGGCATTTTGATATCGAGAACCACCAGATCAGGTTTGCCATTCAGGATGCCTGTGAGGCCTGCTTCACCATCATTGAAGGTGGTGATTTCGTAGCCCTCGGCTTGCAGGGCCATGGATACTGAGGTCAGGATGTTTCGGTCATCATCAACGAGGAAAATTTTTGCGCTCATGCTTTATAGTTTACTCAAATTGTTGTCCCTGCGAAAGCAGGGATCTTAAAAGATTTCTGCTTTTGCGGGAAAGGCATTTAGAGGGTTTGTGCGTGTTTCAAGACATGGCCCGCGAGATAGAGAGAGCCACAAATCAGGATGCGGCTGCCTTGGGGGATGGTTTTAAGGGCTTCGCGGAAATTGTCGACGGTTTGCGCGGTGGGCAAAGCTTTGAGGAGGTCTTGCGCGCTTTGGCTCATCGGCTCCGCTTCGATGTTTACGAGGACAAAACTGGCGGCGAAGGGCTGGAGATGTTTTAAAAATGCGGCGGTGTCCTTGCCTTGCATCATTCCTGTGATGATGTGGAGGGGCCTGCTATCTTGCTCCTGCCATTGTTTTGCTTGCTGCGCCAGCGCTCGCCCTGCATCTTCGTTATGGCCACCATCAAGGAAAAGTTCAGTCTCGGGGGAAAGGGCGAATTTTGAGGATTCCAGTTTTTGTAATCGGGCAGGCCATTGCACGCTATTTAGTCCGGTTTTGATTTGGTCATCGCTCACAGGGAATTGATCTTTAATGAGTTCTAGGGTTTTGATTGCGGCGGAGAGGTTGTGCTTTTGGTGCGGGCCGAGAAGGGCGGTTTCGTATTGGCTATCTTCATCGGGATAGTATAGCGGTGCGTTCATTGCAGCGGCTTTGTCCTCGAAAACTTTTATGGCTGCACGGTGGTTTTGGTGACCGATTACGCAAGGCGCGCCTGATTTTATGATGCCCGCTTTTTCGCCTGCGATGGCTTCTATGGTGCTGCCTAAATGTTCGGCATGGTCGATGCCTATGGCGGTGATGATTGTCAGCAGGGGAGTTTCGATTACGTTCGTGCAGTCCAGCCGACCGCCCATACCGACTTCGAGCAGGATGATATCAGCGGGCGCTTTTGCAAAGGCCGTGAAGGCCAGCGCCGTTGTCACTTCGAAGAAGGTGAGGTCGCCGCCCGCGTTGCGCTCCAGCACTTCGTCGATCAGGGCTTCGAGCGGGGCGTCTTCGATTTGTGCACCCGCCAGCACGATGCGTTCATTGAATTTGACCAGATGCGGTGAGGTGTATGCGTGGACTGCGTATCCTGCAGCTTCCAGCACGCTTCTGAGCATCGCGATGGTCGAGCCTTTGCCGTTGGTGCCTGCGACATGGATGATTGGCGGCAGGCGCAGATGAGGATTGCCAAGGCGTTCCAGAAGTTGCAAATAAGGCGGTCTGAACGACAGGTCGATTTTTTTGTTACGGTTTAGTGTATAAAGCTGGGTGAGCTTATCTTCAAGCGTCGGGTGTTTCAGATCGCTGGCGTACACTCTGTTATGCTTATGCGGCTTTTCTGCCGCTCTTTCCGATGTTTTGAGGGTCCATGAGCATGCCGAGCAAGCGGGCGAGGGTTTCATGGAGGTCTTTGCGGCTGACGACTTCATCGACAATTCCGTGTTCCTTAAGATATTCGGCAGTCTGGAAGTCCGCAGGAAGGGTTTCGCGGACAGTTTCCTCAATGACGCGGCGACCGGCAAAGCCGATCAGGGAGCCGGGTTCGGCGAGGTGAATATCCCCAACCATAGCGAAGGAGGCCGAAACGCCGCCCGTTGTCGGGTCAGTCAGGAGAACGATATAAGGGAGTTTTGCGTCTTTGACCATTTCCACGGCAATGATTGAGCGCGGCATTTGCATGAGGGACAGCGCGCCTTCCTGCATGCGTGCGCCGCCGGATGAAGGGATCGTGATGAGGGCGGCATTTTCTTTCACGGCGGTTTCTGCGGCCTTGATGATCCCTTCGCCTACGGCTGTGCCCATCGATCCGCCCATGAAACTGAAGTTAAAAGCGGCGATCACAGCCTTTTGGCCGCCGATTGTGCCTTTGGCCACGGTGATGGCGTCTTTGAGGCCGGTTTTGGCCTGGGTTTCACGCAAACGGTCGGCATATTTTTTACGGTCTTTGAATTTTAGAGGGTCGTGCGGGACGCTGGGGATGGTGATTTTTTCGTATTCGCCATTGTCGAACATGATCGCGAGGCGTTCCTTAACCGTAATGCGCAAATGATGATTGCAATGATAGCAGACATTGAGGCTTTCCGTCAGATCGCGGTGGAACAGCATGCCTTCGCATGAGGGGCACTTGCTCCAGAGATTGTCGGGAACCTCTTTCTGGTCGCCAACGATGGATCTGATTCTTGGGCGGATAAAATCTGTCAGCCAATTCATATTTAGTCACTTTCTTTTGCTTTTTCAGGGCGTTGCATCGCTCCTCAAATCGCTTATCTATTCATCGTCGCTTGTGCCTACTGAAAAAACAAAATCAAGCGGCTAAGCTGCGTAATATTGACCCCGATTTATCGGGTTTTGGGGATCAAAAGTCAAGCTTATCGGTTATTGAAGAGCGTTTCTTAAGGCGTGCACTTGTGCCGCCACGTCTTTTGCGCTTTTACGATCGGCGATGGATTGGACGATAGAAGACCCGACGACGATGGCATCGGCCAGATTGCCCATATTCGCGGCATCTTCGGGGGTTTTGATTCCGAAACCAATCGCAATCGGCAGGCTGGTGTGTTTTTTAATTTCTTCGATATGCGGTTTTATTTTTGACATATCGGCTTGGCTTGCGCCTGTAACCCCTGTGATGGAGACGTAATAAAGGAACCCGCTTGCGCCTTCCAAGACTTTGGGCAGGCGCTGCAATGTTGTTGTCGGGGTCATCAGGCGGATGATATCAAGGCCTTTGTTTTTGGCGGCAGATAGCGTTTCCCCCGCTTCTTCGGGCGGAAGGTCGACGATAATCAGGCCGTCTACGCCTGCGGCGGCAGCGTCATTTGCGAATTTCTCAAGACCATATTGCAGAACGGGGTTGAAATAACCCATCAGAACGATGGGGGTGTCCGCATTGCCTAAGCGGAAATCCCGCACCATTTGCAGGGTTTTTGCCATGGTTTGGCCGCTGGCCAGGGCGCGCTGCCCCGCGAGCTGGATGGTCAGGCCATCGGCGGCGGGGTCAGTGAAGGGCATGCCCAGCTCAATAATATCCGCGCCGGCATCGGGCAGGGCTTTGAGGACTTCGAGGCTGGTGGCTGCATCCGGATCGCCTGCCATGATGAAGGTAATCAGGGCGGGGCGGTTGAGGGCGGAAAATATTTTTTCAATTCTGGACATAGGTTGTTTTTAACCACAGATGAACACGGATTAACACAGATTTTTGTTGATCCAGTTTTCTGTTTCTTTTGGGCTTTTAAAAATTATTACTTTGCAATGTTGGGCATGGTTTTCAATTTGTTTTAAAACTTTTGGACGAGAGTTTTTACGGAAATTGAAAACATACTTTAAAAAATCCCAATCAAAATTTTCAACGCATCCCTCAGGGGTGTCTTCACGTTTGCCACCATATTCTGTGATTAATCGTTTTAGAGCGCCTGCAACACAACGCCATGTTGAATAATCAAGCCAGAATATCGTGTCTGTATGTTTAAAGCGCGCATGCATTGTCCTATGAAAATTGCCGTCTAATATCCATTTTTCTGCTTTCATTTCTGCCGAAAGCTTTCGATCAAAATGGTCTTTATCGGGTTCTGTCCAGTTTGGAAGCCAGTACAGCGTGTCGAGATGAATAAGCGGCAATCCGGTTTTTAATGCCAATTTTTTAGAAAAAGTCGATTTTCCTGCCCCGCCGCAGCCAATTACACAAATGCGTTTCATTTGATCCGCGTTCATCGGCGTTCATCTGCGGTTTGTATTCCGATATGAATCAGGACTTCATTGATACCGTCTTCGAAAAAGCGGGGGCCGTAGACCTCAAAATCAGTTTTATAGGCGCGGTCTAAATCGGAAGACCAGATGGCTTGCCATGTTTCGATCAGAGCCTTTGGTTGCTGCCCTGCGGCGCTCATCATCGCATATTCGCCCGACGCTATGGTTACGGTGTGGAAATTATCACCCCCACCCTCGGCTTCTTGTGAAGCCTCTTCCCTCCCCCTTTGAGGGGGAGGGTTAGGGCGGGGGTTTATTCTGTACCCTATGGTCAGGCGATAGGGCTTTTCATGGTCACCCTCGTAATCGGAATATACGGCGTAAATCACATCATCGGTTTTATGCTGCACTTTGTGGCCGATACTTTCTTTGAAGAAACGCTCCCATAGCGCGTTGATATCATCGGCGGCGCGGGTATTATCCGTGATGATGGACACACCTACAATATCAAAGGCTTCGACTTCGGCCAGACCTGCGCGGACTTCGTAGTTGTTCATTTCGCTCTTTTTGTCATCCTGAAGCGCTCGCGCTGAAGGATCTGTTTTCATTAAGTTAAGTAGATCCTTCAATGCAAGCATTTCAGGATGACGTTGTACTAAATTTTTACCCCAAGTTTTTCGGCGATGGTGAAGATGTCTTTATCGCCGCGGCCGCACAGATTCATCACCATAATGTGGTCTTTCGGCAGTGTGGGGGCGAGTTTAATTACGTGCGCGAAAGCGTGGGCGGGCTCAAGCGCAGGCAGGATGCCCTCGTATTTGGCGAGATCCTGAAAAGCTTGCAACGCTTCGTTATCCGTCACGCTTACATATTCCACGCGTTTTTGATCGAAGAGCCAAGCGTGTTCCGGGCCGATGCCGGGGTAGTCAAGGCCTGCGGAGATGGAATGTGCTTCGGAGATTTGCCCGTCATCATCCTGAAGGAAATAAGATTTCATGCCATGCAGAACGCCGGGTTTGCCGCCCGCGAGGCTGGCGGCGTGTTGATCGGTCTCGACGCCGTGACCGCCGGCTTCGACGCCGATCATTTTCACATCTGCATCGTCCAAGAACGGGTGGAACAGGCCCAGCGCATTTGATCCGCCGCCGATACAGGCGACCAGAGAGTCGGGGAGGCGGCCTTCGCGCTCCATCATCTGCGCTTTGCATTCCGTGCCGATGATGGATTGAAAATCGCGCACCATGGCGGGGAAGGGATGCGGCCCCGCGACTGTGCCGATGAGGTAATAGGTATTATGCACATTGGTGACCCAATCGCGCATCGCTTCGTTCATGGCATCTTTCAGTGTGCCTGCGCCGCTGGTGACGGGCACAACCTCCGCGCCCAGAAGTTTCATGCGAAAGACGTTCGGGGCTTGGCGCTCCACGTCTGTTGCGCCCATGAAGACGGTGCAGGGCAGGTCAAAAAGCGCGCAGACGGTGGCGGTGGCGACGCCGTGCTGACCCGCTCCCGTTTCACAGATGATGCGGGTTTTGCCCATATGTTTGGCGAGCAAAATTTGCCCCAAACAGTGATTGATTTTATGCGCGCCGGTGTGGTTGAGCTCATCGCGCTTGAAGTAGATTTTTGCCCCGCCGAGAGCTTGCGTCGTGCTTTTGGCGAAATACAGCGGGCTTGGCCTGCCGACATAGTGGGTTTGTAAATCTTCCAGTTCCGCCCAGAAATTCGGGTCGGTTTTGATCTCGTTATAGGCGCGCTCGACCTCAAGGATCAGCGGCATGAGGGTTTCGGCGACATAGCGTCCGCCATAAGATTTTCCGGGGGGGCCGAAATGTCCGCGTTCGTCGGGCTGGTTTTTGAATGAATTTGCTTTCATAGCGCAGATTTATAAACTAAAAACCTGCGCTATGGGAAGGCTTTAAAAGTCGCGTGCGAAGACGACATTGAAAATACCCTCATTTTCATTGTTATGTCTAACGAGTGCGCCACCTGCCTGCATACGGAATTTTCCATTTCTGTAGGTCAGATATGCTTCGGCAGCGGGGTTATCATTCGCAATTCCAATGGCGGTGCGCCAGCCGAAATAGTTGCTAAGGCTTCCAATTGCTTGCCCCATTAAGACGTAATCCATTTCATCGCTTTGTGATGTAGTTTCTATTTCTGAGAGGATTTGCCATTTAACGTCGTTATACTCAACGATAGCTGCGCCGCTAAAGTAATGACTTTCAAGGTTTTGATTGGCGGGGCCTTCTCCGAAATAGGTGTAATTATAAGCGCCGCTTAGGGTGATGCCTGAGGGTAGATTTGTGTTGATATTAAGGCCTGTTCCTAGAACTTCCGAGCTGAAACCGGGGCCTTGAGGGTCTCCAAATTTGCTTATATCTTCAATTTTTGTTCCGGCCAAAGCGTTCATTGTTATGTTAATGTTGGCGTTTGGGCGAAACGTTTGAGTGTGTTGTAAGCCAATTACGCCGCCTTGAATGTTGAGTTGATCGCTTAAATATGCGCCCATCATTCCCCGCTCAAATTCTGCGCCAGTTAGTCTCCGGCCGAAAGGTGGAAGCATTCCTACTTTCGTTATGGTGTCTTCGGTTCTATAGGCAAGGGTAGCGGTGTTTGCCCGGAGATCCAATTTTCCGCCTATAGTTTGCGGTGTTCTGTCTGTGATATCAGGGATCAGCTGTATCTCCCAATGGCCATTTTTTGCATTTATTACAGCTTCTGGGTACGAAAGATTTGTTGCAAGATCACCGCTCTCTATAAGGATGCGCGTCAAGCCACTTACTTCCCAATCGGTTTGGGGTTTTATGGGCTCTTCAGCCTGCGCGCTGAAGCTTGCAGCGAGTGCGATCGGTGCTGCTGTCAGCAGTGATGTTTTACGTAGTTTCATTATTTGTCTCCATTTTATGTCATTTACGATATTATGCGGACTATGTCAAATTAATATAAGAATAACAAAAGTATGTCGTGACATCACGACAACACATGTCGGAAAAATTCGACAACGTGCTTAATTTGTTCTAATATATTGATATGGTTATGATTCATGATATTTTTGAGACATTAGGATTTAAGGAAGAGGAAGTGAGAACCTATCTCTCACTGCTTGATGTCGGATCGTCATCAGGAGGGGATTTGGCAAAAAAAATCGGTATGCCGCGTCCGACTGTATATGGATATCTGGAAAGTCTGGTTCGTGGTGGATTGGCAACCCAATCTGTTCGCAGGGGCGTAAAGGTGTTTACTGCGGAGTCTGGCGATAGAATTCGAATATTGTATAAGCGTAAAATTGAGGATTTACGAAGCAAAGAAAAGGCGCTGGATACTATCATTCCGGAATTGGAAAAACGCGCCGGCATGAGTTTCATGAGGCCGCGCATACAGATTTTTGAAGGGCGGGATGGAATTGAAACTGCTTTGCAGGATCATTTATCGTATACAAAAATCATGATGCTTGCTTTTTGGTCTATTCGCTCGGCCATAGAGGCAACATCGGATGATTTTTTCTGGTATCTGAATAAAGAACGTATCAGGAGAGATATGCATTTGAGGGGGATTTGGCCACAAGATCAGATTGTTGACGTGAAACGTTTTCCGTTTATGGGTGTTGGGCCTGAATATAAGCGCGAAATTCGTATTGCACCAGAGGGTGTTGAAGCGTCGATGGGGTATTGGATATACGCGAATAAGGTTTTGTTTTCTTCCTCTCGTGCGGAGAGTTTTTGCATAATTATTGAAAGTCAGGAATTGGTGCAGACCATGACCGTGCAACATAAAGTGATTTGGGGTCTTTCAACGCCCTTCATGGCTAAGGCTTCGGATATGAAGCCGTTTTTGGACGATCTTTATTCAGATGATTGAGCGGCTTTTGCGGCTTCGATAAAGGCTTTTATCTTGGTTTCGTCTTTGACGCCGCGTGCGGATTCAACGCCGCTGGATACGTCCAGTGCGTTGGGGGAGAGGATTGAGAGGGCTTCGGGGATATTGCCTGTGTTCAGGCCGCCGCCGAGCATCCAGGGTTTTGAGAAGGTACGTCCGCTTAAAATATTCCAATCAAAACTATGGCCTGTGCCGCCTGGTAAGTCCGTGCTTTCCGCGCGCAAGCGGGGATCTTTTCCTGTGTTGGTAGGCCCCCGCTTTCGCGGGGGAGGCATGTTGGGTTTACTGTCAAACAGCAGCCAATCGGCGACGGTTTCATATTCAGGGACGCCATCAAGGTCATCGGCGCTGCTCACGCGAATGGCCTTCATGAGGGGCATATGAAAGCGGTTTTTAATCTCGGCCACGCGGGCGGGGGGTTCATCGCCGTGGAGCTGGATCATATCCAGTTGCACCTTGCCAAGCGTTTGCTCAAGCTGTTCATCTGTGGGGTCAACAAAAAGGCCAACTGCGCGCACGCCTGTCGGGATTTGCAGGGCGAGTTCTTTAGCCGTGTCTATTTCGACGTGGCGCGGGGAGGGCGGGTATAATACGAAGCCGATATAGCGCGCGCCTGCTTTAATGGCTGCGTTGAGGGTTTTCGCTTCGGACAGGCCGCAGATTTTTACGGCTGTCATTTTTGTTCTCCGTCATTACGAGCGACCAGAGGGAGCGTGGCAATCCATAAAGTTGTAGATTGCTTCGTCACTGCGTTCCTCGCAATGACGAGAGTATATCGGCGGCGGCTTGGGCGGGGTCGGGGCTTTGCGTTATTGGTCGTCCTATTACCAGATGCGTTGCGCCTTCGTTTAAGGCCTCTTTGGGGGTCATAACGCGCTCTTGGTCTTGGGTGTCTTCGCCGGCGGGGCGGATGCCGGGCACCATCAGCACGAAATCGGGGCCGCAGAGTTTACGGATCGAGGCGATTTCATGGGCAGAGCATACGACGCCGTCCAGACCCGCATCACGGGTAAGAAGGGCAAGGCGGCAGACTTGCGCGTCCACAGGGGTTTGCTGGCCAACAGACGCGAGCAGAGCGTCATTCATGCTGGTGAGGACTGTGACGGCCAGAAGCTTGGTATCATGGGCGCAGGCGGCTTGCGCGTCCTGCATCATAATACGTCCGCCTGCGGCGTGGACGTTGATATAGGCGGGGTGGAAACGCTCCGAGGTTGTTTTGATCGCTTTGGCGACTGTATTGGGGATGTCGTGGAATTTCAGGTCAATGAACAGCCGTGCATCGGGGCAGGCGTTCAGGACGGCCTCGATCCCTTGCGGGCCGAAGGTGTTGACGAATTCCATCCCGACTTTCAGGCCGCCTGTGATGGGGCCGATGATTTTCGCCCATTGCTTGGCTTGGTTTAAATCGGCGGTATCGAGCGCGCAGTATATTCTTTCAAATTTCATCTCTGACATCGTCATTCGTCGCTACCGTAGGGTGATCTACGCTTACGCTCCTCTTTCCTTCTCAGAAATGAAATTTGAAAGAATATAAATTTAAAAGTGTTTTTTGTCATGGGGCGTTTCTTGTTTTATGGGTCAGAGCGGGGAAAAATTCCGATGCGGGGGTTATATGCCCCGCGCCATTTTCATTGACGGCTTTCAGGTCTTTTTCCAGCGATTTAATCAGTTTCTTTTGCTCGCGCCGTGTTTTACGCAGTTTTCCCATCGAAAACCAAACAAAGCCGCCGCCGAGGATAAAGCCGAGAGCCATTAGGCCAAGAGAAACCAGATAGAGAGGCAGCATTATTGGCTCGTGAATCGGGCTGAAGGTGATTTCAACCGGCGTGCGGTTATAAACGGCGAAACCCGCGAGCAGGAGGGCGAGTATTGCGCCGAATATGCCGCGGAGGAGTTCCATGGCACGGCGCCTAATACCATGCGTCTTCTTTTGGCGGCGCGTCGGACGTTTCGCCGTTGAGGCGTTCACGCAGGCCTTTTCCGGTTTTGAAGAAGGGCAGGCGTTTTGATTCGACGTGGACGGTTTCGCCGGTGCGCGGGTTGCGGCCTGTGCGGGCGTCGCGGTGTTTGACCGAAAACGCTCCGAAGCCGCGAAGCTCCACGCGGTCGCCATTGACGAGGGCGGCGGTGATTTCTTCGAAAATGGTTTCGACAATTTTTTCTACGTCGCGCAGGTATAAATGCGGGTTTTGTTCGGCCAGACGCTGGATGAGTTCGGATTTTGTCATAGTCACTTCCTTTTGGGCGTTGCCTGCAATCGCTACACGCTTTGTTTATAAGGTTAAACTGCTGCTTTTATGTGTATTTATCAATTATTGTATTTATTCACAATGCCTTATGAGTCGGATACTCGTCAAGAAAAAGGAGTCAGTTAATACCAGAAACCGCTTTTGAATATATTGAAAGTACAGGGCTTTTTAATAAGTATGTGCCGGGCATAAAAAAACCGGGGTTTGTGGCCCCGGTTTTTGATTGTTTATGGAAGACGCGCTTATTCTTCAGCAGGCGCGTCTTTTTTCTTGGCCGCGGCCTTTTTTGCAGGCGCTTTTTTCGGCTTGGCTTCCGCTGCGGCTTCGTCTTTTTTGCCTTCCAAAGCGGCGCCGAGGATGTCACCCAAAGACGCGCCGGAGTCGGCAGAGCCGAATTCCTTCATCGCCTGTTTGTTTTCATCCTGCTCGCGGGCTTTGATCGAAAGACCGGCTTTGCGGGTTTTGTTGTCCATGCTGACGATTTTCGCATCGACTTTTTCACCTACGGCGAAACGGTCTGGACGCTGCTCGGAACGCTCGGATGACAGGTCGGCCTTCTTGATGAAGCCTTTAACATTGTCGTTGATCGCTACTTCTACGCCGCCTGAAGTGATTTCAGTTACCGTACAGGTTACAACCGCACCTTTTTTCAAGCCGCTCATCGCGCCTTCGAAAGGATCTGCAGTCAGTTGCTTGATACCCAAAGCTACGCGCTCTTTCTCAGGGTCGATTTCAAGGATTTTCACCTTAACCTTGTCCCCTTTTGTGAAGGCCTTGAGGGCTTCTTCGCTCTCATCTGCCCAAGAGATGTCGGAGAGGTGAACCATACCGTCAACGTCTTCGTCGATCGCTACGAACAGGCCGAATTCAGTTACGTTGCTGATTGGACCTTCAATCTCGTCACCTTCTTTGAATTTAGAGGCGATCTGCTCCCATGGGTTTTCCTGACATTGTTTCAGACCGAGAGAGATGCGGCGTTTTTCTTCGTCAACTTCCAGAACCATGACTTCGACTTCTTCGGAAGTAGACACGATTTTGCCGGGGTGTACGTTTTTCTTTGTCCAAGACATTTCAGAAACGTGAACCAGACCTTCAACGCCGTCTTCAAGTTCCACGAACGCGCCGTAATCAGCGATATTTGTGATGCGGCCTTTGAGTTTGGCACCGACTGCGAATTTGGAGAAAACATCTTTCCACGGATCTTCTTCAAGCTGCTTCATGCCCAGAGATATGCGCTGCTTTTCCTGGTCGTAACGGATGATTTGAACATCGATTGTTTGACCAATTTGCAGGGCTTCTGTCGGGTGATTGATGCGTTTCCATGAAATGTCTGTCACGTGAAGCAAGCCATCTACACCACCAAGATCGACGAAGGCGCCGTAATCTGTGATGTTTTTGACCACGCCTTGCATGATTTGACCTTCGGCCATGTTTTCCATCAAATCGCCGCGTGCCTCTTCGCGGGATTCTTCAAGAACGGCTCTACGGGAAACAACGATGTTGCCTCGTGTGCGGTCCATTTTCAGGATGTGGAATGGCTGGGGGGTGTCCATAAGAGGCGTTACATCGCGCACAGGGCGGATGTCGACTTGTGAACCCGGCAAGAACGCCACTGCGCCGCCAAGGTCAACCGTGAAGCCGCCTTTAACGCGGCCAAAGATCACGCCGGTGACGCGTTCGTTTTTCTTGTGAGATTTTTCAAGGTCGATCCAAGATTCTTCGCGGCGGGCTTTTTCGCGGGAGAGAACGGATTCTCCCTCGCGGTTTTCCATGCGCTCGACGAAGACTTCGACAACGTCGCCGGCTTTGAGTTCTGTTTCTTCGCCGGGGTTTGAGAATTCCTGCAGCGGGATGCGGCCTTCGGATTTCAGACCCACATCAACGATTGCGAAATCGGATGTGACGGAGATCACTGTTCCTTTTACGACATTTCCTGCGAAATTGTCCTGATCGCCCATGCTTTCGGCGAGAAGTTTGGCGAATTCTTTTGAATCGGGGTTATCGATTAGTCTTGCGGCGGCTTGTGCCATGGTTTTAGTTCCATTCATTGGTTAGAGTTCAATAATCCGTCTACGCTGCCCCGTAATCCTTTTTCTATAAAAGGGCGGCGCCGGATTGTTTTAAGGGATGACTTGAAATTTTAAGACGTTAGAGTTTGAGGCGCTCTTTTATAAGTGTGCGGGCTTTTTCAAACATCTGGCCTGCGTCAAGATCCGAGCTGTCTATGACAGTTGCATCATCTGCGGGCTTCATGGGGGCGGCCTCCCGGCTGCGGTCCCGCGCGTCTCTTTCGCGCATATCCTTTAAAACGGTGTCATATGTAACGTCTAATCCCTTAGATTGCAACTCTTTTAAGCGTCTTTCTGCGCGCACCTCGTCGCTGGCGGTTATATAGAGCTTGAGCGGCGCGTCAGGGCAGATCACCGTGCCGATGTCGCGCCCGTCTAAAATCGCGCCTGAGTATGCGTTTCCAGGGTTTTTTGCGAAGTTTCTTTGCAGGTCAAGCAGGGCTTGGCGAACTTGCGGCACCACGGCGACTTTGGAGGCGGCCTGACCGCTTTCGTCATTGCGAAGATCGGGGTTGTCCAATAAATCGGGCGAAAAGTAATCGCGCAGGAACTCGGCGGCTTCGATGGCTTCTTGCGTGTCGGCGGGGTCGCCGCCGCGCTCCAGCACCGTATAGCCGACCATGCGATAGAGCGCGCCGGTATCGAGATAGGCGAAGTTTAGATCGCTTGCGAGTTTACGGGCGAGGGTGCCCTTGCCGCTGGCTGCTGGGCCGTCGATGGCAATGATATTTGGGGTTTGTGAGTTCATAAGGCACAATTGATAGATTATAATTTAAAAAATGCAAGGGGGCAGTCTTTATAAAAGCTAGAACATATATCTGTATCAAGCCATGCAGCCTTCAGACTGGTTTATGAATTTATTTGATGCTATAGTAATTTAAAATATTGATTGGACGTATTATGTGGGTGTGTTATGCTGTAT
>CAYGJS010000039.1:0-17038 GCA_964350435.1 uncultured Micavibrio sp.
AAAATACAACGCTCAACACAATCGTAACGTCCAATTGTTAATTAAAATCACTATACATGTTTGATTTCGCCGTTTTCTACCAACACAGCGGAATTGTGAATGTTGCGTCCCTCCTCGTTTACTGCGCCCTTCATGGGAACACCGACCAAAATTCCGCAATCTTTATATTCTTCCCGCTTGGAGAGCTCTACAATGATTTCCAGGCTACGTCCGCATTGTGCGAGCAGATCTGGATTTTCTACAATATCTTCAAGAGGATAGCCACTAAGGGAAAGCTCTGGAGTGATTAAAAGATCAACGCCTGCTTGTTTAGCATCTTTCCATACAGACAATATATGTTTTAGATTTCCAGCTATGTCCCCGACGGTTGTGTTCAGTTGGGCAACAGATGTACGCAGTGTATTCATGACTCAGTCCTTATTTTGCTAGAGGTTACTTTTAGCAAAAGAGGCATGTACGCGCAAGTATGTAAAATTAAACCGCTTTAATCTCTTACTTTTTAATCAAAAGCTCGGCGATTTGGACGGTGTTGAGGGCCGCGCCTTTGCGAAGGTTATCGCTGACGCACCAGAAATTCAGGCCATTTTCAACCGTGATGTCTTCGCGAATGCGGGAGATAAATACATCATCTTCCCCCTGAATTTCGGACGGCGTTACGAAACGCATCTCTTCCTGCTCCAGATCCACGACCGTCACCCCTTGCGCCTTGCGCAGGATGTCTTTGGCTTGGTCGGCGGTGATTTCACGTTCGAATTCCACATTGATCATTTCGGAATGACCGATGAACACAGGCACGCGCACGCAATTCGCGCAGACCTTAATCGCGGGATCGAGGATTTTTTTGGTTTCGGCCATCATCTTCCACTCTTCCTTTGTCATACCGTCATCCATGAAGACATCGATTTGCGGAATGACATTGAACGCGATCTGTTTCGGATACACGTTCGGGGTCGGAGATTGGTTGGTGTAGATGCCTTTGGTTTGGTTGAACAGCTCATCCATTGCCTCTTTGCCAGAGCCGGAAACGGATTGATAGGTGCTCACCACCACACGGCGAATTTTCGCGAAGTCATGCAAAGGCTTAAGCGCGACAACCATTTGGATGGTGGAACAGTTGGGGTTGGCGATGATGCCTTTTTTGACTTCGTTAATCGCATGCGGGTTTACTTCCGGCACGATCAACGGCACGTCGGGGTCCATGCGCCAATAGGATGTGTTGTCGATGACAGTTGCGCCGGCGGCGGCGGCCTTGGGCGAATATTCTGCCGAAACTTTGCCGCCTGGCGAAGATAAGACGATATCGATGCCTTTGAAATCGAATTTCGCAAGGTCCTGAACTTTCAGGTCTTTGTCACCGAAAGAAACCTCGCGGCCTGCGCTGCGTTCAGAGGCCAGGGCGATAACGTCATCGGCAGGGAAATTGCGCTCATCCAGAATTTTGAGCATTTCTGCTCCGACATTTCCGGTGGCGCCCACGACTGCAACTTTATAACCCATTTTTATCAGTTCCTTTTCATTCGAAGCCATCATTGATATGATAAACTCCACTTCTAATGCAAGGGTTTTCCTATGTCCCCAGATACAAAAACGTCCAAAGATTTATCCCGCCAAGAGTTAGAGCAAAAAGTTGCCGAAGCGGACGCGGTGGCCGAGATGAAATCCAACTTTCTGGCCACGATGAGCCACGAAATTCGCACGCCGATGCAGACCATCTTTGGTTTGCTAGAGCTTATCGGTGATGAAAAACCGTCTGAGCGGATTAGCGAAATGGTTGGAACGGCGCAAAGCGCTGCGGCCGGCTTGCTGGAGATTCTCGACGATATTCTCGATCTGGCGAAAATGGATGCGGATAAGATGGAGCTGGATATGTTCGAAGTTCCCGTGCGGATGCTTGTGCGCGGGATGCTGGAGGCACTGGCGGTGAAGGTTCATGGCATCGATATTGATCTGATTGACGATATCGAGAAGGATGTGCCGTTTGTGGTGGTGGGCGATCCGAAACGCTTGCGGCAAATTATGATGAATCTGTGTGGCAACGCGCTTAAATTTACGCATGAAGGTAGCGTCACCGTGCGCGTGACAACAAAGGCTCAGCAGGTAAGCGCGCCAGAGGGCGGTGTGGCCTTGCGGTTTGAAGTCGTCGATACGGGGATCGGCATGAGCGAAGACGTTTGCGCGCGGCTGTTCGGGTCTTTCGTGCAGGCCGATAATTCAACCCAGCGCAAATATGGCGGCACGGGGCTGGGGCTTTCGATTTCCAAGAAACTGGTTGAGCTTATGGGCGGGAAAATCGGGGTCAGCAGCGTGCCCGGGGAAGGTTCCACGTTCTGGTTTGAGATTCCAACGCGTGAGGTCGGCACCGATGGCTCCACCGTTGCGCTTCCCAAGCTGGACGGTATTTCTGTGCTTTCGGTTGAAGACCACCCGCAAGGCGCGAAGGAAATCGTGAATTCGCTGCGCTCTATGGGGGCGAGCGTAGAGAGCTGCGGCACTTATGCGGAAGGGCTTGCGCTTGCGAAACGCAGGCCGTTTGATGTGGCAGTGATTGATCAGGGCTTGCCCGATGGTTTGGGGCTGGATTTGATTAAAGAGGTTTCAAAGATTCGCCCGAATATGGGGGTTGTGATGTATACGGTGCGCGATGATGTGGGGCTTTCGCATTCCCTCAAAGCTCTCGGCGTGACGTATTTGACGAAGCCCGCCAGCCGCTTGGGGCTTGGGGAAGCGGTGCGCGATGCGACCGATAAGACCGAGCGGATGTCGATTACGGGGCCGACGAAGATGCTGATCGCCGAAGATACGGCGAGCGTTCAGGATATTTTGCAGCGTCAGCTTGATAAATTGGGGGTCGAGGCCACATTTGTGTGTAACGGTAAAGAGGCGTTAAGTGCGCTCAATACAGGGCAGTACGGCATTTTGATTACCGATTTACACATGCCGGAAATGGATGGCTATGCACTGGTCGAACATATCCGCAAGAAGGAAAGTTTGGACGGGTTTACGCATTTTCCCGTGATTGTTCTGACCGCCGATGTGCAGATGAGCCAGCGCGAAACCTATATGAAGCATGGGTTTGATGAATGTTTGCTTAAGCCTGTGTCTTTGGGGCAATTTAAGCGCCTTCTGATACGGTGGGGGCTTTTGAATGAGACAGAGGATCCGAGTGAAGAAGATGCGCCAGAAACGGCCACGAATCAGGCCAGTGAGGGCGATTTGCCGCCTGCGATTGATAAAGACGCAATGATCCAGCAAATGGGCGCGTTTGATGCGGATGCGATTGAGATGCTGGGGATGTTTGTTGAGATGACGGAAAGTTTGATCGATCGGCTTCCTGCTGCGCTGGAGGCCTCTGATTATCATGCGCTTGGCGAGCTGGGGCACAGCCTTAAGGGCGGGGCGCGGAGCGCGTGTTGTAATGTGCTGGGGGATTATGCGGCGCGGTTGCAGGATGCGGGGGAGCAGCAGCAGCCTTGCGGGGATATCGTGGCGGATGTGCTGGCCGAGTTTTCAAGGGTTAAATTGGAAGTGGCATCCTTAAGGGATTAATCGCATCCGCCATCGACGTTCACGAGAACCTCGGTCGCCGCGTTGGAAATTATCCAAAGACGGAAACAGGTGCTGCCTGCGGTGCAGGTTACGCCGGCTGTCGGGACGCTGTCCAGAGCCTCAACGCCGCCTGTGGCGTCAATGACGTCGGCTTCGCAGATTGAGTATTTTTCATCGAGTTTCGCAAGGGCGGAGGCGATATACGCATCGGATTTTGTGCTTTCGATCCAGACAAATACGCCATCGGCGCCGTTATAATATTGCCATTCGCCGAACAAATCGGGCGCGGGGGGCATGAATTTTCCCGATGCACTGGAGAATATCGAGGCATGGTCATAGGCGTTTCCGGTTGTCGGGTTGCCGGGACAGCGCAAGGCGCGCACGAGGCGGTTGCCGGATTGTCCGGGGGTGGCGGAGGTGTAATGCGTTGAATTGGGGTTGATTGGATAATTATCGCGGGCATCCGGATCGGAGCCTGCTCCCGATGTGTCGATGGTGTTATCGCCATTGGGGTAGAGCAAGACGCATTCCTGAATAGCGGAGCGGATGGTGTCGATTTGTCCTTGAACTTCAGATACAGTTTTGAAGGTGTTTTGTGATGAAGTCTGCTGGGATGAGGGTTCCATGAAACTTACGGTCAGGGCGGCCAGCAGGGCAATAGCGATGAGAATGTAAACAAGCGCGCTCCCGTTTTCAGAAGCGCGCTTGTTAGGAATTTTAGAGTGAAGAGAGATCATGCGGCCTAACGCTCAACCAGCACGTGGTAGTAGACGAGATCCACATCATTTGCGGCGTTGGTTGTAGAGTCAAAATCTGCGCATCCAAATGGCTGTCCCGCAAAGTTGTTGCCAAGCTGTTTTGAAGCCCCTACGGCCTGAGGACCGATACCTAGATTGCCTGTATCCATTTCATCCGCTACGACAGGAATGTTGGCAATGGCAATTCCCGCATCAGGAACGCCGTCCTGATCGTCATCATTCCCTGCAGAATCAGCAAGGGTTGCTGCATTAGACGTTACGCCAAGTTCCAAATTCAGTCTGGCGCAAATCGCTGTATTTACCCCGGGTAGAAAGGCAATAATATCGTTAGCGGCCTGCGTTGCCGCAGTCGTTCCGATGCTCTGAATTGAGAAGTCAGATGTAAAAATCCAATCTCCTTGCTGGCCATCGGCCATAATTTCAGGCGGCGCGGTGACAGAAGTCGCACCCCCACCGCTTGGGTGGAAGACACAGGGGCCAGGCGCGGCATCACATGTTGTTATAAAAGCGGGAGGCCTATCGAAATTAAGCTGGGACGCATCCACACCATTAATGAGCATGCGAACAATGGCTGTTCTGACCGAAGCGGGATATTGCGTGATCTGCGCCGAGTTGACGAGGTTGCTCTCGCCGTCGGTTGCGCCGCCGCCCGTCCGCGAGGACTGCGTTACCGCATATGAGAGCGCCGCAAACAGAGCCACAGCAATCAGGATCAGGAACAGGACGTTCCCGCTTTCGGGATCATTCTTCATCCCTTTGAATTTCTTTATTATTTTATTCAGCATTGTTTTCTCCACTCCAATCAAAGTTTTAAAAGTATATCACCCCGGGCTGCTTACTGAAACCTTATTTATTTTCAGTGACGCCGCCAGAGGGCTTTTTTCACATTCACGCCCGACACATAATCTTTCGATATTTACACGCCAGCCCGAGCCCCCATTTTGCACATGACCAATCGCTTCGCGGAACTGCCCAAAAGCGGCGGTGGTTTTGCCAGTAATTTCTACAGACGCACCGCTTGAGCGCAAGTCCAGCCCTTTATAAACCGCTTTCGCGCCCTCAACAAAGGTGTCGACGTCTTTTGTATTGACCGCCACATCCTGAATTTTTGGTACGATCGGCTGAAGGGCCTGGGCTTCTTCAAGTTCCGCCCTTAACTCTGTTAAATTCTGGATTTGAATAGTTGTGTATAACCCCAGAGCCCCTGCAACTGCCCATGTTACACCCGCCATAATCAGCATCGACTGGCTGGTGTTTTGCGGCAGTTTTTCAAGAAAATGGTTCAGATCCTCTGCGGCCTGAGGGCTTGTATATTTCTTCAGGCTTCGCCAGTCGAAATTTTTAAGCTTTTTTTGTATTTGGTCTGACTTCAAAACGCTTCCCTAACCGATCGTTTTTTCTTGTTCTATCTTCTATTTTAAACACTAAACATTAAGAGCACTTTAATAAAATTCCAGTTATATTAACATCTTATTCATATTATCGCGAGCCGATAACACGAATTCGTCCATCTTTTTCCTTGTTTCTGTCATCAACCTGAACAGAAAATCTTTGCTGCACTGTGCCGACAAAAGCGGGGGGAACGAGAGCCTCCCATTCTACATTTGTGTCCTTGACTTCATAACGTACGAGTGTTCCGTCCAATTTGCCCAGTCCATCGAGAATCTCCTGTATGCGGACCATGTGCTTAATGGTGTCGCTTTGCATCGCATTGTATGAGTTGACCATCAGATCATTCGAGGCCTTATCGGTTTGGCGTTTGACTTCCTGCAGGTTGCGTTCGATCATATTGATTGCGAGGAAGTTGTAAAGAAGCAGGAAGATCGCACCAAAAACGACTAAAAGCCCAGACAGAACCAGGGTTCTGGCTGTTGCGCGAGAGAGTTTTTCAGTGCTCAGCGTGCGGTTTTTCCACGGTACGATATCGGCGACTTCGGGGTTTATGGTCACGAAGTTCGCATCCATGCTCTGGACGCGCGGGAGGATTGTTCTGGAGGCGCCCAGAAACACCTGCATACGGCCTGTTTCAGGATCCCAGCGCAGGGCGGAAGCCAGACCTTCCTGTTCAAACAGATAGACGGTTTCACGGTCCCAATATTCACTGTTACCCGGCAGCGCTGCGGCCAGAGGGCACCATGTATCGGGGTTTGAGGCCATGGAGGCCGACGGGCAGGCCAGATACCAGACGCGTTTTTCATCGACCGAGTAACAATAATGGACTTTTTCGGTGCTGCAGGCCTGGGAGGCGGCGTTCCAGACGGCTTCGTCTTCCGTTCCGGGAATATGCGGGATTACACCGCCGACGAGTTCTTGCGGCAGATAGGGTTTGAGGTTGCCAATAAAACCCTTGCTTTCGCCGGCTATGAAATCGCTGACACCCGGGGAAGGCCGAGAGATTTTGCCCTCTGCCCCGGCTTTATCAGCTTCATTTGTTTTTAGATCAGGAGCCAACATGCTCTCCTTAAGGAAAAGAATACATCACCGTCAAATCGCACCTTGCATCAATCCGCCCATCATCGAGTCCATACTCATATTCATGACCGTCAACGCATAGATGGCACTTCCGAAAGCAATCGCCAAAAAGATGCCTGTTAATGCGAAGGCAAGCCAGACAATCAAAGAGTGCTTAGTCTTGGCAGCCTGCGCCCGCATTTCAGAAACAGACTCCATTACTGTAGCAACTTGCTCAAGGTCAGACAAGGCCGCGAGTTCAAGGCGTTCACTTTTCGTCAAAGGCGCGCGGTCAAGCGCAGAGCCAAGGGAGACCCCGCGACCAAGGTCAATCAATGATTCCGTCCAATATTGACTTACTTCGGGGGCTGAAGAGGCTTCGGCCGATTGCTCCAAGGTATCGTTAATCGGCACCATCCCGCGCAGCATTCTGGCGGCGGCGGACATCGAATCGGCAAAAGCAAGATCGCGTAAATACCCGCCGATCAGCGGAATCTTGCGGACGATTCGCGCTGTCGGCCAGTCGCGGCGGCCACGATTATACCAGTATGAGAACACACACCAGCCCATGAACAAGCCGGAGGCGACGGAAGCCCAGATCAAAACATCCCATGTCAGTTCCAAACGGCCGACAACGAGGGTGAATTTTTCAAGCTCTTCCGGCTCCGTTGGCGGATTATCACGAAACCACTTCAGAACCATGTCTTTTCCGCTCCACAGAGATGTCACGATTGAAAATACATCAAAGGCGAGCCAGCCCATGGTTCCCATGATTGCGCGGGCGTTTTTGCGTTTTTGCGTGATAGAGTGGATGGCGTGGGGAATTCCCTCGACCAGTTTATTGGCGCGCTCCGAGCCCGCGAGGATCGCTAATGTTCCGTGATCGAACAGGTTAAGAGCCTTCAGCGCGTCAATAACGCCCAGACCACGTGAGAGGGCTTCGCGCGCGGGAGCCAGAATATTCTGGCGGCGCGGGTTGGTTTCGGCCTGAATAATTTTCCAAAGCGCAACGCCCGGCGATGTGGCGGTCGAGCGGAACTGAATCCCGCGCAGAAGCTGAACCTGCCACCATGTCGATCTGGCGAGAAGACGTTCAATCGGTGAGCGTTCATGCGGGCGGATCGCCAGCGCATAGCCACCCTTCTTCATGACCGCATGCCGGACGTCTTCGACCGTCGGCAAATAAAACGACTCGGTCACCTTTTTGGGTCCCGATGTCGTTTCATATGCGACCTCTGCAATCCATTGCTGCATCGAAAGTACCCTTATTCAATCCTTTATACTGTTCAGTTACTCTTCGAGATAAGACAGGGCGGCTTTGGGATCCACGAGACCGCTTATCACCAAGTCTGTGAGGCCTTCACGGCGGGTATGGACGATCACGCCTTCCTGATGCATAACATTATTCACATTTCCGATTAACGCTTCGTAAATTTCATTTCTCTGCCCTGGGCCAAGGGTGATCATCAACGCGTCCAGAAGAAGGGTTCGTCCGGCAATTCCTGTGCGGTTACATAAATCACAGCCCGATGTATTGTGTTTTCGTATTTGTGCGTCCTCATCAAGTCCAAGGCTTGTGATTTCATGGGGCTTAAGGGTGGTTTTGGCGTCGCCCTTATGGGCGCAACCCTGGCATAATGTTCTGACGAGGCGCTGGTTAAGGATACATTTTACCTGCTGTGCCAGAGTATAGGTCGAGGAACGCTCGCGTTCATGCGGCATGAGGGAGCGCAGGCGCTCGAATGTTTGGAGCGCGGTATCGGCGTGGATGGTGGAAATCACGGTATGGCCTGATTCGGCGGCCTTAAGGGATGTTTCCACGGTCGCGGCGTCACGCATCTCCCCGATGATAATATAATCGGGATCATGACGCATGGAAGCGCGGATGAGATCGGCGAACGACCCCCCTGGCATACCGGGGCGGACTTGCCACTGCGTAGCATAGCGAAGTTCGTATTCGATCGGATCCTCGATCGTCAGAACATGGCGGCGGCGGCGATCGATTTGCTGCACGCAGGCATATAGCGTTGTGGTCTTACCGGAGCCTGTGGGACCGGACAAAATAATCATCCCGCCGCCGCCTTTGATTTCGGGTGAAAGCAACTTGGCAAGGTAATCGCCGACATCTTCGTGACGACGGAAAAGCTCATCAAAGCCTTTGAGTGCGGCGCGGTCGAGAAGGCGCAGGGTCAGCTTTTCTCCATCCTGAGCCTGGGGCCCTGCGGCCACACGGACGTCAATGGTGCGCCCTTGCCATGTGAAACCGAAACGGCCGTCTTTGGGGGTTGTTCTATCCCCGAAGTTGAGACCCGCATCGCGCTTAAGCAGTGTTGTCAGACGCGCCATCGCTTCGGCTGGCAGCAAGTGCATGGGGATCATATCTCCATCGATGCGGTATTGAATCCAGTTTGGCGTGTCGGCGTTGTTATCTTGGAGCAAGTGAATGTCCGAGGCGCGCATTTGCAGGGCTTCGGCCAGCATATCGCGCTGGAACTGGTTGAGCAGCAGGCCATTGTCGCTATCGGACAACCACATGGAGAGGGTCTTTTCACAACGATCGGCAGACAGGTCATGCACAGATTTAAGGGTGTCGATCAGTTCCTTGCGATCCCACATTTCGACCTCGACGCGCTCGGCGTGCAAGCCGCTGCGGTTGGCTGTGGAGAGCAGGGACTCAATCTGACGGTCATTCAGATCATGGAGCGGTGCAATGCGCAGCACGCCCTCGCGAAGCCCAATCAGATGTATGCTTAAAGGAAGCCATGATTGTACGGGCAAAATTGAGCGGAGCTGGTCGCCCGTGGCGCGTTCCTTTACGCCTTCTTCCTCTGCCTCCACGCCGGTGGCTGCACCCGCCATATCGAGAAGCTGCTCTGTAGAGCGGGCGATTCCCTGATCGAGAAGCAGGGCCCGTTCACGCTGCACCATATCAAGGTAACGTTCGCGCCCTTCCGAGGATCTGAGCTTGCGGCGCGCATCAAGGCCGCGACGTTCAACGCCGCCAGGGGGTTCGGCCTTGGTAGGGCTGCGTTTCTTTATGTTCTGCTCTTGCGTTTCATCCGTCATTTTTACTGACCGTCTTCAGTTGATGAGTCTTCACCTGTGCCTGTTGTATTTTCTGATGATGCCGTAACACGGTTAATAGAAGATAAAGACCGATCAAATAACAACAATACGCGATTGTCTTTATGAGCAAATTCGATGCCATTTTTCTGAATCATCACCATCCACGGCACGCCCCCCAGAACGACTTCTTCTTTATCAAAGACGATGCGACTTCCGCCTGGTCCGTTGATAATGGCTCTGGTCGGTGAGAATGAGGTAATTTTATATCCATCCAGAACGCTGGATATTTCAGCGCGGGTCGGGGTATAGACAGGCGCCGAAAGGGCGGCGGTATTGGCATTGGCCGCATCTTGCTGGCTCTGCGGAACCCCGAGTGACCTAGCGATATCCGAAGGGGAACTCACGAGATCATTCGAGAAGATCTCGGACAGAATAATTGATTTTTGATCCTGAGACACCGTGGCTGTGGCCGCGCCGCGAACAGGCAAAACCAGAACGCCGCGTGCGCCGCTGTGTATAATTTGAATATCATCCAAAAGATCGCCGACACGGGTCGGGGACCAGGTGATGGTCATTGGACAAGCCTCAACGGGTTCCAAAACTTTTCCGATAGAGCACCCTCCGGGCTTAAAGCCGAGACCATTATCCGAACCGGAAACACGGATATCATTAATCGAAAGCGCGGCATTCCCCGTATTGACCAAAGACACCGTTATAGAGGAGGCCGAATCAACCTCCGTGCCGAAATCAACGTCCAGCTTTGAAGACACCAGAAGCCCCTTACCCGGGACGGCCTGAGGGAAAATATCCGCTTCATTGACATCATCAGGCGCATATTCGCCGCGCATAGAGACGGTGGAGAGCCTTGCAGGTCCCGTGTGATCCACCACCAAAACACCGGAGGAGCGGCCTTTTTGTTTGGGCGACCATGTGATGGTGGCAATACAAGACTGCCCAGCGGATAAACTCTTACAATCAGCCTTCATGGAATACCCCGCCTGCTCGCTGGTATCAATATAGATATCATTAATCTCGATCGGGATAGAGGTTATGTTCCGTAAAATTACCGGCTCAACAAGGGTCTGCGCGTCGTTCAGTGATCCAAAATCCAGATCATCGGGAATCATTTCAATATCTGTGCTCAGCCTATCAGACCCGCCTTCGGTGCTTTCGACCGTACCGGAGATTGCCCCCGTGACAAGACGTGCACGACCCGAGTGGGACATCAGCATTTCCAACCGCCAGGGACCAGACTGAAGCCCCTTGATTGAGAGGGCCACAGCACATTCAGCGCCCGGCCCCAGAGGCTCTTCCCGGCATTGATTAAGCGTCACCTCAGCAGAGACCGTCGAAGAGGGGTACAGACGAATTGATCCGGTTTCCACGGGCGCACCCCCCTCATTCCTGAAGAGGACAACGACCTGCGCCGTTGCGCCAATGGGGATAGCACCGCCATCAATCGTCGGATTGACCGCAATGAGACCACCGGAGCCGCCCTGCCCTGACAAGCCGGCACCCGGATCGTCAAAGCCTGGATACTGGGCATGAGAGACCAGCGGCGCAAAAAAGACGAGCGCCAAAAGCGTTAAGGTAAAGAATTTAAAATTTCCAAGCATGAGTATGCCGCAAGTGTGAATTTAAGAGAGCTTCTCAATTCAAAGTGTAACACATGTTTTCCATCACAAAAAAACGAAAAGTTGTTTTATACCGCTTCAATTCATATGAATTACTGCCGCGCAGGGTTCAGCAGATCAACCGGAATGGCGCTGGTGGGGAACGCGCCCTGCTGAGGGTCTACACCGAACGCGTTTTGCCTGCTTGATGGCGAATTGCCCAGCTGGTCTGTGCTATAGCCGGAAGCGGTTTGCCCTTCGGAGGTGTAGACAATCACGCGGGGCTTGAGAAGGAATACAAGCTCGGTGTTGTCCACCGAAGTAGAGCGAGAGGTCGGGAATAGCGGCCCCTCAAAACCGGGGCCAGACTTGGTAAACTCGTCCGCTTCACGCACAAGGCCGGCAACAAGAAGAGAGTCGCCGGGACGAATGCGAATCTGCGTAGATAACTCACGCTCAGTAGTCCGCGGAAGACCTATCTGGCTGCCGTTTTCATCGACGGGAAAGGTTTCAATGCCCAGATTTTCCTGCAGATCAATGTCAATATTTCCGTATATGGTTGCATTATCCCAGGCACTGGAAATCGTCAGCGTGAAGCCGGTATCGACTGAATCCGTCTCTGTTGAGACCGTAACCTCGCCATTATCAACGGACCTTGACAATGAAGACACATAGTTCTCCGTTGCCGCCACTCTCAAAGTCGCCTCAGCGCCAGACAGCACGGTAATTTGCGGTTGAGAAATCGTCTTCACTGAGCCATAAGTGGAGATAAACTGCAGAACAGCATCTGTATTGAACGTGGCCTGGTTCCCGAATGATGGCAAACCTATGCTTACAGGCGCAGCCGTTGTGCCCCCTATTGCCCCTGGAAGGCTGATTTGAGATCCACCGATCTTACCGAAGCTGGTCCAATCGATCCCCAGATTATTGCCGGAGTCCAGCCCGACCTCCCAAATATAAACCTCAAAGACAATCAGAGCGGTGTTTGAGCGTACACGCTGAAAATAACGCTCTGCAAGGCTCGCCGTTCTGTTTGTTGCTTCGTATATAATTGTGCGCGTTCCGCTTTCGGTTATAGGCGCGATCCCGGTAATTGCCTCAAGGCCGGAAGCCAAAGACGTCAAAACCTCTGTACCTCCGCCTATAGGGGGGATCGTAACCGTGAATGTTTGCGTATCCTTAATGACAAGCAAGCCATCCTCATACGAACAATACAGATCTGCAAGACCGCAGACCTTATCGACCACCCGGTCAAGGGGGCCGCGAAGATTTGTGACCGTGATCGTGCGCTGCAGGCCTTCATTTGTTTCGAAAGCAAGGGGGATTTCGTAATCGGCGAGAATAAGCTGGAGCGCCCCCGCAAGGGTTTCGGATCGAAGCTCGAACGGCCCGACAATTTCGGTGGGCAGGCCAAGACCTTTTTCTGCCTCCGGCACCAGAACATCACTTCCCAGCGGAAGGTAAAGCACACTGTCGGGAGCCTCATTGACCGCTTCAGGCCGCTTATCCGCCATGGTCGGCGTCGGGATATCCACATTTCTCGCCTGTGGGGCGCGCGCATCGGCGCAGGACATCACCATAAGAACGGGCGCGTATAGGAGGAACATGCTCAGAATTTTTGAAAACCGGATCATCCTTTCCTTCCTTTTGCCCTGTGCTTGAGGGTTCGTGCCACTGTCTGCACAAGGCGATCTTTTTGCACAGGCTTCATCATAATCGCGGCCACGCCCCATTTGGCGGCCTCATTCAAGAGGTCAGGATTTTGATCTCCCGTGACCAAAATAACCGGCGCGTCGATATCAGAACCGCGAATAGAGCGGATAAACTCGAAACCGTCCAGCGGCTCCATACGCACATCAACAATCGCCAAGGCTATATCCGCATTCATTTTTTCCAAGGCATCCTGCCCATCGGAGCATTCGGTTATAGCATAGCCTTCGCCGGACAGAAACTTGACGATCTGCATTCTTACGAAATCATTATCTTCTGCGATGAGTATTTGAGGGTTTTCAGACATTATTTGATTGTTAAATTCTAGAATTAGAGTTCCATCATAGCGATATTTTTAACCAAAGGCACAAAATATGCTAGGATTATCGAGTTATACACACCCGCCCATTTCCCAATCCTGTGCTAAAGATGTTTTATGTTGAATGATTTTTCTCTGATTTTATCTCTTTTTATGATCGTGCTGGCGGCGGGAATTTTGCTCAGGCTCGCGATTATAGATTTGAAAATACGGCTGCTGCCGAATGTCTGGGTCGGGGCGTTTGCGCTGACGGGGATTGGCTTTCATGCGCTCACGCAGCTTGGATTTATTACCCTGCAAAGCGCGGCGATTGGGATTTTGATCGGCGGCGGATTGTTGCTGGCGATCCGCACTGCCGGGAATTTTTATTACAAGCAAGATACGCTGGGCCTAGGCGATGTGAAGTTGATGGCGGCGGCGGGGCTTTGGCTGGGGCAGGATTATATTTTGTTTGCCCTTGTATGCGGCGCGGTGGCGGGATTGGTGCATGGCGGTGGCATGATGCTTGTGCACAGGATTAAACATAAAGAAGCGGCGCAGGTTTCGACATTTTCGCTGCCGGCCGGCCCTGGATTTATTGTTGGCATCGTGATTGCGGCTCTTGCAAAATTCGGCGGGCTGCACCATGTTTTGTTTTCATGACACATGCTTTGGGTAATATTCGGGTCTTGGACTTAAGCCGCGTTCTGGCGGGGCCTTATTGCAGCCAGATGCTGGGGGATCTGGGGGCGGAAGTGATTAAGGTTGAACGCCCGCCCGAAGGCGATGACACGCGCAGTTGGGGCCCGCCTTTTGTGAAGGACGCGAGCGGAGCGGACACCAGCGAAAGTGCGTATTACCTGTCCTGCAATCGCAATAAACACTCCATAGCCGTGGACATCACGAGCGCCGAAGGGCAAGCGGTTATCCGCGGCCTGATTGCGAAATCGGATGTAGTGATTGAAAACTTCAAGGTTGGCGGGCTTCGTAAATACGGGCTGGGGTATGACGATTTGAAGGATGAATTTCCCGCGCTGATTTATTGCTCTATCACCGGGTTCGGGCAGACCGGGCCGCTGGCGCATGAGCCGGGATATGATTTTCTGGCGCAGGCGATGAGCGGCCTTATGGCGCATACCGGCGAGGCGGATGGGCCGCCGATGAAGGTCGGGGTTGCGCTGTCCGATATTATGACGGGGCTGAATGCCGCCGTCGGAGTTTTGGCCGCGCTTAATCATCGGCATGTTACGGGCAAGGGGCAGCATGTTGATGTTGCGCTGACCGATTGCACTTTGGCGGCGATGACGAATATCGCGCAGTATTATCTGACCTCTGGCACCCCTGCCCCGCGCCTTGGCAACGCGCATGCGAGCATTGTGCCGTATCAAATGTTTGAGGCGGCGGATGGGCATGTGATTTTGGCCGTGGGCAATGACGGGCAGTTTGCGCGGTTTTGTGATTTTGCGGGGCATCCGGAATGGGCGAGTGATCCGCGCTTTATTCATAATAGTGACCGCGTGGCGCATCGCGAAGAGTTGGTTCAGCTCATAAAAAACGTGATTTCGCAGCATTCCGTTGAGTATTGGGTTAACGGCCTCAACGCGGTGAATGTGCCGTGCGGGCCTGTGAACACGATGGATAAGGTTTTTGAGATGGAACAAACACAAGCACGCGGGATGGAAATCGAGATGAACCACGCGCTTACGGGCACGCCTGAAAAGCTGATCGGCAGTCCGCTCAAAATGTCGGAAAGCCCGCCGCGCTATGATATTGCCCCGCCGATTTGCGGGCAGCACACTGCAGATGTTTTAAAAAAATTGCTTGATTACACCGACCATGATATCGCAGAGCTTAAAGCAAAGGGGATTTGCGGATGAAACATTTACTGGGGATTGATGAGCTGAGCGCGGCGCAGATCGACGATATTCTTGATCGCGCGGAATATTACGCCGAAAGCCTTGAGAACGGTAAATGGGATCGCCAGCTTCTTGAAGGCAAGCTTATCCTGCACCTGTTTTTTGAAAACTCGACGCGGACGCTGACCTCATTCGAGATAGCGGCGAAGCGACTGGGGGCGGATGTTGTGAACTGGAACCCCGAAACAAGTTCGCTGGCCAAGGGTGAGAATTTCACCGATACGATTGATACGCTGGCGGCGATGAAGCCGGATGCGATTGTGATGCGCCATGCGGATTACGGCGCGCCGAATTTTGTAGCGGCCCGCTCTGGCTGCCCCGTGATTAATGGCGGCGATAGCTGGCGCGAGCATCCGACGCAAGCGTTGCTGGATGCGCTGACGATGCGCCAGCAATTCGGTGAGCTTAAAGATTTAAAGGTCACGATTATCGGGGATATCGCGCATTCACGCGTTGCGAACTCGAACATGCAGTTGCTGGTGAAAATGGGCGCGAAGGTCAGCGTGGTTGCGCCGGAAATTCTAATGCCGACCAAGTTGCCGTTCGATGAAATACAAGCCTTCACGAATTTGGAAGACGGGATCAAGGGCGCGGATGTTGTGATGACTTTGCGTTTGCAGAAAGAGCGGATGGATACTGCGCTCGTGTCTTCGGACGCGGCGTATTTTAACGCGTTTGGGCTGACGCTGGAGATGCTGGATAGATTGGTACCCAAGGCGGTTGTGATGGACCCCGGGCCTTTGGTGCGCGGGGTGCAAATGGAAGATAGTCTCGCCGAAGACCCTGTGCGGAGCCTGATCCTGAAACAGGTCGCGAACGGCATTCCGACCCGCATGGCGGTGCTGGATATGTTGGTGGGGGGAAAAAGATGAAACGCGAAGATGCGAAGGCGCGAAGCTTTTGTCTCTCATTGTTGTCATCCCGAGCGCAGCCGAGGGATCTTCATAGATGGCAGAATGAAAAGATTCCTCCATCGCGTTGCGATGTTCGGAATGACAATCAGGGGTTGGCGGATATGTTGGTGGGTGGTTAGAGATGGATATAGGCATGTTAGCTCTTATTATCAGTCTCTTCCTGATACCCTTGTTTTATTTTCCAGCCTATTTTCTGGGTAGCATTCCTTTTGGACTAATTCTTTCTAAAGTTTTTTTAAAAAAAGATATTCGGACGATCGGCTCAGGTAACATCGGAGCGACTAACGTCCTAAGAAGCGGAAGCAAGCTACTAGCTGCTGTCACTTTAGTATTAGATTTTTTAAAAGGCGGTACAGCAGTTTATTGGGGCTATTATCTCGCGATACTTATTTCACCAAGCGAGCCTATCCAGATGCATGATAATTTAGTATTCGGCTTCCTTGCTATAATAGGTCACTGCTTCCCGATCTGGCTGAAGTTTAAAGGCGGGAAAGGGGTGGCGACGGCGTTCGGGGTTTTGCTGGCGGCTGTGCCATGGGCGGGGTTTGTGGCCGCTTGCACTTGGGGGATCGTGGTCGGGTTTTTCCGCATCTCATCGGCGGGGGCTTTGGCGGCGGCAGGGATTGCGCCTTTGGCCACACTACTTATATATGGGCCGATGCCCGCCGCGATTGTGCTTTTGATTACGTTGCTGATTTTTGGACGGCATAAAGACAATATCAAACGCCTGATGGCGGGGACGGAGCCGAAGATCGGCGCAAACAAA
>CAYGJS010000040.1:0-16807 GCA_964350435.1 uncultured Micavibrio sp.
CGTCGTGCATCGCTTGTTCGAGATAGTGAAGCCTAGCCTCGCGGTATTCGGGGAGAAGGATTATCAGCAGCTCATGGTTATCCGTGAGATGGCGCAGCGCGAGGGTTTAAGCATCGAGATCATCGGCGGGGAAATTGCGCGGGATGCGCATGGCCTTGCGCTCTCTTCGCGCAATGCGTATTTGAGCGCGGAGGAATTGGAAATCGCGCGGATGCTCAATCAGATACTCTTTAATTGCGCGCATAAAATACAGTCATTGCGCGCGCAGCAAAGCCATCCAGATGCGACAGATTGCCGCCTCGAGCCTTCGGCTTTCCTCGCAATGACAAAAGAGGCACAAGAAATGCTTCTCTCTGCAGGCTTTAGCAAGGTGGATTATGTGGAAGAGCGCTGGGGGCGCGTATTGGCGGCGGCTTGGATTGGGCGGACGCGGCTGATTGATAATTGCGGGATATAAAAAAGCGGATCATTGAGACCCGCTTTTTTTGAATTCTTAAAACTTAGACGCTTATGCGCCGCGTTTGGAGCCCGGGGATTTTGTCGGGGCTTTTTTCGGCGGAGCCTTTGGCTTGCTGGTTTTTGCTTTGGCTTCGGGCTTGGCGGTTTCTTTTTTCGCAGCCGGTTTTTCAACCGCTTCCTTTTTCGCCTTGTTTTTGGCCAATGTTTCTTTCAGTTCTTCGGAACCGGTGACAGGCATATCTTCGAATTCGATTTGACCAGAATCCTGACCTTTTGCGCTTTCGTCACGGTCAACGAGTTCAATCACAGCCAAGGGCGCGGCATCGCCGTAGCGGAAGCCCGCTTTGAGAATGCGGATATAGCCGCCCGGACGATCTGCATAACGCTCGGCCAGCACATCGAAGATTTTCTTAACCTGCTTTTCATCGCGCATTTTTGAAATAGCCAAACGTCGTTTGCCCAGAGCTTTTGCCGGATCATTTGCCGCCTGTTTACCCATGGTGATGATTTTTTCAAGGTAAGGCTTCAGTTCCTTTGCTTTGGGCAAAGTTGTTGTGATCTGCTCGTGCTTTACAAGAGCGGCAGCCATGTTCGCCAGCATCGCCTTGCGGTGGCTGGAGTCACGGTTGAGTTTACGTTGTTTGATGCCATGTTTCATAACATTTCATCCTTTCCGCCCCTTAAGGCAATTACGGCCTGACGTATCAGAACCATGGAGTTCAGCGAAAGCACTTTAAAGGTTACTTCCGCTGTTTAAGGCACATGCCTTAAAACTGTTGGTCGTCGACTTTTTTCGCCATGTCTTCGATGTTTTCTGGCGGCCATCCTTCGACCTGCATACCCAGATGCAGACCCATAATGGAGAGCACTTCCTTGATTTCATTCAAAGACTTCCGACCGAAATTCGGTGTGCGAAGCATATCGCCTTCGGATTTCTGTACCAGATCCCCGATATAGACGATGTTGTCGTTTTTGAGGCAGTTCGCAGAGCGGACTGAGAGTTCAAGTTCTTCGACCTTCTTCAGAAGGTTTTTGTTGAACGGAAGTTCTTCTTCCTCGTCTTTTTCGCTTTTCGCTTCGGGTTCATCAAAGTTGACGAAGACCTGAAGTTGGTCTTGCATGATGCGCGCAGCATAAGCCACGGCGTCTTCGGGTGAAATCACGCCGTTTGTCTGCACGGACAATGTCAATTTATCGTAGTCCGTGATCTGGCCTACGCGGGTGTCGGTCACTTCGTATGATACTTTACGAACCGGTGAGAACACGGAGTCCACAGGGATCATGCCCACGGGGGCTTCCTCAGGGCGGTTGGCCGCCGCAGGGCGGTAGCCTTTGCCTGTGTTTACTGTCATTTCCATGGAGAGCTTCGCGCCTTTGTCCAAAGTACAGATCACCAGATCAGGGTTCATGATTTCGATGTCTGCGCCTGCTTCGATTTGCGCGGCGGTGACTTCGCATGGACCTTCTGCGCTGAGGCGCATTTTCTTTGGGCCTTCGGCGTGCATGCGCACGGCAAGAGCCTTAATATTCAGGATGATATCCGTCACATCTTCGCGAACGCCTTCGATTGATGAGAACTCATGCAATACGCCGTCGATTTGAACGGCGGTTACAGCCGCGCCTTGCAATGAAGACAGCAATATGCGGCGCAGCGCGTTACCCAGCGTCAAGCCGAAGCCGCGCTCAAGGGGTTCTGCGACCACTTTCCCTGTGTGGGGAAGGTCTGAATGAGAGATATCGAGTTTTGCAGGCTTAATCAGTTCTGCCCAATTTTTCTGTATCATGTGTTTTTTCCTTTTGCTTCACCCGGCTCTTAACCGGTCTCTTGCGTTCATGTAAAACGCTCCCCACCACCATGGAGGAGAGCGCAATTCGATTATACGCGGCGGCGTTTTGGAGGACGGCAGCCGTTATGCGGAATCGGCGTGATATCATCAATACGTTTGATGATAAAACCGATTTGCTGGAGAGCGCGCAGAGCACTCTCGCGGCCAGAACCGGGGCCCTTAACGCGGACGTTGAGTTCTTTCATGCCGTGTTCCTGCGCCTTACGGCCAGCATCTTCAGCCGCCATCTGCGCCGCATAGGGCGTAGATTTACGTGAGCCTTTAAAGCCCATCATACCGGCAGAAGACCATGAAACGGCATTCCCCTGATCATCTGTAATAGTGACCAGCGTATTGTTGAATGTTGAATTCACGTGAACAACACCGGATACGATGTTTTTCTTCTCTTTTCTTTTTGCCTTTGGCTTAGCCATATCTAAACCCTCCCCTTATTTCTTCTTGCCGGCGATAGGCTTAGCGGGGCCTTTACGCGTGCGGGCATTTGTACTTGTGCGTTGACCGCGAACAGGAAGACCTGCACGGTGACGGAGACCACGGTAGCATTTCATGTCCATCAAGCGTTTGATGTTCATAGAAACTTCGCGGCGCAAATCCCCCTCGATCAACATTTCGCCGCTGTCGATTTCGGTGCGGATCAGGTTGAGGGTGTCTTCGTCGAGTTGACCCATGCGTGATTGCAGGTCAATTCCAAGTTTTTCGCAGATTTTGAATGCTGTGGTGCGACCGATACCGTGAATATATGTCAGGGCAATCGGCGTGCGTTTTTTGTCGGGTACATTGACCCCGGCGATACGTGCCATTTCGTCTTCCTTTTCAATTTTAACTGAACCGTATTTGGCTCTGCGCGTTAAGCTTCCACCAACCAGTTCATACACTAAATTCTCGCAAAATGCGGGATACTGGCGGGACTATAAGGATTTTGAGGGATGCGTCAAGGAAATAATGCGCTCTTGAAATCAGGCCGCCTTTTGCTGGGCGATAAGCTCATCAATCTGCTTAGTTACATCCCCAATCGGGGCCATGCCATCAACGCGGCGCATCAGGCCTTTGCCTTGATAATAGGGCAGGACAGGCGCGGTTTGGTCGTTATAGACTTTGAGGCGTTTTTTGAGGGTTTCAGCGTTATCGTCGCTGCGCGCGCCGCCGGTTTCGGCGGCTCTGGCGAGAATACGGTTGATGAGTTCATCTTCATCGACTTCGAGAACAATCACGTGATCAATCTTGCGCCCCATATGCTGGAGCATGTTATCCAGAGCCTCGGCTTGACCGACTGTGCGCGGGAAACCATCGAGGATGAAGCCTTTTTCGCATTCGGGTTCGGCGATACAATTAGCGATCAGTTCGATTATGATTTCATCAGATACCAGTTCACCTGCATCCATGATGGATTTCAGGCGCTTGCCGAGTTCGCTTTCGCTGGCGACTTCACCGCGGAGCATATCTCCGGTGGAGAGTTGCTTAATGTGGTGTTTATCCTGCAAAAACTTTGCTTGCGTGCCTTTACCTGCGCCCGGAGGGCCAAACATAATTAAATTCATAGGTCTTACTCTCCCGATCAGGCCTTCTATTTATCTTTGTCTTATTGAACGACGACCACGCAGTTTTGACTTCTTCATCAGGCCTTCATATTGATGGGCGACCAGATGAGAGTGAATTTGTCCTACCGTATCAAGCGTGACCGTCACCACAATCAATAGCGAAGTCCCGCCAAAGTAGAAGGGAATATTGTACTTTGAAATCAGAAACTCAGGCAATAGACAAATAAACACCAAATAGCATGCGCCGATGACGGTCAACCGCGTGAGGATGGCGTCGAGGTGTTCAGCCGTGTTTTTGCCTGGGCGGATGCCGGGAATGAAACCGCCGTATTTGCGAAGCATATCGGCATTTTCTTCCGGGTTGAATACGATTGCAGTGTAAAAGAAACAGAAAAACGCAATCAGACCGCCGTATAACAGCATATAAACGGGCGTGCCGTGCTGTAGGTATTGGGCGATGGTCGCCGTGAAATCACCGCCTTCGGAACCACTGAAACCCACAATAGTGAGGGGGAGAAGCAGAAGCGAGGACGCGAAAATCGGCGGGATAACCCCAGAGGTATTGAGCTTAAGCGGGATATGGTTGGTTTCACCGCCCATCATCTGATTGCCCTGCTGGCGTTTCGGGTATTGCACGACGACGCGGCGATGCGCGCGTTCCATGAACACGATGAAGGCGATCACGCCGACGACCATAACCAGAAGGCCCAAAAGCAAGACACCGCTGATGGCGCCTTCACGACCCAAATCAAGCGTTTGCGCGAAGGCGCGCGGCAGTTCTGCGACGATCCCTGCAAAGATAATCAGGGAGATACCGTTGCCGATACCGCGGGCAGTGATTTGTTCGCCCAGCCACATCAGGAACATGGTTCCTCCGACGATGCTGATCACGGTAGACAGGCGAAAGAACAGGCCGGGGTCGATTACCGCAGAGCCGCTGGAGCCCTGCATACTCTCCAGTCCCACAGCCAGCCCATAGGCCTGCACGGTTGCCAGTAGAACGGTCAGATAGCGGGTATATTGGTTGATTTTCATGCGGCCCATTTCGCCTTCTTTTTTCATCGCTTCGAGCTGCGGTGACATCGCCGAGGCCAGCTGCATGATAATCGAGGCGGAAATATAGGGCATAATGTTCAGGGCAAAGATGGTCATACGCGACAGCGCACCGCCAGAGAACATGTTCAGCATATCGGCGATGCCGCCACTTTTTTGCGTGAAAATCTCGTTCCAGACGAACGGGTCAATTCCGGGGACCGGAATGTAAGTTCCGAGGCGATAAACAATAAGTGCCCCAAGGACAAAGAGGAGGCGTTTTTTGAGGTCGGTTGCTTTTGCCAAAGCGCCCCAATTCGCGTTTTTTGCAAGCTGTTCTGCGGCTGATGCCATGAATAATGCGTCCTTTTTCTATTTAGGAATTCTTGAATGAAACAGTTTTAAAGAAAAGAGACGAGGGGAACAAGGGGAAAGCGACTCTATCCGCAAGATTGAGCAATGCGGCGTTACTGTTTTTCATCCTGCGGATTGGCCAGCATGGCATCCCAGCCGCTACATTTGCTGTCTACGCGGGCGTATTCGGCGGGGCTATCAATATCCTGCTGGCGTTTTTGCAGCACGGGCATGATTTCCTGCTGGTATGCCTGAAGACCTTCGAAAAGGTCATCTTGTATTTTTTGTTGGGCTTTATCGACCTTATCGGCATCGATCGGCCCGTAAAAGGTGGTGGTTGTGGGCAGCACATTTTTAACCAGATGGTTTTTCATTTTCGGGCCGTATTCACGAACGAATTTTTGCAGTTCGCGGATATGTTTTTTCTCATGCGCCATGACGGCGCCATATTCGCATGAGCCGCGGCGGAAATTGCTGGCGATGTGAATTGTGGGTTTGGCGTAGAAGGTCAGATTGACTTTCGTCAGATTTACGCAAGCGGCCGGGCCATCGGCGATATAGGAGAATTCGGTTTCGAGTTTGAAGCCGGTTTCCCCGCCGCCCAATCCGCCGACGGTTGATTCTGGGCTGCTGCCATGCATTTCGGTCAAGCTGCTGGCGGATTTTGTGCGGATATATTCTGTTCTGGCGGTGGCGGTTTTGAAGGAATATTTGGGCGTGGTTTTTTCGCAACGCAAGGCATGGGCATCATTGGCCGAAAGCAACACCCCGATCAAACACAGGCTTGGGATCAAGAGTATTTTTAGAAATTTCATTGCGCTTCCCCTCTTTTATTATTTTAGCATAACGCAGGGGAGAGAAGAAAGGATTCCCGAAAGGGCGAAGTCTCAAGAAACCCCCATAAAAAACCCCGCCAATATCCGGCGGGGTTTTAAAACCTGGGAGGGCGGACGATTATTTCTCGGTCTTGGCCTTTTTTGTCTTACCGTTTTTGATCGGCGCAACGGTTTTTTCGAGAATTTCGATTTTACCGCCCGCTTTTTCAACTGCGGCCAGAGCAGGCTTTGTTGCGGCGGAAATTTTAAGATCGACTTTGGCTTTCAAATCGCCTTTGCTGAGCAGCTTAACGCCGTCGCATTTTTTGCTGATAACGCCAGCGGCGAGCAACGTGGCTTCGTCGATTGGCTTTTTAGCGTCGAGTTTTTTGGTGTCGATGGCGTGTTGAAGCTTACCGGTTGTGAGTTCAGCATAATTGGTGGTGAATTTCGTGTTGTTGAACCCAGATTTCGGCATCCGCATATAGAGCGGCATTTGCCCGCCTTCGAAGCCGTTAATGGCTACGCCGGAGCGGGATTTCTGACCTTTTTGGCCGGAACCGGAGGTCTTGCCTTTGCCTGAACCGATACCGCGACCCACACGCATGCGGTCTTTGGTTGATCCTTCTTGTGGCTTTAATTCATTCAGTTTCATAACAATTTTCCTTCTTCGGCGCCTTAAGCAGCGTCTTCAACCTTTACCAAGTGGCTCACTCTATTGATCATGCCGCGCACAGAGGGTGTGTCTTCCAATGTGCGAGTGCGGTGCATTTTGTTCAAACCAAGGCCAACCAGCGTTGCGCGTTGGTATGATTTGCGACCGATCGGTGATCCGATTTGCGTCACTGTCACAGTTTTGCCAGAAGGCGCTTTCTTCGCGGCTGGCTTTTTAGCTTCAGCTTTAGGCGCGGCTTTGGCAGCAGGTTTCGCTTCAGCTTTAGGAGCGGCGGCCTTTGCAGGGGCTGCTTTCTTAGCTACAGGCTTCTTTGCTGCTGTTTTTGTTTCTGTTTTCTTGTCCTCAGCCATGGCTTCGTTCCTTATTTATTAAATCTTATTCTTCAACCGCTTCTTTTTCGCCGCGCCCGGCAACAATGTCACCGATTTTTTGATTGCGACGCGATGCAACCTGACGTGGGCTTTGCATATCTTTCAAAGCTGCGAATGTTGCGTTCACCATTGAGTATGGGTTGTTTGAGCCGATGGCTTTCGCAACAACGTCATGAACACCCAAGGCTTCGAATACGGCGCGCATTGGCCCGCCGGCAATAATACCCGTCCCTTTTGGTGCGGCGCGCATGAATACTTTACCTGCGCCGTGGCGACCCTTCACGTCGTGGTGAAGTGTGCGGCCTTCGCGAAGAGGCACGCGGATCATATTGCGTTTTGCTTGTTCTGTCGCTTTTTTGATGGCTTCAGGCACTTCGCGTGATTTTGCGTGACCGTGACCAACGCGGCCTTTGCCGTCACCAACGACCATAAGCGCGGCGAATGCCATGCTGCGTCCGCCTTTTGTCGTTTTTGCAACGCGGTTGATCCCAACCAGACGTTCCATGAATTCCGGTTCTTCGTTTTGTGTGTCTTGAGATTGATGTCCACGAGCCATATTCTTTATCCTTTATATCCCTTAAAATTCGAGACCGCCTTCGCGGGCTCCTTCGGCCAAAGCCTTTACACGTCCGTGATACAAGAAGCGACCACGGTCAAAAACGACCTTTTCTACGCCTGCTTTTTTGGCGCGCGCGGCAACCAGCTTGCCGACAGCGGCGGCGGCTTCTACGTTGGCACCGGTTTTGATCTTATCGCGCAGATCTGTATCCAAAGATGATGCAGAGGCGAGCGTTACGCCTTTAATGTCGCAAATCACTTGCGCGTAGATTTGTTTTCCGGAGCGGAAAATTGACAGGCGCGGACGTGTTTCACGTGTTCCCACGCGGTCGATATTAACGCGACGGATTTTATTGCGTGTACGGTATGTTCTGCGCTGCGCTGATGTTAACCCATTAGCCATTATTTCTTCTTACCCTCCTTGCGAACAACATATTCATCCGCATAACGAATACCTTTGCCTTTATAAGGCTCCGGCGGTTTAAATCCACGAATTTTGGCGGCGACTTCGCCGACCTGCTGTTTATCGATACCGGTTACGGCGATGTCTGTTTGTGAAGGCTTGCCGGAAGCATCTTCCATTTTCAGCTCTACGCCTTGCGGGATGTCGAAGCGCACTTCGTGTGAGAAGCCGAGAGACATCACAAGGGTTTTGCCTTGGATGTTTCCACGCAGACCAACCCCTTTGATTTCAAGCTTTTTTGTATAGCCTTGGCTTACGCCGATCAAGATATTATTGACCAATGTGCGCATTGTCGGCCAAATTTGCTTAGCAAAACGGCTGTTTGATTTTGGCGCCAAGGTGATGATTTTTGAAGTCTTGCCTTCGTCATTCGCAACGTCTTCCATCTTGATGGACACTTCGTCGTGAATGGTCAAAGACAGCTCGCCGAGCTTTCCCTTGGCTTTTACATCCTGACCGTTGACGTTGAATTCAACGCCTTCGGGCAGTGTAATCGGTTGTTTTCCTATACGTGACATCGTCTTTTTCCTTTAGAATATCCTTTAGAACACCTGACAGAGCACTTCGCCGCCAACATTGGCTTCGCGCGCTTTGTGATCGGCCATCACTCCTTTTGGCGTTGAAACGACCAAAATACCGAGGCCGTTATAGAAACGCGGCATTTCTTTCACGTTTTTATAAATCCGGCGGCCGGGTTTTGAAACACGGTCAAGCTTGCGGATTGCGCCGCGGCCTTCTGCGTATTTCAGTTCAATTGTCATGGTCTTTTTGTTGCCTTCATGCTCCTGAACCTTGTAAGCGCGGATGAAACCTTCATCGACGAGAACCTTACAAACGTTTTCACGAAGTTTCGAATACGGACATTCGATGACGGATTTATGCGCCATCTGACCGTTCCGAATACGGGCCAACATATCACCAAGAGGATCGCTCATTGTCATATCATGCGTCTCCTTCTACCAGCTTGATTTCACTACGCCTGGCAACTCACCACGAGAAGCCAGATCCCGCAACGCAATGCGGGACATATTCAATTTACGGTAGTAACCGCGTGGACGTCCGGTAATGGCGCAGCGATTACGCATGCGGATCTTTGCACCGTTACGCGGCAAATCAGCAAGGTTCAACATTGCCTGAAAGCGCTCTTCGCCCGGAAGGTCTTTATTTTTGATGACGGCTTTAAGGGCTGCGCGTTTATTGGCGTATTTTTTTACCAATTTCTTGCGCTTCTTATCGCGTTCTATCATACAAACTTTTGCCATTGATCTTTCGTCCTTTATTTTCTTTTAGTCTGATCCCCGCTTTCGCGAGGATGACGGAAACCTCAATTCGGCTCCGCCTCGTTAATGTTTCTTCGTCAATTCGTAAAAGGCAGCTTAAACCCTTTAAGCAATTCCTTGGCCTGCTCGTTATTTTCGGCCGTTGTGCAAATAATAATGTCCAATCCACGGATTTTATCGACTTTGTCATAGTTGATTTCCGGGAAAATGATGTGTTCCTTGATCCCGACGGCGTAGTTGCCGCGACCATCAAAGCTTTTTCCGTTAATGCCGCGGAAGTCACGAACGCGCGGAAGCGCGATGGTTACAAAGCGATCAAGGAATTCATACATTTGCTGACCGCGCAGAGTGACTTTACAGCCGATCGCCTGACCATCACGGATTTTGAATGACGCGTTGGATTGTTTGGCTTTCGTGATGACCGGCTTCTGACCGGCGATCAAGGCCATATCATTCACAGCATTTTCGATGTGCTTACGGTCTTGTGTGGCTTCACCCACACCCATATTCAGCACGATTTTATCCAGCTTCGGAATTTCATGCTTGTTTTTGTAGCCGAATTTCTCCTGCATCGCGGGAACAACTTCGGTTTCATATAGTTCTTGATAACGAGGTTTTGTCATTTTATAAGTCCAAATCAGTGTTTCTATATTGTTCTTTTGTTACCATCATTCCAATCCAACTGCCTTTGAAAGGCTGTTCATCCGGATAGTGTATTTCATTAAAAGCCTTTGCAAATACTGAAGAACCCACCCTTAAAAATCCTCCAATAGTTGCTGTCACAAGCGCAGCATTGACAAAAGTAATATTTAACGCCTCTTGTTCCATCATCCTACTCCACAGTCTCGCCGGATTTTTTCGCTACGCGAACCTTTTTACCGTCTTTGAGTGTTTTATACCCTATGCGCGTTGCCTTGCCGGATTTAGGATCAGCCAAAGCCACGTTTGACACATGGATTGAAAGTTCTTTATTCACGATTCCGCCAGCAGAAAACTGCGTTGGTTTGTTGTGTTTCTTGACAAGGTTTACACCTTGCACAAGCACGCGGCGTTCAGCGGGGATAGTTTTCAAAACTTCACCTTTGGCGCCTTTGTCCTTACCGGTGAGGATAACGACCTGATCGCCTTTTTTGATTTTCATTTTGTTTGCGCTCGACATCTTATAGAACCTCGCCAGCTAGAGAGATAATTTTCATGAAGCCTTTAGCGCGAAGTTCGCGGGTTACGGGGCCGAAAATCCGGGTGCCGACTGGCTCATTGTTTGCATTGATCAAAACGCAGGCATTTGTATCAAAAGAGATTGTTTCGCCATATGCGCGGTTCAGACCTTTTTTGGTGCGAACGATCACGGCGCGCTGCACGTTGCCTTTTTGCACCCGGCCGCGGGGAATAGCTTCTTTCACGGATACGATAACGACATCGCCTACGCCGGCTGTGCGTCTTTTTGAGCCGCCAAGAACCTTAATGCACTGCACCTGACGGGCACCGCTATTGTCGGCCACTTCCATTCTGGATTGCATCTGAATCATAACTTATGCGTCCTTCTTTTTAGCGGTTGTCTTTTTAGGAGCGGCTTTCTTAGCGGGGGCTTTTTTGGCTTCCGGTTTAGCGGCTACTTCTTTCTTCGGAGTGTCGGCTTTCTTCGGAGCATCGGCTTTTGCTTTAGGCGCAGACGTTGTCGTCTCGCCCGTGTAAAGCGTCCATGTTTTGCGTTTTGAAATCGGCGCACATTCGATGATTTGAACGCGCTCACCCGTTTTGGCTGAGTTTGTCTCATCATGAGCGGCGTATTTGCTCGATTTCTTAATGTATTTTTTATAGAGCGGGTGCATGAAACGACGCTCGACCTTAACCGTAATAGTTTTGTCCATCTTGTCGCTTGTTACTTCACCTTCCAATATACGTTTTGGCATTTTTTTGGTCCTTTATTCCTTACGCGGCCTTCGCTGAAGACTTGGTGGATTTCTTTTTCGCAGCCGGTTTTGACTTTGGCGCAACCGCTTCTGTTTTCATGTTCATGAATGTTTTAATTCTTGCGATTGTCTTGCGAACGCTACGAATATCATGAGTCTTCTCAAGCGTGCCGTTTGCGCGTGCAAAACGCTGATTGAACTGCTCTTTTTTTGTATCGAGCAAAAGCTTCATCAGCTCATCTTGTGTTTTTGTTTTCAAATCTTCGGCTTTCATGGTTTTACGCGGCCTCTTGGTCTGATGTTCCGACACGGGTGACGAAACGGGTTTTAATCGGCAATTTCATGGCGGCCAGCGCCATGGCTTCACGCGCGATGTCTTGCGGCACGCCATCGAGTTCAAACATGATGCGGCCTGGCTTTACGCGGCATGCCCAATATTCCGGAGAGCCTTTACCTTTACCTTGACGCACTTCGAGAGGCTTGGCTGTAACCGGCACATCGGGGAATACGCGGATCCAAAGCTTACCCTGACGGCGAAGGTGGCGGGTGATGGCCCGGCGGGCGGCTTCGATCTGACGCGCAGTAATGCGCTCAGGTGAAAGCGCCTTCAAACCATAGGCACCAAAAGCGAGCGTTGCTCCGCCTTTTGCCAATCCATGGATCCGGCCTTTGTGTTGTTTGCGATGTTTAAACTTCTTAGGGCTTAGCATTGCCTTTTCCTATCCTTAAATCCTTGTCTTGCGACACAAAAAAAATTTACCTACACATGGGCTTTTCCTATCTAGATAAGAGAGTCTCCATATGGTTAAACGCGGCACAGTAGCTGGACGTTTAAATGAATTTGGCGTTTTATATCGTGCCTGCAACCAAGTTGCAAGCAAAAAATTTAGCCTCTCGGTGCGCCGCCGCCTTGGGCTGCCAAACGCTTGTCACGGCCCATAGGGTCATGTTCCATGATGTCGCCTTTGTAAATCCAAACCTTCACACCGATAATCCCGTAAGTCGTCAGACCTTCGGATGTTCCATAGTCAACATCTGCGCGCAGAGTATGCAGCGGCACGCGGCCTTCGCGGTACCATTCTGTACGGGCGATGTCTGCGCCGCCGAGACGGCCGGATACGTTGATACGAATGCCTTCTGCGCCGAGACGCATCGCAGATTGCACGGCGCGTTTCATTGCACGGCGGAAAGATACGCGACGTTCAAGCTGCTGCGCTACGCCTTCGGCGGCCAGTTGCGCGTCAAGTTCGGGCTTACGCACCTCGACGATATTTAAGGAGACATCGCCGCCAGCGCGGGAAGAGAGTTGAGAGCGAAGTTTTTCGATATCCGCGCCTTTTTTACCGATGATCACGCCGGGACGGGCTGTGTGCACGGTGACTTTTGTGTTTTTTGCGGCGCGCTCGATGATCACTTTTGAAATCCCAGCGGCTTTCAAATGCTCTTGAACGAATTCACGAAGCTTGAGGTCTTCAACCAGCTTTTGTGCATAGTCGCGGCCGGCGTACCAGCGGCTGTCCCATGTGCGGTTGATCCCTACGCGCAGTCCAATTGGATTAACTTTCTGTCCCATACTTCAAAAGCTCCTTATGCTTCCTGTGATTCTCTGACGACGATCGTCATATTGCTTGTTCTTTTTTCGATGCGCGCGCCACGGCCACGCGCGCGGGCGCGGAAACGCTTCATCATCATCGCTTTGCCGACTTTGGCTTCTGCCACGACCAAACGGTCTACATCAAGACCGTGGTTGTTTTCTGCATTCGCAACAGCGGATTGGAGAAGTTTACGAACTTCTTCAGAGGCGCGTTTCTTTGAGAACTCAAGGTCAATCAGGGCCTTGCCTGCCGCTTTGCCACGGATTGTCTGTGCGATCAGATTCAGCTTCTGCGGTGAAGTCGAGAAATATTTCCCGAACGCCATCGCTTCGTTGTCTTTGACGCGTCTTGCGTTTTTTTCTTGTGCCATTGTCTTAACCCTTACTTCTTCTTAACTTTTTTGTCCGCGCCGTGCCCCATATATGTACGCGTTGGTGCGAATTCACCCAATTTATGGCCGATCATCTGGTCGGATACCACAACGGGGATAAATTTCTTGCCGTTATGAACGCCGAAGGTCAGGCCGATCATGTTGGGCAGAATTGTTGAGCGGCGTGACCATGTTTTGATCACTGTGTTTTTACCAGAATTGCGGGCTTCCTCAGCTTTTTTGAGAACGCTTTTCTCCACAAACGGGCCTTTCCATACTGAACGTGCCATCTCTTATTCTCCTTATTTCTTCTTACGACGACGAACAATATATTTGTCCGTTGCTTTGTTTGTGCGTGTTTTATAACCCTTGGTTGGAACGCCCCATGGCGTTACGGGGTTGCGACCGCCGGATGTCCGACCTTCACCACCACCATGTGGGTGATCGACAGGGTTCATCACCACGCCGCGAACGCTTGGGCGCTTGCCCTTCCAGCGTGTGCGGCCGGCTTTGCCGTCGTTTGTGTTCATGTGCTCGGGGTTTGAAACCGCGCCGACTGTGGCGATGCATTCGCCGCGCACGATGCGCAGTTCACCGGATGAAAGTTTCACCTGGGCGTAGCCCTGGTCACGTCCGACCAGCTGGCCGAATGTCCCGGCAGAGCGGATCATCTGAGCGCCTTTGCCGGGCTTCATCTCGATATTGTGGATGATCGTCCCGACAGGCATGTTTTTTAAAGGCATTGCGTTGCCAGGCTTAACGTCGGCTTTTTCATCGGCAATAATTTTGTCACCAATGTTGAGACGCTGAGGCGCGATGATGTAGCGCTTCTGACCATCCGCATATTCAACGAGGGCGATGAACGCTGTACGGTTTGGATCGTATTCAAGGCGGGCAATCGTGCCCTCGACTCCGCGAATATCACGTTTCCAATCGATAATGCGGTAGCGGCGCTTATGACCTCCACCAACATGGCGTGATGTAATGCGCCCTGTATTATTGCGTCCGCCTGATTTGGTCAGGCCTTCAGTCAAGGTCTTTTCAGGCTTGCCTTTATACAGATCCTTGCGATCAACCTGCACCAATTGGCGCTGACCGGGGGATGTGGGGTTAAACTTCTTTAATGCCATTTTCTTCTTCCTTTTTTTATGTCCTACCGCTTTCGCTATTTGAGGACAGTGCTCATTCTCGGCGAAGCCGCCATAGTTAAAAATCTTTTATACGCCAGTTCCCGTATCGATGGACTGGCCTTCTTCTAAGGTGATAATCGCCTTTTTGAAATCATTGCGCTTACCAACAATGCCTTTGAAGCGTTTTGTTTTGCCCTTTTGAATCATCGTGTTTACGGCCTTGACCTTAACATCAAACAGACGCTCTACGGCGGCTTTGATTTCCGGCTTCGTGGCTGTTTTGGCGACTTTGAAAGTCACTTGACCATGCTCAGATCCAAGCGTTGCTTTTTCTGTAATGTGCGGCGCGAGAATGACGTTATAGTCTTTTTCTGTCACTGCTGTTGTTGGTTTTGCTTTTGCCATGGTCTTAGCCTTTCAATTTCTCAGTGATGTCTTTGACGGCTTCTTTTGTCAGCACCAGAACATCACGACGGAGGATGTCATACACATTTGCGCCTGCGCTTGGGAGCACATCTATTCGGGGCAAGTTTGCCGTTGCACGCGCAAAGTTTACATCCACTTCTGCGCCGCCGATGATCAGGGCATTATCAAGATTGAGAGCCTTGAAATTCGCCGCCATTGGCTTTGTTTTGTGGTCTTTGGCTTTGGCTTCATCAAGGATTATCAGCTTGCCAGACGCCGCTTTGCTTGAAAGCGCGATTTTCATCGCTTGCTTACGAAGCTTTTTCGGAAGATCGATGGCGTGTGAACGCACAACGGGGCCGAAAACGGTCGCGCCGCCGCGGTCAATATTACGCTTCAGATCGCCTGCACGGGCCCGGCCTGTGCCCTTTTGGGCGTGCGGCTTTTTGCCTGTGCCAGAGATTTCATGGCGCTGTTTTGTTTTGTGATTACCGCCACGGCGTTTTGCCAGCTGGTAATTCACCATACGGTGCAAGAGATCAGCGCGGATTTCTGCGCCGAAGATGTCTTTATCAAGCGTAATATCGCCTGAGGCTTTACCTTCAATGGTTTTGACTGCGAGTTTCATATCTTAGTCTTCCTTCTTTTCTTCTGAAGCGTCCGCTTGAGGGGCTTTTTCAGCTTTTGTTTCTTCAGCGTTTTCTTCAGCGTTTTCTTCCGCCTTTGCTTCTGCAGCTTTCAAAACCTCTTCCTGAGCGGCTCTTCTTTCCGCTTCGGCTTGCGCCTCAGCTTCAGCAGCGGCAGCATCAAGTTTTGCTTGCTCGGCTTCCAGTTTCTTTTCGTCGATTTTCAAACCTGCAGGCATCGGCAAATCAGCATGAAGCGGTTTCTTCACGGCATCATTGATCAGAACCCATGAAGATTTTGCACCCGGGACTGCGCCCTTCACCAAAATCAAACCGTCTTCCAAATCAACACCAACCACTTGGAGATTTTGGGTTGTTACGCGCTCGTCGCCCAAATGCCCCGCCATCTTCTTGCCTTTGAATACGCGACCGGGTTCCTGGCACTGACCGGTTGAACCGTGCGCACGGTGAGAGACAGATACACCGTGAGATGCGCGCATACCGCCGAAATTGTGACGTTTCATGGCGCCGGCAAAGCCTTTACCTTTTGATGTTGCGGTCACATCTACGAACTGACCGGCCACGAAGTGGTTTACGCCAAGCTCGGCACCGACTTCGAGAAGGTTTTCGTTGGCAACGCGGAATTCGACCAGCTTTTTCTTTGGCTCGACTTTTGCTTTTGCAAAATGGCCGCGATTGGCTTTTGAGACGCGCTTGATTTTTGCTTTGCCCACGCCGAGCTGAACGGCGTTATAGCCGTCTTTTTCTTGTGTGCGTACAGCGACAACCTGACATTCATCAAGTTTCAAAACGGTTACGGGGATGTGACGACCATCTTCATCGAAGATACGAGTCATACCTTCCTTGCGGGCAATCAATCCAGTTCTTTGTCTTTCAACACTCATTTTCTTTTCCTTCCTAGAGGTTATCCTTCGTGGACAACATAGAGTCATTTGCGAGAGATTTAGGCCGCTTGCATTTGACCGATTTTAATTTCAACGTCTACACCGGCCGGCAAATCAAGCTTCATCAAAGCATCGATTGTTTGCGGCGTGGGTTCGACAACATCGAGTAATCTTTTATGCGTCCGCATTTCGAACTGCTCTTGCGAGTTTTTGTTCACATGCGGTGAACGGATAACACAAAATTTCTTGATACGGTTTGGAAGTGGCACCGGCCCGCGAACATGCGCGCCTGTGCGTTTTGCCGTGTTCAAAATCTCCGAACTTGCCGTATCCAGGATGCGGTGATCGAAAGCTTTGAGCGTGATCCGTATTGTTTGAGCGTCCATTTTCTGTTTTCCTTTTTCTACGCTTAAGTCTTACTCAATAATCTTTGAAACGACGCCGGCGCCGACGGTGCGGCCGCCTTCGCG
>CAYGJS010000041.1:0-16314 GCA_964350435.1 uncultured Micavibrio sp.
TTGAACCACAAAGGGCACAAAGGACACCAAGAGATTTGTCATTGCGAGAAGCCGCAGGCGATGCGGCAATCTATCTCTTGGCTTTCTCTTGCGTGCGATGGATTGCTTCACCTTCGGTTTGCAATGACCAGGGTGAAGCGGATACAGACGCATGGGCAGGTGAAACACGAAATTATCTTATCCCCCACTCATCCACAGGCTTATCACCCTTTTTATGGAAGGTGCTGGTGTGCTACACTAGTGTTTGTGTATAATTTTTTGAGTTAGATTTTCAAATATGCGGCTAAAATCCTTTTACGCCAAAACCATGACAGAGGCGATGCAGATGGTTCGAGAGACGCTCGGTGAAGATGCCGTGATAGTCGCCACCCGTGACGAAAAGGGTGGGAAAGCCGTGCGCGTGACTGCGGCGATTGACCCGTCCGATTATGATGAGCGCAATTACGGATCGCAGGCCTTCAAAGACCCCGCCTTCGAGACTCATGGCCGCAACGGCCCCACCGCCGCCGAAACATGGCTTCAATATGATGACGAAGAAGACGAGAGCGCGGTTGCGGAAGTGATTACCGATGCGATGCTGCGCCATGCCGTTCCCGAAGATGTGATGGATCAGATTTTATCCTGTGCGACCGTGATCGGATTTGATGAGCCGGGGGTTGCGCTGGTGGCTTCGATTGAACATTTGTTTCATTTTACGCCGATGCCGGTTAAGGCCGCAAAAGCGCCGCTTGTGTTTGTTGGGCCGCCCGGTTCAGGTAAAACTTTGGCGGTAGCAAAAGCCGCCGCGCGGGCGGCGATGAACGGGCTTAAGGTCGGTGTTATCTCTACAGATACTGTGCGCGCAGGCGGGTTAGAGCAGCTTCGTGCGTTTACTACCCTCCTCCAGATTGATTTAAAAAAGGCCGAAGACACCAAAGCCCTGCGCGATCAAATTCAGGCGCTGCGGGGATGTGACCAGATTTTGATTGATACGGCAGGCACAAACCCGTTTGACACGGATCAGGTTAAAATTTTGGCCAAGATGATCGGCTGCACCGAAACGACGCCCTATCTGGTGATGCCGGGCGGACTGGACGCCGAAGAATCCGGCGAGATGGGCCGCGTTTTTGCAACGATTGGCGCGCATACTTTGCTTCCGACCCGCGTGGATATTGCCCGCAGGCTGGGCGGATTGCTGTCCGCCGCGCATCATGGCGGCATGAGTTTTGCAGATGCTTCGAATACGCCGCGGGTGGCGGACGGTTTCATCTCGCTTAATCCGCGAAATTTGTCTAAACTCATTATGCCCGCGTCGTTTCGTAATGCGCCCGAGCAAGGACAACGCCCGCAAGGAAACAATACCCAAGCCCGTACGGGCCAACCACAGAAACGAAGACGTGTAACACAATGACCGACGCGCAGACACAGAACAGGCTTAAATCCCCCGCTTTCCGCAAGGCGAGCAACATTATTGCCGTGGCATCGGGCAAAGGGGGCGTTGGAAAGACCTGGTTTTCCGTGACGCTCGCTCACGCGCTGACGAATATGGGCAAGAAAGTTTTGCTGTTTGATGGTGATTTGGGATTGGCGAATGTGGATGTTCAGCTGGGATTGATGCCGAAACGCGATCTAAACGATGTTATTCGCGGGCGCTTGTCGCTCGATAAAGTTGTGCAGGAATATGAAGATGGGGGCTTTGACATTATCGCAGGGCGCAGCGGACAAGCCTCTCTGTCCGCGCTGCCCTCACAGCGTTTGGCACATTTGCGCGACCAGCTTCTGGAAGTGGCGGCGAGTTATGACGTGGTGATTGCGGATCTTGGCGCAGGCGTTGATCGCACTGTGCGGATGCTTTCGGCCACAGCCACGCGCACCGTGTTGATTACGACGGACGAGCCGACTTCGCTGACTGATGCGTATGCGTTTATCAAGCTTGGTAATGCGGCGGGGATGTCGAAGAATATCTCGATTGTGGTCAACCAGACCAGCAGTGATCTGGAAGGGGAGAAGACATATAAGACTCTCCTGAAAGCCTGTTCGAATTTCCTGCGCCTTCAGCCGCCTTTGGCGGGCATGATTGGGCATGATAAAAAGGTGAAAGATTGCATCCGCCATCAGACGCCTATCTTGACACGCTCGCCGAATTCGCAGGCCGCCGAAGATGTTGAGGCGATTGCCAAGACGCTTTGGAAATCCGTTGTCGAAGCGCAAAAGGCGCAAGCCGCGGGCTGAAGATTAAAAGTCTTCTCGCGGCCTCCTCCCCCATGTTAAAATAAAAGAATGAGCGATCCAACCGTACAGCTTGGGGTGGCGGCGCAGCAACAGGCTGCGGCGGCGTCCAGCAAACCCAGCGAGAGCGGAAACACCCGTGAGGCGCGGCTGGTGAGTGTGCCGGATGAGGTGCGCGCGGAAACCCGTGAGGCGCGCGCTTTGGTGCGGGTGCGCGGAGAAGTTGTGCGGGCTCGGGGGGATGGATCGGTCAGGATACAATCGGAGCGCGGGACAATTGATGTGCAGGTTTCGGGCGATCAGCCGCCGCCCAAGGTCGGGCAAAGGGTAGAGGTGGATATCCCCGTTTCGCGGCCCGCGCCGCAGCAAAGCCAGAGCACACCGCCACCGGCTGTCGAAGGCTCGGCGCGCCCGCCAGAGCTTACGCAAACCCCGCCAAGACCTACAAACACCGCGCCGCAGAGCGCGCCGCCGAAACTGCCTGAAACTGTGATTTTACGGGTTTTACCGCAAGGCCAGCCTGCCGCCGCTCCCTCGCGGGCCACTGCCACGCCGATTGAGGTGCAGATTCAACCTGCCCCGCCGAATGGATTGATGCCTCCTGTGCAACCCGCCGCTCTCGCGCCGCCCGCAAACGGATTGCCACCCGAGGGCAGTTACGTGCGCCTGACGCCTTTGCCGCCCGATATTGCCTCCGCCCTGCCCGTGCCCCAGCCGTTGCAGATTATCGTCAGCAGCCTTATTGAAAGCGTCACCGCCCGCGCCGTGACAATCGCGCAAGAGTCTGTGACCGCGCTCAACCCTCCCTTGCCGAATGCGGAGCCGATTACCACTTCCCCTGCGAAGCCCACGATTACGCCGCCGATCCTCTCGCCGCTCCAGCCCGCTGTCGCAAAAATTGTTGCGCCCGCTTTGCCGATTTTGGAAACGCCGAGCGCGGGCGCGGCAAGCGCGTTGCCGCCGCAAATTTTGGTGGATGCCCCGCCGAAGCTTGATGCCCCTGCTCTGCTGCCCGGCGCGAGCGCTAAGCCTCTGGTTTTGAGCACTTTGCCGAGCGCGCAAGTCCTCACCGCCGCGCCGCAAAACCTGATCAAGCCTGCGGATACCCTGCCCGCTCCGGCCGTGATTACGGGGACGCTTGATAAAGCCACGCTGCCGCCCGCGCAGTTTTTTAATGGCGAGGGACAGTTTCAGCCGCCGAATTTTGAATCGCCCGCGCCCGATAGAATTCACACCAAGCCCGAGAGTTTGATTTTGAACAACCAAAAAGCGGGAAATATTTCCGGCGTTGTGACGAATATCACTCCCGCCACGGTGAGCCCTGCCTCGCAGCCCGTGATCAGTGTGTATTTCCCGCAGACGCAAAGCATCGCGCTGTTTACCCTGCCGCCCAGTGTCGAGAGTGTGAGCATCGGCACGCAGATCCAGATTACGCCGAGCAGCGTTTTCAGCTCCAGCGCGGCTTCCACGCTCACCGCCGCAACGCCGCTGAGTTCCGTACCTTTGCCGATTGCGCTTGCGCCAATGCTGCATTGGCCGGTGATGGAGGATATTGCGGAAACACTGGCGCACATTGCCCCGCAGACGGCGCAGGCGATGATGAATGTTACCCCCTCGCCTGCCAATCCCGCCCAAATGGGGCCGGCGATGATGTTTTTTGTGGCGGCGCTGCGCGGCGGAGATTTGGGGCAATGGCTGGGGGATAAGGCGCAGGATTTGCTGCGCAGCGCAGGGAAGACTGGCGCGCTGTCGAAGCTTTCGCAGGAAGGCAGTTTCCTCAATAGAGCGGCGCGTGAGCCCTCATCGCAGGAATGGCGTTCTATGAACCTGCCGATGGCGTGGGGCGCGGATATTCAGAAAATCGCCCTGCATTATCGGCATGAGCGCGAGGCCAGCGAGGATGAGGATCATAAGGGCATAAAGAGCACGCGGTTTGTGTTTGATCTTGCGCTGGAGAATATGGGGAAAGTGCAGGTTGACGGTTTGTTTCATCCTGCGGGCGGGCGGTCGGATTCTGGACGGCTGGATGTGGCCTTGCGGACGGAGGATCATTTCTCGGAAGCCACGCGGGCGGAAATGCGCAGGGTTTATGCGCGGGCTTTGCGCGATACCGACATTACGGGCGAGCTGTCGTTTCAAGGCAAGGCTGCGCAGTGGGTGACGATCCAAGCCGATGATAAAGATGCAATGGGCGTGAACGCTTAAAATACATTCAAGCCTTAACGGTAGACTTAAAATCCTTGCTTTTTAACACAAAAATTATACAATAATTGTATTTATTATGTATTTTTTGTGATTAATGGAGGTTAGAGCATGCCCAATATAGATTTAGGCGACCCATACGAAACCTATGTAAAAGGGCTTATCAGCACAGGTCTTTACAGCACATATGCGGAAGTGGTGAAGGACGCACTTCGTTTGCACATGAATAATGAAAACCAATCAAAACATATGGCGACGATCAGTGCGGCTATCGCCGAGGGTGAGGTTGATATTAAAGCAGGACGGGTAAGAAAATATACGCCTGAACTCATTGATGAATTGACCGCAGAAGTTTTAAGCGAGAATGCCTAAGAAAAATTACACTGTAGAGCTGACCAAACGGGCTGAAAAAGATTTTAAGAGCATACAACGCTATACCTTGCAAAAATACGGTGCGCAGCAGGTTATAAAATATTCGGAGCAAATCAAGGACGGTTTGAACAACCTTTGTGAAAACCCTGCCTTGTATGGGCATGGCAGGCCGGACATTCCAGAAAAATGCCGCGCCTACCGCTTAGGAGAGCATAGCATTGTTTACCGCGTTGAAAAAAATACGGTCTTTGTTCTTGCTATTTTGCATGGAAATATGAATTTTATTGAACAGCTTCGATAGGCTCTGCCCTGCCCCCTATAATTCAGTCCAGTTTTTTTAGGGTTAGGACCCTTAGATTGCTTCGTCGTATACTACGCCTCGCAATGACAAATTTTAATCTTCCTGCGTTTTGCGGCGAAAACCATCGATAGCAATAGCGTCGAGTTCATCGGATTCCTTTTTTGCGATCTGTTTGGCTTCTTCGGCTTCGCGCTGTCTTTGTGTTATTTCGACCTTCTTAAGCTCCGAATAGGCGGCGCGCATATCTTCCTGCGCAATCTGAATGCGTTTTTCCAAGATTTTGTTTTTCTTGTCTATTTCCTCTACGCGGCCTTTGACGGCTTCGGAATATGGGCCGAAATATGAGAGCATTTCTACCTGCAAATCCTTGAGTTTTTCTTCTTCGAGCTTCAGATTATCCAGCAGATCTGTTTTTTGGCTCAGGAGACCTTCGACCTGACGATAGAGTTCGGCAACAACTTTTTGCTTTTGCTCAACGGTGTGTTTGCGCACGCGGATCAATCCCGAAAGATCAGCCATATGCTACCCCCAAAATGGTGGCGAGGCGATCAAACCCGTCTTCGATCAAGGTTTTATCGTTCTTATGCTGGCGCAGGAATTCCTCTATTTGCGGATAAAGAACAAGGGATTCATCGACTTTGGGGTCAGAGCCTCTGCGATACGCACCCAGCCTTATCAGCTCGGCCATGTCTTCGTAGGTGGTGATAACCTGCTTGGCGCGGCGAATGATGGCGTTTTGTTCCTCACTCAGGACGCCGGGCATCGAGCGGGAAATGGATTTAAGGATGTTGATGGCGGGATAGCGGCCTCGGTCGGCGATCTCGCGTTGCATGACGATATGGCCGTCGACAATTCCGCGCACGGCATCGGAAATCGGTTCGTTATGATCGTCCCCTTCGACGAGAACGGAGAACAATCCCGTAATCATGCCCTGGCCTTGTGCCCCCGGCCCTGCGCGCTCCAGCAGCCGCGCAAGCTCCGAAAACGTCGTGGGCGGATAACCCTTGGAGGTTGGCGGCTCGCCCGCCGAAAGACCAATCTCGCGCTGCGCCATGGCAAAGCGGGTGATGGAATCGATCAGGCAGAGCACCTGACGGTTTTGATTGCGGAAATATTCGGCAACCGCCAACGTCATATAGGCGGCCTGACGGCGCATCAGGGCCGGTTCATCGCCTGTGGCGACAATCACGACCGAGCGGGCGAGGCCGTCTTCCCCGAGATCATCTTCGAGGAATTCCTGCACCTCGCGGCCGCGCTCTCCGACCAGACCAATCACAGACACATCGGCGGCGGTATAGCGCGCCATCATCGAAAGCAGAACCGATTTACCAACGCCGGAGCCGGAGAAAATGCCCATGCGCTGCCCCTGACAGGTGGCCAAAAACGTATTTACGGCGCGTACGCCCAGATCAAGCTGGCGGCCCAGGCGCTGGCGCGAATGCGGCGCGGGCGGTTTGTTCTTGAGCGGGATGCCTTCTGTGCCTTGCACGATGGGGCCTTTGCCATCAATCGGCTGCCCCAGCGCATTGATAACCCTTCCCAGCCATTGATCGCACGGAAAAACCGTGGGCGGCGTGTCTTGGATGATTGCTTTACAGCCCAAACCTACACCTTCGAGTGTTCCGAAAGGCATCAGAAGCGCGTGCCCATCCTTGAAGCCCACAACTTCGCACGGAATATCAGTATCGGAATTGGGGCGCAAGTGAACGTGAGAGCCGATAGACAGCGCATTGCCAAAACCCGCCATCTCGACCAGAAGGCCGAGAATTTTCGTCACTTCCCCATAGGTTTCGTGATCTTTGAGGAGCTGCACGCGGGCAAGGGTTTTATCGGCTAGACGATCCATCTTTTTATTATAAGCCAATGCAGGCAAAAGACGAAGTGCCTTGAGAAAAATTTTGACATAACTATAATGTTATGGCATTTCATTCACCATGAAACAGGAAGCGCCAAGTTTTGCAATTATAACCCGCTCCAGAGAAGATATTGAGGTTATAGCTCAAGGTCTTGCACATGCTCTGATGCCTGTGATTTTGGAAAACAGTGATCAGGCGGGGCGCGTTTTAACCGTTCTCATTATTGGAACTCAAAAATCTGGAAAATCAATCATTCCCGACAAATTTGCCGAAACCCTTTTACCGCAAGAAGTGCAAGACCAGACGCTCAGCTATTACGGCGACAGTGAATGTGCCGGAGAATATCGTGAGATTTCCGGCTTTAGCGAAGCATTTGGCGCAAATATTGCTCTCAGCTTTGAAGAATTCGGAACTGAGATTCGCTTTTCAAATGACAATACGCCTAGCGTTGCTTTTTTTCAAAACACAAATATAGAGGATCTTGGTAAACGACCGGACATTATTATTGCATTACGCCTTATCGATCCTGAAAATTCAATTAATGGGCTCAATGAAGACGAACATGAAATTCTTTTTGAAGCCGCAGAAGGCCTAAGAGAAGCGGCAATAAATGATGAGTTCCCTGATATCCATCTGATAGGGGCTTTAAACAATTTTCGTCCCGCCATATCAGAGGACTTCCCCAGCGATAGCCTTGCGTCCAAATTTATGGAAGCTGCACGCAATCCAGATAATCCGATGCCGAGATTTTTTCAGATTGCGTTTCCGAATTCTGATCTTCTTGCCTCGCCCTCAATACAGGCTTTTTTAAATTCATTTCAAATCCTTCACGCAGAAAACAAACCCCCAGAGCCTGATTGCGACGACATGCCGTTACCTTAACGCCCCCAAAAAATTAATAATTGTTAATAGCGTTAATCTTTGTTAAGATAGTGCATAAGAAGTGTTAACACAGGGTTAGAAACGCCAGTTTCTCAAGCACTCGAAACAAAACAGAATCAAACTTTAAAAACACAGGACATTTGTCATGCGCGTATTGTTAGTAGAAGACGACACCTCCACCGCCAAATCGATTGAGCTTATGCTGAAATCCGAAGGCTATATTATTGATACCACCGATCTGGGCGAGGATGGCCTTGATCTTGGGAAAATCTATGATTACGACATTATTATCCTTGATCTCATGCTGCCTGATATGGACGGCTATGATGTTTTGAAGGCGCTGCGCGATTCAAAGGTTGAAACACCGATCCTTATTCTTTCGGGTCTGACCGAACTTGATAACAAGATCAAGGGATTGGGTTATGGCGCGGATGATTATCTGACCAAACCTTTTGACAAGCGCGAGTTGATTGCCCGGATTCAGGCGATTGTGCGCCGCTCGCAAGGACATTCACAAAGCGTGATCGAAACCGGCAAGGTTTGTGTCAATCTTGACACCCGCACCGTGGAAGTGGCCGGAAAGCCGCTGCATCTGACGGGCAAGGAATACGGCATTATCGAACTTCTATCGCTTCGAAAAGGGTCAACTCTGACCAAAGAGATGTTTCTGAACCATCTTTATGGCGGGATGGACGAGCCGGAAGTGAAGATTATCGACGTGTTTATCTGTAAGCTTCGCAAGAAAATCCAAGACCAAGCAGGCGGCGATAACTATATCGAAACCGTCTGGGGCCGCGGTTATGTTCTGCGCGACCCTCAGCAGGCCGCAGGCAAAGCGGCGAATGGCTAAAGATCGCAACAAAGACCTAAAAATTATGGCCAGTGCAGCTCTTGCCGTTCTGGCCATAAGTGTTATTGCAAGCCTTTTTGCCTCTATAAATTGGCGTGCGGATTTATTTTCACACTTCTACATCCAATATGCTTGTGGCGCTGCATTCTTGGCCATTTGGTCTGTTTTTTTTAAAAAGAACCTTCAGGCAGCTTTAGCAACAATTATTTGCATCTTTAGCCTTTACGTTATCCATACAAGCTTTGTAATATCGCCCAAACCTGAGTTAAACTCGCATGAAACCAAAAATTTAAGTATTTTACATTACAATCGCAATTACGGCATTACAGACCATGCGCAATTAGAAGAATTTCTTAATTCCTCACACCCAGATATTGCGGTTATTCAAGAAGCCACACCCCATCATGTAAAAATGGCCGAAAACCTTCGTGAAATTTACCCTTACCAAATTCACGAACCAAGGCTAAATGCATTTGGAATGGTCGTGCTCAGCCAGCACCCGTTTTTAAAAGCACAAGTTAATCCTTTTGAGAGAGTTGCCTTGGATAACTTTCAAGTAAAATTTTCCATACAAAGAAAACAAGAGCAACCTGTCACATTTTATGCTATTCACCCTCCCCCTCCAACTAGCAAGCTATTAAACCAGCAAAGAAATATGGAGATAGCATTAACAGGAGAAGACATTGCCTCCGACAATTCAGAGAATATTGTTATGTTAGGCGATTGGAATATCACTCCGTTTTCGCCCCCCTTTAAACAACTATTAAAAAGAACAGGATTGAAGAACGAGTTTTCAACATATCCGCTTTTTACAACTTGGCCTTCTATGTTTTTCTTACCTATTTTCCAAATTCCAATAGATCATGTTTTACATAAAGGCAACCTAACGCTTGTGAATAAAAAACGGGTTGATGCTATGGGCTCCGATCACTACGCTGTTCTTGCAACTTTTTCGCTTAAAACTGAAGAATAAGTATTAAGTACATGATGAACATCCCCAACACCCTGACCGTTGCCCGCATGCTGCTGATCGTGCCGATTGGTCTGTGCCTATTTCTCGAGGCGGATCTGGGGAAGCTGGCGGTTTGGATTGCGTTTTTGCTGTATGTGATGGCGTCGCTGACGGATTTATTTGACGGAATGATCGCAAGAAAACTCAACCAAATCACACCTCTGGGAACGTTTCTTGATCCGATATCGGATAAGATATTTGTGGCTGCGCTTATGGTTTTACTGGTCGGATTCGGGCGGCTTGAAGGGTTTTGGATGATCCCGGTGATTGTGATTTTCACGCGGGAGTTTTTAATCTCCGGCCTTCGGGAATTTCTCGGCCCGCATGATGTGAAAATGCCTGTAACACGCCTTGCGAAATGGAAGACCGCGAGCCAGATGGTGGCACTTGGTTTTCTGATTCTGGGGAACGCCGCGCCATATGCCCTGTACGCCGGGCAAGTCCTGCTCTTGGTTGCGGCGATCCTCACCGTAATAACGGGATGGGGATATATGAAGACCGGCATGGACGTAATGAAGAAAATGTCTTAAAACCAGTGTTATGGTTGATCTATACGCATTTGCCCGCCCTGCTCTTTTTACGATTGATCCTGAAAAGGCGCATAATCTTACGCTGAAAGCCCTCAAAAGCGGGCTTATGCCGCCCTGCCCGCCTTTTAGAAACACTGCGCTAGAGCAGGATTTGTGGGGGTTGAAATTCCCCAACCCCGTCGGCTTGTCTGCGGGGTTTGATAAAAATGCCGAAGTGATTGCGCCGATGCTGGGGATGGGGTTTGGGTTTGTCGAGGTTGGCACTGTGACGCCGAAGCCGCAAGAGGGCAATCCTAAACCGCGGGTATTTCGCGATCCCGCCCATGAAGCGGTCATCAACCGCCTGGGTTTCCCGAATGGCGGGATGCATGAATTTAAAGCCAATCTCGAAGGATTTCTGGCGCGGAAATATCGGCCGAAGGGGGTTGTCGGCCTGAATATCGGGATGAACAAAGATCAGAGCGAACCTGCGAAAGATTATGCTACGCTGATTAAGATGCTCGCGCCGATGGCGGATTATATCACGATCAATATTTCCTCGCCCAATACCCCCGGTTTGCGCGATTTGCAGAGCCGCGGGCCATTGCTGGATTTGCTGGCCGCCGTCAAGGACGAGCGCAAGAAGGCGTGCGGCGATCATCCGCCGCCCGTTCTGGTGAAGCTTGCGCCTGATCTGGATGAAGCGAAACAGGAAGAACTGGCGGCCGCGATCTTGGAGGCTGGGATTGAAGGGATAATCCTGACCAATACGACCTTGGCGCGGCCAGAGTTTTTGAGCGCGGATTTCCGCGAACAAAAAGGCGGACTTTCAGGGCAGCCGCTGACCGATAAGGCTACGCAAATGGTGCATAATTTTTATGCCCTGACCAAGGGCGCGATCCCGATTATCGGCGTTGGCGGCATTTCCAGCGGGGCGCAGGCTTATGCAAAGATCAAAGCGGGGGCGAGCCTTGTGCAGGTTTATTCCGCGCTCGTGTTTAAGGGGCCGCAAGTGGCGAATACGATCAATAAAGAGTTGCTGGCGCTTTTAAAAGCCGACGGGCACAGCCATATTTCACAGGCCATAGGCTCGGCGCATGGCTAAGGCTCAGCGCAAATCGCCGAAGCATAAAAAGCCGTCGCGCGCGGGGGTGGCTGCGGCGGTCTTTACGGCCACACTGACGATCACGCTTTTGAGTTTTATATCGCTTGAGCTGGCGATGATCAGCTTCGGGCTTTTTGCCTTGGGAGCGATTGTTTATTCAGAAGGGCGCAGGCGCGGATTTTGGGAGCAAGCGGCGAGCTTTACCTTTAAACGCCTGAAGGATGAGCAGGAGTCTCTGGCGATGAGCATCGCCGACCATGACCGCGAGCTGATGATCCTGCAAAACCAGATGAAGGTTACGATGGCGCGGGTAGAAGAAATCCGCAAGAACAAGACCAAGATGCAAAGCGCGGATGAACCTTATAGCAAGGCGGCGCAGCTGGATATTGAAATGGATAGCGCGTTTGACCAAAGTGCCGACCGGATACCTCTGGCTCTGCGCGCGGCGCAGACGCTTGATCGGCCCCCTGATCCTGCTCCCGCCCCCGAAACCGAATTTGACGGGGTGAGTGACACGATTGTGCAGGAGCTGCTGCGGATGGCGGTGAGTAAAGAGCGGGTTGATGTGTTTGTGCAACCGATCATGCGCCTGCCGCAACGGCAAAAACGGTTTTACGAGATGTTTGCCCGCATTCGCGCGCGGCCGGGGCAATATATACCCGCCGCCCGTTATATGCAGATGGCGGAGCAGGACAATCTCCACAATACCATCGACCATCTTTTGCTGCTGCATTGTCTGAAAACCATCGAAAGCAGCGCGCATATCAAAAATGCGACGCCGTTTTTTATCAATATCACGGGTGATACGCTCAAGAATAAACCGTTCATGCAACGCTTGCTGGCGTTTGTATCCAAGAACCGCGCCTTGGCGCCGCGTCTGATTTTTGAAATCCGCCAGAGTGATTTTGAGGATTTGCATCCGGCTTTGCTGGAGGTGCTTAAGGGGCTTGGGACATTGGGGTGTTCGTTTTCGCTCGATCATGTGCAATCGCTGGATTTTGATATTTCCGAATTGCAGCGGTTCAAGGTGCGGTTTATCAAAATTGATAAGGCGCAGCTTATGGCGCATAGCGGGATGGCGCAGATCATGCGCGCCAAAGGCAAGCTGGAGGCGAACGGCATCGGCGTAATCGTGCAGAAAATTGAAACCGAAGATGATATGCGCGATTTACTGGATTACGATATTCATTACGGCCAAGGGTATTTGTTTGGCAAGCCAGACCTGCAGGGGGCATACGGCAAGACGGAGCGCGCGCGGCGCAGCGGGGCTATCGGATAAATGAGCAGCGCGGTTTTCATTGACGGGTTGGCGGAGATTGCGGATCGTTATGATCATTTCATCATCGACATTTTCGGGGTTATCCACGACGGTTTGCGCCCTTTTCCGGGGACGATTGAGGCTTTGAGCATGCTCAAAGAAACGGGCAAGCAGACCTGTTTGCTCTCGAATTCTCCGCGCAGGGTCGAGCAGGCTTGCGATTATATGCGCGATATGGGAATTTCCCGAGATCTGTATGACCACGCGGTGACATCGGGTGAGGCGACATATCAATTCTTGAAAACGCTCAGCGCCCCCCACCCTAACCCTAACCCTCAAGGGGGAGGCAACAAGACCAAGGTGCTGGGCAATGATTGCTGGTTTATCGGCAACGGGCATGGCGCGGAAGTCTTGCAGGGACAAGATTTGCAGCTCGTTGACGGGCCGGAAGCGGCGAGTTTTATTCTGAACTCCATTCCCGGCACGGAAGGGAGCGCGCGGGAAAAGCTTATGGCGCAGCTTCGAAGTGCTGCGGATAGAGGCTTGCCAATGATTTGCGCCAATCCTGATCTGGTGGTGAATATCGGATCCGCGCAGCATGAATGTGCGGGCACGTTTGCGCTGGCCTATGAGGGCATGGGCGGAAGCGTGATTTACCACGGCAAGCCGCATGCCCCTGTTTACGAAATGTGTTATGAACTTCTGGGGCGGCCAGATAAGCGGAAGATTTGCGCGATTGGCGATAGTTTTCATACCGATATTACGGGCGCGAACGGGTTTGGGATTGATAGCATTATGAATTTGGTGGGCATTCACTGGGACGAAATATCGGTGGGCGGGCGGATTGACCATGTAAAGATGCGTGATATGTTAGCGAAGGCTTCGACGCATCCGACCGCTATGATGGCGGGTTTTAAGTGGTAAGGATATAAGATGAAAAATTTGCGCTCTTTGATTGGAAAGTTCTTGATTTACAGGCAAAAAAGCGATTATAACCGTTTGTCTTTTCGGCATTCTCTTGCGTCCCGTTCGTCTAGAGGCCTAGGACACCGCCCTTTCACGGCGGCAACACGGGTTCGAATCCCGTACGGGACGCCATTTTTCATTTCGATGCTTCTGGTTTTGATGTGCGGCGCGGCGATGGCCGAAGACCTCACGCCCAGGCATGCGGTGGCTCTGCATGGCACGCCGAAATATGCGCCCGATTTCAAGCATGTTGATTACGTGAACCCCGATGCGCCCAAAGGCGGGGCACTGAAACTCAATGCGATTGGCTCGTTTGATTCCCTGAACCCCTTCATCGTCAAGGGCACGCCAGCGGCGGGGATGAATTTCATGCGTTCGGGCTTCGTTTACGAGAGCCTGATGCAGAATGCCTGGGATGAGCCGTTTTCTCTGTATGGGGTTTTGGCAGAAAGCATCGAGATGCCCGAGGATAAGAGCTGGGTTGCCTTTAATCTGCGCCCCGAAGCAAAATGGGCAGACGGCGTGCCCGTCACCGCCGAGGATGTGGTGTGGACATTTAATACATTGATGAGCGAGGGACAGCCGTTCTTTAAAGCCTATTACGGCGATGTAAAATCGGTTGAGGCTTTGTCGGACAAGCGCGTGAAGTTTACGTTCAAAGTGGCAGGCAATTCTGAATTGCCGCTGATCATTGCGGAGATGGCGGTATTGCCGAAGCATTACTGGAGCGCCGAGGGGCGCGTGTTTAACCAAAGCTCGCTCGAGCCGCCACTCGGGAGCGGGCCTTATACGGTGGGTAAGGTCGAAGCAGGACGCTCAATCGAATTTGTCCGCCGTGATGATTGGTGGGGTAAGGATTTGGCGCTGTTTAAGGGCTTTAACAATTTTGACCGCGTGACCTATGATTATTACCGCGATAGCAATGTTGCGCTGGAGGCGTTTTTTGCTGGTGAATTTGATGTGCAGATCGAAAACACCGCCAAGCTCTGGGAAACCGCGTATGACGCCGCGCCTGTCAAAGATGGGCGGATCATTAAAGAAGAGATCGCCAATACGCGGCCCGCGGGGATGCAGGCGTTTATCTACAATATTCGCCGCGATGTCTTTAAAGACCCGAAAATCCGCGAGGCCTTGGCCTATGCATTTGATTTTGAATGGTCGAACAAGCAATTTGCCTATGGCGCCTATTCCCGCACCAACAGCTATTTCGAAAATTCCGAGCTGGCGAACAGAGGCCTGCCGCAAGGCCAAGAGCTGGCATTGCTGGAGCGGTTCAAAGGTCAAATCCCTGATAGCGTCTTTACCGAGGCTTATAAGGCCCCCGTCACCGATGGGTCGGGCAATGCGCGGGAAAATTTGCGCACAGCTATGCAGATGCTGGATGCTGCGGGCTGGACCTTGGGCGAGGATGGTGTGCGCAGCAAAGACGGCGTGCGTTTGGAGTTTGAAATTTTGGACAGCAATCCGCAGTTTGAACGCTGGGTTTTGCCATTTATCAAGAATTTGAAACGCATTGGCGTGATTGCGAATTTCCGAATCGTCGATAGCGCGCAATATCAAAACCGCATCAATGAATTTGATTTTGATATGACGGTGGGCGGCTTTGGTCAGTCGGACTCACCGGGCAACGAGCAACGCGATTTCTGGGGCAGCGCAAAAGCGGATGCGCCGGGCAGCCGCAATTTAATCGGGATCAAAGACCCTGCTGTGGATACGTTGATCGAGGAGCTGGTGCAAACGTCAAGCCGCGAGGATCTGGCGGCGCATGTGCGGGCGATTGACCGGATCTTGCTCAGCCATCATTACGTGATTCCGATGTGGCATTTCCCGAAATGGCGCATTGCCTATTGGGCGCAGATAAAACGCCCAGAGACTTTATCAGGCATCAGTCCGCTGATCTCGCAGACATGGTGGTATGAGGAATAGCCAGTGTCATCCTGAAGTGCTTGCGCTGAAGGATCTATTTTCGCAATATGAGATTCTTCAGGGCTGAAGCCTTTCAGAATGACAGGATTTTTATGAACATCACGATTTGCATCCCGGCGCGCTATGCCTCCACCCGCTTTCCCGGCAAACCGCTGGCGGAGATTGGCGGACGGTCGATGCTGGGGCGCGTGGTGGATTTGGCGCGCAGCGTGGCAGCGGAGTTTGAGAATGTGGATGTGCTGGTGACAACCGAGGACAGCCGCATTGCCGAACATGCCGCCGAGCTTGGCGCGGCCTGCGTGATAACGTCCGAGGACTGCGCCACGGGATCTGACCGCGTTTTGGCGGCATTGAAGATGCGCGGGGACATGCCCGATTACGTTTTGAACCTGCAAGGCGACGCGCCGTTTACGCCGCCTCAAGTGGTGCGGGCGATGCTGGCGGCGTTCAAAGACGCGCCTGATGTGGTCACGCCTGTGCACCGCCTGTCGTGGTATGATCTTGATCGCCTGCGCGAGGCAAAAAAAATTACCCCTTTCAGCGGCACAACCGCGATTGTAAAGGACGGCAAGGCACTGTGGTTTTCGAAAAACATACTTCCCGCCATTCGTAAAGAGGATAACTCGGCTGATACTTCGCCCGTTTATCAGCATATGGGGCTGTATGGGTTTAAGGTCAGCGCGCTCGAGCGTTTCTGCGCCCTACCCCAGAGCCATTATGAGCAGCTAGAGGGTCTAGAGCAGCTGCGGATGATCGAAAACGGCATTGCGGTTTCGGTGATTGAGGTCGAGATTGAGAGCGGGCTTATTCAGAGCGGGATTGACACGCCCGAGGATTTGGCGCGGGCGGAAGCACTTTTAAAGGGGT
>CAYGJS010000042.1:0-14936 GCA_964350435.1 uncultured Micavibrio sp.
AACACCTGTAATCGACAGCACAGGGTCATTCAACGGCACATGGAACGGCAGCCTAAACGTACAAAGCGTGGACGGCAAAATAAACTCCGCCTTCGACTTTACCGCAGACACAAACTATATCGATCTCGGAAACCCCGTAGCCCTGAGAGATATATTCCCCCTCACAGTCGCCGCATGGATCTATCCACGAACTTATAATTGCGGCGGCTTTGGTATCTGTAATGTGATTTACACAACAGACGAAGCCACCGCCACCCCGGGGGGCTGGTCATTTTCAATGAACGCCTCCGGAAACCTGCAAATGCTGCGCGAAGGCATAGGCGCTTTAAGTATTTCAAACGAAGTAGTTCCTCTGGAACAATGGACCCACGTCGCCATGCAATGGAATCCGGTTGGCTTTGTCGACCTTTTTATTAATGGTACGGAAACAACCTACAGCACCGAAGTTTCAGCCGCCTGGTCTTCCGACGCCGCAACGCAGAAATATATCGGCGCAATGCGTGGCGACTTGAATATGAGCATGGATGGCTTTATGGATGATGTAAGAATTTATAACCGCATCCTCACCAGCGATGACCTCATCGGCTTGGCAACATCTTTCACTGAAATACTTCCCTGCAATGCCTCTTACGAAGCAACCATGACCTACAACAACACCGAAAACATCATGCAATACTGCAACGGCACCGATTGGATCAATATGGGCAACAATGGCGCAGAAGGCAGCAGTTCCGGCACATGCTCCAACCCAAATGGTGTCCCGGGTGAGATGACCTACAACACCACCGAAGCACAGATGCAATATTGCAACGGCGTAAACTGGGTCGCCATAGGACCGGATATCGGCGCAGGCACCCCCACCTCCGGCCTCGCTGGGCACTGGACACTAGACGATGCAATCGCCTCAGGCATTGCCGCTGAGGAAATTTCAGCAAATAACGGGACAGTCGCAGGAACCATTACCTTCGGCCCGACCACAGGCCAGCTGGCAGGTGCAGCCCTCTTTCCGGATGGTGCCGGAAATTATATCGCCTTTCCCGATGTCCCCGCACTCAAACCTTCCCCACCCTTAACAATTTCAACATGGTGGAAACCCGTCGATATAACCGAAAGCCAGGATTTTCTCCAAACCGAAGATTGGGCAACCGTATCCGGCTCGTATTACGGCGCAATTCTGGCATATGACAACACCGGGGATATCCGTATAGCCTATGGTGACGGCGCAGGATCGGCCGCCTCAAATCACAGAACAAAAACAGCAAGCTTCGTCTTCGCCAATGATACATGGTACCACATCACGGGCGTTATTCGCGGCGCAGCGGATATGGATATCTACGTCAATGGCGTTGATATCGGCGGCGCATATAGCGGCACTGGCGGTGCCATTGCATACGCCGCAGGCACCGGAAAACTCGGCAGCACAACCGCCGCAAACAATATCGATGGATATATCGACGACCCAAGAATATACAACCGCGCCCTCACCGAAGATGAAATCGAGAGCCTCTACGCCGCCACAGGCGGAACAGCCAGCCTCTGCACATCCCCAAACGGCACCGCAGGTGAAATCATTTACAATGACACACAAAATATCATGCAATACTGCGCTGGAAGCTCCTGGGTCGCGGCTCATTAATCACAAACACCTACAAAACATCAGCGTTCTCTGACATAAAATTTTTTGTACAAAACGCGAAATACCCCCTTGAATTTTATACGCGAAGCATGCATTCTCGCTTCTTCAAGAGACCGCTCTTAAAATACGATACGGTTAGTTTCATATAAAAACCATATAAAAACAAGGATTCCTAAATGGCCAATACTGCGCTCCTAGACGATGAGATCGAACAAGACAACCGCCCACAAAGCAAAAAAGGCCGCCCGCGCAGCGAAAAATCCCGCAAAGCGATCCTCAAGGCCACAAACGCCCTGCTCCTTCACGCAAGCGTTCAGGAACTCACAATCGAATCCATCGCCAAAAAAGCCAAAGTCGGAAAAACCACCATCTACCGCTGGTGGCCGAACAAAACCGCAATCGTGATGGACGCCCTCATCAGCCAGCCCGGAATCCAATCCCCGCTCCCCACACCGCGCAACAACGCCGAAGCCGTCATTATGCAACTCGATAAACTGATCCGCATGCTCGACGGCAATAACGGCGAAACGATTGCCCAGCTCTTCTCCGAAGCACAGGCCGATACCAAAGCCCAAAGCATCTTTGCGGGAACCTTCCTCACCCCCCTCCTCGACGCCGTAGAATTCAGCGTCGAAGAAGGCCAGAAATCAAAAGAATTCCGCGCCGCCATGGATACAAAAATGGCTGTAGACATCCTCTGCGGTCCCATCTTCTTCCGCCTGATGTCCCGCCCGCATGACCTGAACGCCGACTTCCGCGACAGCTATCCCAAAGAAGCCGTCAAACTCATCAGCGCATAACAGCCCCCAACACCCCTATGCAAATCATAAAAGCATCGCTAGAGTGCTTTTATGATTGAAAATTTCAATTTTGAAAAAACGCGGGACCTGATCATAAAATGGTCAGACAATAATGTCTGGACCTATACCACACTATATCAGGGGCTCTTGATCATTGCCTCTTTTATCATTGGTGCCGTTTTACACCGCCTGCTTCGCAAGCGCATAAATGCCACCATAGAAAACGCAAAAATCCCCACAGCCGCCCGCCGGATTTTTCAAAACCTTGCAAAATTATTGCTCCCTATTCTCACCTTAATAATATTGTTCATCGGCATCCAGATTTTTGGCGTCGAATCCATGCACATGAAAACCGGCATCGCCCAAGGCGTTTTCAAAGTTCTCCTCGCATGGGTTGCCATCCGCACCGCCGTTCAATTCATCGCCAATAACGCCATCCGCAATTACTTCGCCTTCACCATATGGACCATCGCCGCGCTCAGCATCTTCGGCCTGCTTGACCATACAATGGTCGCGCTCGATGCCTTCGCGTTTTCCATCGGTGATTTCCGCCTTTCCGCCCTCGCCGTCATCAAAAGCATCTTGATGATCATCGCCCTGATGTATTTTGCGATCTTTGCGTCCGGTTTTGCCGAAAAGAAAATCTTTGAAGTCCGCAGCTTCACCCGCTCATCCCAGGTCCTGCTCGCCAAGGTCATCCGCATAACCCTCATCGTCTTCGCGCTGCTGATCGGCGTAACCTCCGCAGGGATTGACCTGTCGCTCTTTGCCGTCTTCGGCGGAGCGATCGGTTTAGGTATTGGTTTCGGTCTGCAGAAAGTCATCTCCAACCTGTTCTCAGGAATGCTACTTCTGCTCGACCGCTCGATAAAACCCGGCGATGTCATCGAAATCCCCGATATCGGCACCTTCGGCTGGGTCAATAATATGTCCGCCCGCTATACCGAAATTGTCACCCGCGACAACAAATCCTTCCTCATTCCCAACGAAGACTTCATCACCCAGCGCGTGATAAACTGGAGCCACGGCAACTCCCTCGTCCGCATCCATCTCTCATTCGGCGTGCATTATAATTCCAACCCGCATAAAGTCATGGAAGTGGCCATAGAAGCCGCCAAAACCCCGGCTCGCGTTGTCGACACCCCCGCGCCCGTCTGCTGGATCACCGAACTCGCCGATTCTTCTGTGAATTTTGATCTAAGGTTTTGGATCAGAGACGCCGCCGAAGGCGTCGCCAATGTGCGCGGCGAAGTCTTCCTCGCCCTCTGGGATGCGTTCAAAGAAAACGGGATTGAAATCCCGTATCCTCATCGCGAAGTGTTTGTTCACCAAAAAACCGATTAAAAACTGCCCGCCCGCCTAAACGCTATCAGGCTCCAAAGGCCGCCCCAGCTCCAACGCAACATAACCACCCCCTTCTTTGGGGACAGCAACGAAGACACTATTTGGCTTGTCACTATTACACAACGCCACAACCCTAAAACGCCCCGCCAGCGTTATCTCCTTAACAGAACCAATGGGCGTCTGCGACCCCGGCAAAGCATTCCGTGCAAGAATGCCAAGCGTATCTGCAGGAGACGCTGGCTCTTCCTGAAGAATGCGCCAACCGGTATTGGCTATATCTGAATATTGTAAATCACGCAATTTTGACGCTCTAGCCATAAAAGCCTTCCTTCTCTAGAAAAGAAAGCCTTTACAAGATGCCTATAAATATGTCAATAATTACCGATATTAACACTTCATATTTCTATGCTGCTTGTGCGAAGGTTGCCTCGGATGCCGCCTCGCCGTCCACAACCGCCGCCGCTGCGGCCACGCTCGCCGCAATCCGCACAGCGGTTTGGATCTGCTCCGCACCAAAACCATGCTTTTTCAGCTCGGCTTCATGCGCATCAATGCACATCCCGCATCCATTAATCGCCGACACCGCCAAAGACCAGAGCTCGAAATCGCCTTTATCAACGCCCGGATTGGCCATCACATTCATACGAAGCTTCGCCGGAAGCGTGCCATATTCGCTATTGCTCGCCAAATGCACAAAACGGTAATACACATTATTTTGCGCCATAATTGCCGCCGCCGCATAAGCCGCGGTCAGGGCTTCATCAGAAAGCGCGTTTGCCGCATCTTCCTCAACCTGATTGATCACATATTGCTGACGCGTCGCCAGCGCAGAGGCCAAAAACGTGCCCCATTTCTGCTGTTCGCTCAAAACCTCGTCATTCACCAAATTGCTCAAATTCAGCTTAATATCCTTGGCATATTCAGGCATAAGCCCTTTCAAATTCTCAATAGACATGGTTTTTCTCCTGTTTTGTCTGTTTTAGGGTGCAAAACAGGCGGCAAAGTCCTCAAAAGACCGCGCCGCCCGTTAAATTTTAAGCAGCCTTCTGCATATCGTTGGCAATTCCAGACACATCAATGGAATCACCACCAACGGGACGGTTACACGCGCAAAGCTCATCAGATTGCAAAGCGTCCAATATGCGAAGCGTTTCCTTTGGATTGCGGCCAACATTCAATCCGTTCACAGCCACGTGCTGAATGACATTGTGCGGATCAACAATAAATGTCGCGCGAAGCGCAACGCCCGCATCTTTCGCACGCACGCCCAAACCGTCGATCAATGAACCGTTCGTGTCTGCAAATGACCATTGATTAAGCTTTGAAAGCTCTGAATGCTCGCGGCGCCAAGCCAATTTACAAAACTCGTTATCTGTCGATCCGCCAAGAACAACCGCATCACGGTCTGCGAATTCATCATTCAATTTTGCAAATTCAACAATTTCAGTCGGACATACAAATGTGAAATCTTTCGGATAGAAGAAAATAACTTTCCATTTTCCCTCAAAGCTATCTTGCGTGATGGACTCAAACGCGCTGACGCCGTTTTCCTCATGCACATTAAATCCGGGCTTCACGCCGGTGACTTCAAATTCTGGGATTTTATCGCCAATACCTAACATCTTTACTACTCCATAGTTTGTTTTTCGATGACCAACCATTGCACCCGAAGACATCAAAATCCAACAAATTGTTTCGCTTTTTAATATCGAAAAAATCGATACTCATTTAACATTTAATATGATAATTTCGATATATGCGACCCAGCCTCAGACAATTAAGTTACCTCATCGCCATCAAAGAACATGGCTCCTTCCTCGCTGCCGCCGATGACTGCGCCGTAACCCAAAGCACCCTCAGCGCAGGGATAAAAGAACTCGAAACCATCCTCGGCCGCCCTCTCGTCAACCGCAACCGCAAAGCCGCCACCCTGACCCCCTTCGGCTACGAAGTCTTTGAAAAAGCACAAAAAATACTCGAAGACACCGACCGCATAGTGGCACGCTCAAAACTCCTGAATGAACCCTTAAGCGGCCCGCTTCGCCTCGGCATCATCCCGACAATCGCGCCTTACATGCTCCCCGATATCTTGCCGCAACTCACCGAAAACTTCCCCCGTCTTGAACTCCAGCTTCACGAAGACCTGACCGATAGATTATTGGAATCATTAAGAAAAAACGAACTCGACCTCGCCCTCATGGCCTTTCCCTATGATACAAACGGCATGACCCAGCGTATATTATTCGAAGAAAAATTCTACGCCGCCATCCCCGATTTATCCCCCTCCCCCTCACTGGGGGAGGGTTGGGGTGGGGGCGAAACCCTGAATATCAATGATTTAAAACCTGATGAACTCCTCCTCCTCGAAGACGGCCATTGCCTGCGCGATCACGCGCTTTCCGCCTGCGATATCCAGCTTCCGCGCACCCGCAAAACCTTCTCCGCCACATCCCTGCCAACCCTCATCCAAATGGTGAAAGCGGGCTTCGGCATGACGCTCCTGCCAGAAATGGCCTGCCAAATCAACACCTTACCCGCAGGCATCCGCCTCATGCCCTTCACCGACAAACGCCCGCCCATGCGTCAAATCGGCCTCTGCTGGCGTGACCGCGACCCAAGCGGGCGCGACTATGAAATACTTGCAAAATCGATCCTCTAGGCCTATAAATCCTTGCCATGGAATATAAAGTCGCAGCGTTGTATAAATTCACCCCCGTACAGGACATCGAAGCCTTACGCGCGGAAATCTATGCGTTCGCGAAAGCAAATGTGCCGAGTATCTGCGGAACGCTCCTGCTCGCCCCTGAAGGCATAAACGGCACAATCGCCGCATTCCCCCCTGAAATGGAGCGAATGGCCGAATATCTGGACGAGCGCCTGCACGTGAAAGGCGAAGCCAAAGCCTGTGAATTCAAATACTCCCAAGCGAGAGCACAACCCTTTAACCGCTTCAAAGTCCGCAAGAAAAAAGAAATCGTCACCCTGCGCGCACCAGAGGCCAACCCCAACCTTCTGGTCGGTCAATATGTGGAGCCCAAGGACTGGAACGCCCTCATAAGCGACCCCGAAGTCGTGCTCATCGACACACGCAATGACTATGAAACCAAAGTCGGCATCTTCGAAGGGGCGATTGACCCCGACATCAAAATCTTCACGGATTTTAAAGACTACGTCGCCAGAAACCTTAAACCCGATCAACATAAAAAGGTCGCAATGTTCTGCACCGGGGGTATCCGTTGCGAAAAAGCCAGCGCCTATATGCTGAGCCAGGGCTTTGAAAATGTTTACCACCTTAAAGGCGGCATCTTGCAATATCTTGAGGAAATCCCACAAGAAGACAGCAAATGGAAAGGTGATTGTTTTGTATTTGACCAGCGCGTTGCCGTCGGCCACGGCCTTAAAGAGGCGAGCTGGAAAGTCTGCCACGCCTGCCGGGAGCCGCTATCGACCGAAGATTGTGCCCGCCCAGAATTCGAACATGGGATTTCCTGCCACCACTGTAAGGACACTCTTAGGCCCGAGCGTGAAAAATCCTTGCGCGAGCGTCAAAAGCACTACGCCGAGCGTTATTCTTAATAACTCGTGATTGCGAGGAAGGCCAAAAGCCTGACGCGGCAATCAAAATAAACTCATGGATTGCTTCTCTTCGTTCGCAATGACATTTTATAAAACATGAACCACCCCATCCTCTACTCCTTCCGCCGTTGCCCCTATGCCATGCGCGCCCGCCTCGCCCTATATGCGAGCGGCGCAAAAGTTGAACTTCGTGAAATTACCCTGCGGAATAAACCCCAAGACATGCTGGAGATTTCGCCCAAAGGCACCATCCCCGTTTTGTATTTTCCATCAAACGGCCTTCCCCGCGAAAGCGGGGATCCTGATACCAGTCAAAAAAAGACCTTTGTTTTCGCAGGAAAAACACAGCGCGTAATTGATGAAAGCCTCGATATAATGATCTGGGCCTTGGGTCGCCAGGACCCCGATGAATGGCTGGGCGCGGATGAGGCCGAAACTCAAAATCTTATCACACGCAACGACACTGAATTTAAATACGCGCTGGATCGTTATAAATATCCAAACCGCTACCCTGATGAGGATTGCAGCAATGCATTTGAAAACGGCGCAGAGATCCTCACAGACTTAAACACCCGCATCAAAGAACACGGATGCTTAATCGAGGATTATAACACACTCGCGGATTACGCGATATTTCCCTTCATCCGCCAATTCAGAAATACAGATAAAGACCGTTTCGCATCGTTAAAACTGGAAGCCCTAAGCGCGTGGCTCAACGCCCACCTCAGCAGCGATCTGTTTCAAAATATCATGGAAAAATACGAGCCATGGCAAAGCGGCGACGCGCCTATTCTTCTGGGTGCGGGCGATCCATAGCCTTGGGCTTACGATCGCGCTTAACCTTTTGCTCACGCCCACCGCCAATCATCTTGACCATACGATCCGCCATTTTCACGCGCTCTTCCGGCGATAAAACCTTCGCCACATCCCTGGTCGCCTTGATCTTCAAATCCGTCATCTCATCACGCGTATCCGCAAGTTCTTCCGCAACCTTATCAAACGCGGCCTCGTCAAATGCCTCCGCAGACAGAATCTTCACAAGCTCCGCCCGGGATTTGCGCGCTTTATCGCCCAAAGGCTTCATAGTCTTAAACGTGCTTTGAAATGCACGCCCAACCACATTGCGGGTTTCAGGCGAAAGCTCATGCTTCATTGCGTTCCAGGGATGATGCGACCAGCGTTTATAGGCATGCCCGCCGATAAACCCAATCAACAGAACATTCGCCAGCAAAGATAAACTCAGCAATATCTTGAATCTTTTTTTCATATCCTAAAGCCACTCCCCGGCGACGAAATGATCTTCAATCGCCATCAGATCGGACAAATCATTGGTCGTAATCCCCGGCAAGATATAGGACATATCGGCCAAAGCCCCGACGCCCAGCCCCAAAACCAGCACCAGCGCAAACGCATAAGCCGGCGCAGGAAGAGAGAGCATCTCCAGTAATTCATCCCAAAGTGCCCGCAGGCCAAAGTCACGCGCACGCACCGCTTGCTGTGGTATCCGCGCGGCATGATCGATTATCCGAGCCGAAAGATTAGAGGGCGCAGCTGGCGCGGCCCGCATTTCCAAAATTTTATCCAAATCATCAAACATCCAATTTCTCTTTCACAAGGCTTTCTTTCAAACTTGTTTTTGCCCGCATGAGCAATGATTCCAATGCTTTCACGCCCACGCCCAGAATCTCTGCGGCCTCTTTATTACTCAAACCTTCGTAAAAGCAAAGGTTTAATGCCGCCTTTTGTCGTTCGGGCAAAGCCTGTATGGCCTCTTCCACAGCGTGCGCCTTCTGCGCCGCCGCCAATTCCTCATCCGCCAAAGGCGCGGAACCGGCCATAAACTCCAATATATCAGGCGAAGTTTGCGGTTTCGTTTTCCGCATCTGGTCAATCGCCACGTTTGTCACCACCCGCGTAAACCATGTCGTAAACTTCGCGCCTTTAGACGGGTCATAACCCTGCGGCTTCTGCCACAATTTCAAAAACGCATCCTGCACCGCGTCCTCGGCTTGAGTGCTGTTTCCGAACATTCGGAAGGCCGTCGCATAAAAACGCTGAGTATGACGCTCCACCAAAGCGGCAAAAGCCTGATGATCGCCATTACAAACGCGAACCATCAGGCTTTCATCCGAAACTTTATGTGCATCCGCATCAGCCATGACAGGCTTTATGCGCCGTCTGGCTGATGCTTGCAACAAATTATTCCTCAGACGAACCTGACTTCTGAGCTCTCTTTTCCTTAAGCTTTTCCTTCCATTTGGATTTCATCGCCCGGGCTTCGTCTTGGGTCACTTCGCCGTTGCCATCTGCATCCATTTTTGAAAAACGCTCTTTCGCATGATCCAGAAATTCGGCCTCGGTAATAACGCCGTTGCCATCGCTATCATGCTTGGCAAACATATCGCCTTTATGGCCTTCACCACCATGATGATCCGCCAAAGCCGGAGCCGCCGTAAATACAAGAGCAACAACCGTAAATGCTAATAATTTTTTCATAGGTTTCAGTCCTTTTCTAAAATGGTGTAATATCACTTATACGACGTTGCCCCAAAAACCCTTCGCATGACCAGAAAGTTTTTTACATGTCCAAAACCCAATCCAAACGCGGCCAGTCCCTGGAAGATTCCACCCAATTCATTATGCATCAAGATCTTTGGATCAAGATTTTAACGGGCATGATTGCAGGAATTCTCGTTGGCATGATTCTCTCCCCCGAAGGGATCGGTATATGGGATAGAGACTGGGTGCTGGCTATGGGCGAATGGCTGGCTCTGCCGGGCGTGCTGTTTCTGGGGCTCATTCAAATGGTGATTGTGCCGCTGATCTTCTGCTCGATCATCCTCGGCATCGCCGATGCAGGCTCGCTGGAGTTTTTAGGGCGCATCGGCGCGCGGCTCATCCCCTATTTTATCCTCACCACCGCCGTGGCCATCACCATCGGCATCGGCCTAACCAGCATTATAAATCCCGGCGGTGTCATTGACCCCGCGCTCGTCGATCAAATGCTGGAATCGGGTGCGGAAACAGGCCAAATCCCCGGTCAAACCTTCGAAAACCTCAGCATCCCCGCCCGCATTGAAAACCTTATCCCCTCCAACCCCGCCCAAGCGAGCGTGGAGCGTAATATGCTGCAAATCGTCATTCTGTCGATCATCCTCGGCATTGCCCTCATCACTATCCCCCCATCAACAGGCAAAGCCTTTAAAGACCTATGCATCTCAGGGCAGGTAATCTCCATGAAAATCATCAGCTGGGCCATGGTCATAGCCCCCATCGCCGTCTTCGGCCTGATCGCCAATATCACGATCAAGCTCGGCCTTGATGCCCTGACCAGCGTGGGGCTATACGCCATCACCGTCCTGCTCGGCCTCACTTGCATGCTCGTCATATATTTGATTCTTGTCACCGTCTTCACCCGCGAAAACCCGCTGACCTTCCTCAAAAACATTAAAGAAGTGCAGCTTCTGGCCTTTTCCACCAGCTCCTCCGCCGCCACTATGCCCTTCAGCATCCAGGCCGCAGAAGAAAAACTCGGCGTCCGCCCGAAAATCAGCCGCTTCGTCATCCCCCTCGGCGCAACCGTAAACATGGATGGCACTGCGCTTTACCAAGGAGTCGCTGCGATTTTCCTCTGCCAAGTCTTCGGCATAGACCTCTCCAATACCGAAATGGTGCTGCTGATCGCCACCACCGTCGGCGCGTCCATCGGCACGCCCGCAACGCCCGGCGTCGGCCTCGTCGTTCTGGCCACCATCATCGCCGGCATCGGCGTGCCGCCAGAAGGCATCGCCCTGATCATCGGCGTCGACCGTTTGCTTGATATGTGCCGCACTACCGTAAATGTCACAGGCGACCTCACGGCAACAAAACTCATGGATAAATGGATAAAAACCGAGAGTTAAAACCTAAATCCCGCTCAGATCGAACACAACGCGGTGCCCATGCACAGCATTCGGCTTCATCGCCGCGCTTAAACTAACCTTCACGGCCCGCTTAAGCTCGATCGCCAAACGCGTTCCACCGCCTTCAACGCTCTGTGCAGAATATGATTTGAGAACCGGGCTGTTACTAAACACCTTCGAAGACGCACCAGACCATGATGTCGCAGGCAAATCCACAAGCAGGATTTTCTCGTCATTATCTAAATCCGCCGTGTATTTTGACGCTGGCCCACTCAGGTCAAGCACAAGCCGTGTCTTACCCGGATGCTCCCCCACCCGAACACCCGTGACCTGCAATTCCCCGCTACGGGCTACCGCCGCTGCGTCCATTTTCATAGGTGATTGCGTCGCAGCTTTCGGCTTCTTAACAACCTCCATCACTTCGTCAACAGTTTTACGCGGCTGCACAAAAGCACGATCCGCCACCGCCAGATCAAATTCGCTCCGCAAATCCTTCATCTGCCGCTCCAACCGCAACACACGGAAACTGATCGCAGAATCAGCATGATGATCCGCCTCAGATGTCGTATAGACCTTACTCTGCTCCAGCTTGGTCGGCTCAACCTTATCTCGCGTTTCCAAATGACTCTGCACAGGATCAGGGCTACGCGCATCCTCAACCAGCTTCCACTCACCTTCCGCCGTTAACAAATTTTCCGAACTTCCGGTCTTAACAGCAGGGTCAAAGCCGCAAGCACCAACACAGAACGCGACCGCAAGCAACAAACCATAAAGAATCTTATCTGACTTCATACCCACCATTAAAGAAGGATCCTCGACCAAGAGCAAGCCATCCATCGCCTTTCCAAAAACCTTATCCACCATTAACCTTTTTTTAAAACTTCTCAGCGCATAATCGAGGGAATGAAAAAGGACAAAAAGTCCGAAAAGGCAAACAATGCCAAGACATTATAGAGGGCTATAAATATGATAAAATCCGATGAAATTCGTCAAAACCTGCTGGGTTGTCTGGAAACCGCGCTTTTTATGAGAAGCGGTCCAACACGCTTTGCCGACAGCCGCCAAAACATGATAACGTCCTTCATTGTCCCCATCATCGTACTGCCTCTTACGCTGGTTACAGTTCTGACCGCGCATCCCGAAGGCTCACTCGACACCTCATCCATGCAAATTCTGATCGCTCTCTATGCGCTGCGCCTGTTTGTTTACCTGACCGCGTTCCTCGCACTGGTCTACGGCATGGCGCGCAGCATGGATAAAATGGAGAGTTTCTACAGATTCGCCACCGCCAATAACTGGCTCAGCCTGCCTGCCGCGGTTTTAATGGCGCCGCTGATCGGCATGTTTCTGGCTGGCAACCATGACTGGGCGACCATTTACCCGCTCATGGTGTTCATCACGCTTTACTCATACGCCTATACCGCTTTCATGGCGACCTATGTTCTTAAAATCCCGATGGAACTGGCATGCTTTATTGCAATTTGCGGTATGGCCATCCACCAAAGCTCGCTCGATCTGCTGAAATGGGCGGCAGTGCAAACCCTTAACTTGATCGCGTAAAACGCTTCAGAACATCCGTGTAACGCTGGGTGTTCTTGGAAAATGCCATATGAGCCAAAATCCCTAAAATCCACAGAATTGTAAGAACCGGCAGAGGCACGCCCAGCCCAAACCCTAAAGTTCCAAATCCGCCCATCACAAAAACAATCGCCAAAATCATAAGAACAGCGCGGCTTACAGTGATTTCCGCACGAATAAAATGATGGTGAAAATGCCCGCGATCCGGCGAAAACGGATGCCGCCCCTCGCAAACGCGGCGATAAAACTGCGCGCATTCATCCCAAATCGGCACCGCAAGAACCCACGCCACAGACATCGGCTCAATCACCCGCGCCTCTTCCGTCGACAGATGAATAGCATACCACGCAATCATCAGCCCCAGCGACATACTCCCCGCATCACCCATGAAAATCTGCGCTTCTTTTCGCCACGGACTGCGCATGTTGTAAAACAGAAATCCCGCAAGCGCGCCCATCAAGACCATGATTGAAGGTGAATAGCTCAGATCACCGCCAGATAAAGCGGCGTATAACATCCAGCCCAAAATCACAAAAACGGTGCCGCCCGCAAGCCCGTCCAGCCCATCCATCAAATTGATCGCATTGATCAAAAGCACAACCGACACCACGCTGAACGGCCACGAAATCCATCCCAAACCGACATCGCCAAAACCAAACAGATCACCAAGCTGATAAATCTGTGCCCCGCCAAAACTCACCACCAATATCGCCGCGACAAACTGCATCCCGAATTTCACCAATGAATGCAAATGCACCTTGTCATCGACTGCGCCCGTAATCAAAAGCACCGCAATCGCGGCGTAAAGCGGCCAATGCCGTGCCAGATCATCTCCACTCATCACCGAAACAAAAATAAAAACAGGAAATAAAACGATTCCCCCGATCAGCGGAATAAAACCATCATGCTTCTTCCGCCCCCCGGGGGCGTCCATCAAACCCAGACGCGGCGCAAGACGTTTCATGGGTGGCACCAAGGCAATCACAGCAAAAAAGGCCGCCAATGGCGCCCAATAATTTACAAATGCTGAAAAAACAAAATCCATCCCAAAACTCCTCAGCGCATAGCATACCCGCGATCACCTTGACCCCAAAGACGGCAAATCAATCCGCCCCCAAAAACCTTTGCGGCGATAGTGCCGCCAACACATCCGCTGAGACACGCGGCGCTCGACCCAAAATCTCATCCACCAAAATCTCCGCCGCCATCAGGCTGGAGAGAATCCCATGCGATCCATGCGCCGCCGAAACATAAACCCCCTCTTCCATCCGCCCCACAATCGGAAAATGATCTTTCGACGTTGCACGCACAGATGCCCTGCGCCCTACAACCTCAAACCCTGCCGCCCCCAGCGCCGGAACATTCGCCGATAATTTATCAATGTTATCCACATCATCCTGATCAAGAATATCCGAATGATCCAACCAACGTTGAAACGAAGATCCCGCAATATGCTCGCCTTCCAACGCGGGCGAAAAATACCCGCCATAACAAATCGTTGTCTTGACCGCCCGCGATGCCTCATTCGCCGCCACATGCGTAATTTGCCCACGCACCGACCCAATCGGCAAATCCGGATAAAACCGCGCCACCGCCGGGCCGCACGCCAAAATGACAATATCCGCCTCCAGCGCATCCAAATCATCCACAGGGTTATTCAGATGAATATCCACACCCTGCGCATAGGCCGCACATAATTTTCGCGGCGAAACATAACCAGAGCGCGGCAGATAAAGCGCATCATATGCAATCTCCACCCCCGCAATCTCGCTGGCCTCTCGCGCATCAACAAGGCGCATCTCCTCCTCCGGCCAGGCCCAATTAGCCACCGTCTTGGCAAAACGCTTGGCTTTTTTATCATCATTCATCAAATGCAACGCCCCGCTCGCTGCCCAATCTATATTATTTGTCCCCGCCTCCTCGGAAGGAAGGGTTGCACACCCTTTTATCCCCTCCCCCTCGGAAGGAAGGGTTAGGGTGGGGGGGCTATTCACATCCGCCGAACTTAACGCCTCAAAAACCTTCAACGCCTTAAAAAACCCATCCGAAAAATAATCACTTTGCGCGCTCCGCTCCGCTGTAAAACGCGGATTATAAAGC
>CAYGJS010000043.1:0-14741 GCA_964350435.1 uncultured Micavibrio sp.
ACTTGGGGGATTGTGGTGGGGGTTTTTCGTGTCTCCTCGGCGGGGGCGTTGGCGGCGGCGGCGATTGCGCCTTTGGCCACATTTCTTATATATGGGTCGATACCCGCCGGGATTGTGCTTTTGATTACATGTCTGATTTTCTGGCGGCATAAGGACAATATCAAACGCCTGATGGCGGGGACGGAGCCGAAGATCGGCGCAAACAAAAACAAGGGAGATGAAAAACGCGAAGACACAAAGACGCAAAGCTGATTGAGTTTTTATCTCGTTTTATGCTTTCGTCATCTCTATTGAATCAAGCCTTGATTTTGAAATGCCTGCGGCGCCTTAAAACGCTGTGCGCTTTGCGCCTTAGAGGCTTTGCGTTTGGAACACGATGCTAGACTATAAAACACAGAATTATCCGTTATCTGATACCGAGAAGCTCAACTGGCTGCGCCTGAGCCGCACGGAGAATGTCGGGCCGATTACGTTTTTTCAACTGCTTGAACGCTTTGGATCGGCGGAGAATGCGCTGGCGGCTTTGCCGGATTTGGCGGCGCGGGGCGGGCGAAAGAAACCGCTTAAGGCTCCGCCTGAAAGCGACATTCATAAAGAATATGCGGCTTTGCTAAAGCTCGGCGGGGGCATTGTCACCGCCGCCTGCCCTGAATATCCGCTGGCGCTCGGCGCGACGCCTGACCCTGCGCCTGTGCTGTCTTATTTCGGCGATATCACAATCGCGAATAAAAACTGCATCGCGATTGTCGGGGCGCGCAATGCCTCGCTGAACGGGCGGAAATTTGCGGAAAAACTGGCGCGGGACTTGGGCGAGCGGCAGCAGATGGTTGTTTCGGGGCTGGCGCGCGGGATTGATACGGCGGCGCATATGGGGTCGCTGGAAAGTGGCACAATCGCGGTTGTTGCGGGCGGGATTGATGTGATTTACCCCGAAGAGAACACGAAATTGTTTCACGAAATTCGGGAGCGTGGCCTCGTGCTGGCGGAAAGTCCGCTCGGCATGCAGCCGATTGCGCGGCATTTCCCGAAGCGCAACCGCATTGTGTCGGGGCTGTCAAAAGCTTGCGTGGTCGTTGAGGCTACGCTGAAATCCGGTTCGCTTATTACCGCCCGTATGGCGGGGGAGCAAGGCCGCGACGTGATGGCGGTGCCGGGGCATCCGCTTGATCCGCGCGCGGCGGGGCCAAACCATTTGATCCGCGAAGGCGCGACACTTATCCGCAGCGCGGATGATATTTTAGAGATACTCACCAGCTTCACAGGCAACACTTTGCGAGAGAACTTGCGGGTTTCAAGCGGGTTTACCTCTATGCCTGCCAATGATGCCGATGTGCCGCAAAATGCGCATGAGACCGTGCTTGAAAATTTATCTTTTACGGCGATCACGGTTGACGAACTGATACGATCCTGTCATTTAACGATTCCAGTGGTTCAGACGGTTTTGCTTGAATTGGAGCTGGCTGGCCGTGTGAAAAGAGAAGCTGGAGGCCGCGTGGCCCTAGTTTCAGAAGAATGATTTTACGCGGAGATGCGGGGTATCGGAGATTTTTTTAACCACTAAGGGCACTAAGAGACACTAAGATTTTATGAATGTTATCAAGGCCAAGCTGAATGAAAAAGAACGCGTTATCGTCGATCAAGGGTTTGAGGAGAATCATCGTGATCATGGCATTGCAAATGAAGAAAATAAATATTTGAGTGCCTCAATTTATGAAGGAGATGTTTTAATCGGCGCGGTGGAAGCTTGGATTTATCATGATTGGCTATATATCTCAGACCTATGGGTTCGAAAAAAATCTAGGAAGCAAGGATTAGGCACAAAGCTCATACAGGCCATTGAAGACGAAGCAAAGATTTTGAAAGTTAATAAAGCGCATTTATGGACAGCGTCTTATGAAGCCGAGCAGTTTTATCTCAAAAATGGGTATGTTTGCTGTCTTAGATTGGAAGATAAGCCCAAAGGACATGAAAGAATTATGCTCAAAAAGAGTTTGTAACTTATTTGATCTTAGTGTCTTAGTGGTAAAAAATTAGAAAAGATACCGGTTTCACCGGTTTTATATTTTAAGGACTTTTATGAGCAGTAATCTCGTCATAGTAGAATCCCCCGCAAAAGCGAAGACGATCGGGAAATATTTAGGTTCCGATTACGAGGTTTTGGCCTCGTTCGGGCATGTGCGAGATTTGGTCAATAAAGACGGCTCTGTGCTTCCCGATGAAGATTTTGCGATGAAGTGGGAGTTGGGCGAGCGTTCCGCCAAGCATGTTGGCGATATCAAACGCGCGGTGAAAAATGCCGATGCTATATGGCTTGCGCCTGACCCGGACAGGGAAGGGGAAGCGATTGCGTGGCATATTCAGGAGATTTTGGGGGAGGGAGATTTGCTGAAGGGCAAGACAGTTCACCGCGTGACCTTTAACCAGATCACCAAAGCCGCTGTGCAAGAGGCGTTTCAGAATGCACGTCAAGTTGACCAACCCTTGGTCGAGGCGTATCTGGCGCGCAGGGCATTGGATTATCTTGTGGGGTTTAACCTTTCGCCCGTATTGTGGCGGAAACTTCCCGGCTCCCGTTCTGCGGGGCGGGTGCAATCGGTTGCGCTGCGTTTGATTTGCGAGCGCGAAGCCGAGATCGAGGTGTTCAGGGCGCAAGAATACTGGTCGATCGAAACCAAATTGCATACGGCGGAGGGCGTTCCGTTTATGGCGCGCCTTACTCATTTGGCGGGTAATAAGCTGGATAAAATGGATATCGGCAGCGAGACCGACGCGAAAAAGGCCGCGGCGCGGATACAAACCAAGACTTTATCGGTTCAGAAAATCGAGCGCAAAGAAGTACGCCGCAATCCTTCGGCGCCGTTTATTACCTCTTCTTTGCAAATGGAAGCATCAAGGAAACTCGGGATGAGTGCCTCGCAGACGATGAGATGCGCGCAGAGCCTTTATGAGGCCGGTTTTATTACCTATATGCGTACCGATGGGACGACGCTTTCTCCCGAAGCCGTAGCGCAGGCGCGGGACGTGATCAAAAAAGAATATGGCGATCAATATTTGCCCGATGCGCCGCGTTTGTTTAAATCGAAAGCCAAGAACGCGCAGGAAGCACATGAAGCGATTCGTCCGACTGATCTTTCGGTTATTCCGGGCAAGAACGGCGCGCCGATGGGTGATGAGAAAGAACGCCGGCTATATGAGCTGATCTGGAAGCGGACAATGGCCTCGCAGATGGAAAACGCGATTATGGATCAGGTGAAGGTCGATATATCCGATGGCACGGATGATGTGATTTTGCGGGCGAATGGCTCGGTTGTAAAATTTGATGGTTTCCTGACGCTGTATCAGGAAAGCACGGATAAGGACGATGACGAAAATAGCGACAATGACGCTGAAAAAGACGATGACAAAGACCGCCGCTTGCCGCCGATGAGCGAGGGTGAGAAAACCAAGCTGACCGATGTGATGCCCAGCCAGCATTTCACACAGCCGCCGCCGCGCTATTCCGAAGCGACGCTTGTCAAGGCGCTGGAAGAAATGGGGATTGGCCGCCCGTCGACCTATGCGTCCATCATGCAGGTCTTGCGGGATCGTAACTATGTGGAAATGCAAGCGCGCCGCTTTGTGCCGCAAGATCGGGGCCGCGTTGTTACGACTTTCCTTGCCAAGTTCTTCACAAAATATGTGGACTATGATTTTACCGCCAATCTGGAAGAAGAGCTGGACGCCATTGCCGGCGGGCATGTGAACTGGACGGAAATGCTGCGCCAGTTCTGGGGGGATTTTATCGCTGCGGTGGATGAGGCCAAGGGACTGACGATCACGGAAGTGATCGATTATCTAGACGCCGATTTGGGGCCGCATTTCTTCCCCGAAGGGGATGAAAGCCGCAAATGCGAAGCCTGTAAGACCACACATGGAAATGGACGTTTGGGTCTGAAGCTTGGGAAATTCGGCGCGTTTATTGGCTGTTCGAATTATCCTGAGTGTAAATTCACCAAGCCTCTGGTTGTGCCGGATGGCGATGAAGACGGCGGTATGGCGTCTTTGGCGAATGAGCCGAAGATTCTGGGCGAAGAGCCGGGAACTGGCCGCAGTGTATCGCTCCGCCGCGGTCCATACGGTCCTTATGTGCAGATCGATCCTGCGCCTGAAAGCCAGCCTGATTACACGCAATATGACGCCGCAATCAAGAATTGGGAACAGGCCAAAGCCACTGCAAAAGAAGCAGGCAAGAAAGCGCCGCCAAAACCGAAAAAGCCAGTGGCGGATAAACCGAAGCGTCAAGGCCTGCCGCAAGGCATGAGGGTCGAGGATGTGGCTCTAGAGGCGGCATTGTCGCTCTTGGCATTGCCTCGTGATGTTGGGCTGCATCCTGAGAGTGGAAAAATGATTAAAGCGGGTATCGGACGTTTCGGCCCGTTTGTGCAGCATGATGGAAAATATGCCTCTATCCCTAAAGATGAGGATGTGATGAGCATCGGCATGAACCGCGCGGTGGACTTGATTGCCAAGAAAATCGAGCGTGACGCGGCCAAAGACGCCGCCCGCGCCGCCAAAGGCGAGAGCGCGCCAGCGAAGAAGAAAGCCTCGCCGAAGAAAAAGGCGGCGGCAAAGAAAAAGAAGCAGCCTTCCAAAAAATCAGCTAAAACAATTTAACCACTAAGGGCACTAAGAAAGACTAAGATTTAAAAATATATTTTTCTTAGTGTCTTAGTGGTAAAAAAAATGACAATTAAACCATCCGATATTTTATCCCTCCTTCACGAGCATTCAGAGCCGTTGAATAAACGCGATATCGCCAAGGCCTTTGGTATCAAAGGCGGGGAGGACCGCGTCGCGATGAAACAGATCCTGCGCAAACTCGAGAAGGAAGGCGCTATCGAGAAGATGAAGGGCGGCGCATATGGCGTGCCGGAGAGCATGCCGAGCGTCGGCGTTGTGGTGGTGACCAACATCTCGGTGGATGGGGAGATGTATGCCGCGCCCGAGGAGTGGCAGGAAAATTCGCAAGGCGCGCCGCCGAAAATCGAGATCATGCCCGATAAGAAGAATTTTGCGAAGTTGAAGGAAGGAAGCCGCGCGCTGGTTCGGTTTTCGCGGGTGGACGCAAATGAATATGAGGCGATTGTTATCAAGGCTCTGGATGAGCAGCGAACAAACCGCGTTTTGGGAATGATCCGTTACAACAAACATGGCCCCCTGCTCGCGCCTACCGATAAAAAATCGCGCATGGAATATGCCATTAACCCTGTTGATCTTAACGGGGCGAAAGAGGGTGATCTGGCGCTCGGCGAGGTCCTGCCCTCCAGCGGTTTAAAACTTAAAAAGGTCAAAATTGTCGAGGTTTTAGGCAAGCAGGGCGACCCGAAAGCGATCAGCCTGATTTCAATGTATGAGAACGGGCTGTCCGAAGACTGGCCTTCGGCGGTTATTGCCGAGAGTGAGGGGCTGAAAGTGCCTGACCTTAAGGGGCGCGATGATTTGCGAGATATTCCGCTGGTGACGATTGACGGGGCGGATGCGCGGGATTTTGATGATGCGGTATTTGCGGAAAAGCTTGATGATGGGGGCTTTCATTTAATCGTCGCGATTGCCGATGTCGCGCATTATGTGCGCCCGGGCAGTGAGCTGGACATCGAGGCCAAGCGGCGCGGGAATTCGACCTATTTCCCTGATCGGGTTGTGCCGATGCTGCCGGAGGCTTTGTCGAATGATCTTTGCTCTTTGCGCCCGAAAGAGCCGCGCGCGTGTATGGCGGTGCATATGTATATCGATGCGCACGGGAATATGAAGAAATACAAATTCGTGCGCGGGTTGATGCGCTCTGCTGCGCGGATGACGTATGAGCAGGTGCAAGCCTTTTATGATTTTAACACAAGCGAAGCATCCTCGCGCAAGCGGGGATCTGATCCCGTGTTTAAAGAGATCCCCGAGCAAGTCGGGGATGCTGTAATGTACCTGTATGAAGCCTATGCGGTTCTTGATGAAGCGCGGCAAAAACGCGGCGCGCTTGATCTGGATTTGCCGGAAAAGCAAATCATGATTAACGAGAAGAACGAGATGACGGGGGTGCGTATACGCGACCGTTTGAATTCACACAAGCTGATTGAAGAATTTATGATTTTGGCGAATGTGGCGGCGGCCAGCGCGCTCGAGGACAAACGCGATCCCAAGAGCTTCCCGTGTGTTTATCGTGTTCATGATCAACCTAAGGCGGATAAGCTCGATAGCGTGCGGGAGTTTGTCGAAAGCTTCGGGTTGTCGCTTCCCAAAGGCCAAGTGACCAAGCCTTCGCAAATTAACGGGATTTTGCGCCAAGCGGCGAAACTGCCTTACTCGCATTTGATTTCCACCGTGATTTTGCGCTGTCAGAATCAGGCGGTATATGCGGCCAGTAACCTTGGGCATTTTGGGTTGGCTCTTCCGAAATACGCGCATTTTACCTCGCCTATTCGGCGGTATGCGGATTTGCTCGTGCATCGCTCGCTTATCAGTGCTTACGGCCTTGGCAAAGGTGGGATATCGGACGGCGAGATTGCCTCTATCGACGAGATTTGCGAGCATATCTCCACCACGGAGCGCGCCTCTATGGTGGCGGAGCGCAGCGCCACGGATCGCTTCACGGCGGCGTTTTTATCAACGCAGATCGGCGCGGTGTTTCAGGGCAAGATCAGCGGCGTGACTCGCTTTGGTTTGTTTGTGACGTTGGATGAAAGCGGCGCGGACGGGATTGTGCCGATGAAATCCATGGGTGATGATTTTTATATCCATGACGAGCAGCAGCATGCGCTGATCGGGCGTAAAAAACGACGGGTTTTTAGACTTGGCGCGTCGGTGAGCGTGAAACTGGCCGAGGCTGACGGGCTGACGGGTTCGACTGTATTGCATCTTACAGGCGAGAGTTTAAACGGTGCGGATATTGAAGGGGCGGTGTTTAAGAAAAGCCGTCCCCCCTCGGAAAACCGCCCTGCAGGCCCCAGAAGCGGGCCTAAAGGCGGCTTTAGGAGCGGCAAAAAGGATGCAAAACAAGATAGCGAGAAGCCGCCCTTTAAGAAAAAAAAGAAGACCACCCCGAAACATAAGCGGAAAACGCCCAAATAATAATATGTCATACTGAAGCGCTGGCGCTGAAGGATCTTATTTGGGGCATAAGATTCTTCAGGGCTAAAGCCCTTCAGAATGAAAAACGGGGATTTTGTTGCTTGACATTTTTTTAGGAGTAGCGCATAAACGCGCCTTAATACAGAATTTTAGGAGTTGACGATGGCCAAAGCCACCTACGTTAAAGTGAGATTGGAAAGCGAAGCGAATACGGGATACCGTTACTACGCCAAACGCTCGACCCGCGCGGAATATAAGATTCGCAAGAAGAAATATGACCCTTGGGCTCTGAATGAAGAGACAGGTAAAAAGGGCATGCATGTTTTTTTCGTCGAGAAAAAGCTTCCGCCACACAAAAAATAAAGAGCCTTTCTTTAAGATTTTTTTCAAGAAGCGCCTTTATGGCGCTTTTTTTGTCCTTCAAATCCGGATGTAAGCGATGTTTCTGCAAAAAAGTAAAAAATATAAGCTGGACTATACCCCCAACCTTATGATCCCGCAGGGATTGACGGCCTATGTCCGCATGGTGGTTGCCCGCAATCCCCTGATGTGGTTCGTTTTTATTTTTACCGATATTGTGCACGGCATTCGATATCCGCTGGCGTTTTTGCTGGTCGGGCGGATTATCGATCTTCTGACTGGCCTGTCCGAGGGCGCTGAGATTCCAGAGGCTGTATGGAATTATAGCTTGTGGATTTTTATCATCCTTCTGATCGGCGAGCTGGCGCATGCCTTGCCGCATTACTGGACGTTTGATTGGTGGAAACGGGCGCGGGCAGAGCTTCGCAGCGATATGATGGCCTATACGCTCAATCACTCCTATACCTATTTTCAGGATCATTTTGCCGGATCTTTGGCGCGCAAGGTCAGTGAAGGGATTGAAAAAGCCCTGCTGATCAACGAACAGTTTCGCTGGAATATCCTATTGCCGCTGGTCAGTATGTGCACTTCGGGTGTGGTGCTGTTCAGCTATGCGCCGCATTATGGCGCGCTGGTAGCGGTATTTCTTGTTTTGATCCTTGGCCCTGTATTTTTAAAGATGAGGAAGCTGCGCGAGAAATCGAGGATTTTCGCCGATAGCTGCTCGGCTGTTTCGGGGCAGATTGTCGATACACTCAGCAATATCGCGGCTGTGAAATCCTATGCCCGTGAGGCGCAGGAAATGGATGAACATACCCGCGTATCCGAAGACCAGATGAAGGCCTGGCATAAAATGCTGCGGGCGTTTTTGATGCTGGATAATTATCGCCGCGCCACATTCGTGGTGTTTGGCCCCGGCATGATGGTTTTATGCGTGCATGGCTGGCAGACAGGCTTGATATCGCTGGGCGATATCGCCACGATTATGGGTGTTTCGTTCAGCTTTACAGGGAATGCCTGGCATTTAAGCGGCGGAATCATAAGGATTTCTGAAAGTCTTGGGTATATGAACGACTCCCTGACTACGCTGATTAAACCGCACAGCATTCAGGATAAAGAAGGCGCGGCGGAACTTAAAGTGAGCGCAGGAAAGATCGTGTTCGAAAAGGTCGGCTTTGAGTACGAAAGCCAGCAGGTTTTTTCCGGCCTCAATATCCAGATTGAACCGAAACAGCGCATAGGCCTTATCGGCCCTTCGGGTGCAGGGAAATCAACCTTCATAAACCTGATTCAGCGGTTTTTTGATGTGCAGGCCGGCGGCGTTTATATTGACGGGCAGAATATTGCAGATGTCACGCAGAACTCCTTGCGCTCACAAATCGCCGTCATCCCGCAAGATACTTCGATGTTTCACCGCTCGATCATGGAGAATATTCGCTATGGGCGTCTGGAAGCCCCTGATGAGGAGGTTATTGAGGCCGCGCGCAAGGCGCATGCGCTCGGGTTTATCGAAAAATTGCCGCAAGGATTTGATACTCTGGTTGGTGAGCGCGGTGTGAAGCTCTCAGGCGGCCAGCGGCAGCGAATCGCGATTGCGCGGGCAATCTTAAAGACGCCCCCATTCTGATACTGGACGAAGCCACATCGGCACTGGACAGCGAGTCCGAAAAGGAAATTCAGGCGGCGCTGGAGAGCCTGATGCAAGGCAAGACGGTTATCGCGATTGCACACCGGCTTTCAACCATCAATCATCTCGATCGTCTGGTCGTGATGGATCATGGGCAGATTATTGAGGATGGGTCACATGAGGCGCTTCTGGCTTCAGGCGGGGTTTATAATCGTTTATGGTCGATGCAATCAGGCGGATTTTTGTCTGGAGATTAAACTCAGTTCAAAATTTCACGTTCCTGAATTTCAAAGTCTGCGGGGATGAGTTTGCCCACGCCTTCAAAAACAACGCAATCCCGCCCGCCTTCTTTGGCCTGATAGAGCATTTTATCTGCGCGCTCCAGCGCTTCCTGCACCGTATGGGGCTGAAAATCTATCAACGCGCCGCCGACTGAGGTTGAAATTTTAAGTGGCTCGGACGCGCCGACGGTAAAGACATCTTCGGAGATAGAGCGCCGCAGGCGCTCGGCGACATGATGGGCGCGGGCTTCACTGACATCTGGCAGGATCGCAACAAATTCTTCGCCGCCCAAACGCGCGACGAGGTCGAAGCTGCGCAAATTGTCCTGCAGCCGCTTGGCAAAAATTTTGAGGACTTCATCACCGATATTGTGGCCATGCGTGTCGTTCACGGGTTTGAAATGGTCAATATCAATCATCAAAACGGCGAGCGATTTCTTGCTCTCTTGGTTTTTCTTCAAGAGTTTTTCAAGGTGAACCTCGAGATAACGGCGATTATACAGCCCTGTCAAACTGTCTGTCAGAGCCATAGACAGGCTGATTTCATAGGAATCGCGCAGGCGTTCCTGAAAGCGTCTTCGGCGGATTTGCGTACGCACACGCGCCAGAAGCTCGTTCTTTTCAACGGGGCGCAAAATATAATCATGGGCACCAATTTCAAGGCCGTGCGCAAGCCTGCCCATATCATCCTGACCTGCGATCATCAGCATAGGCACAGAGCGCGTGCGCTCGTTGGATTTCAGATGGGAACACAGGCGAAGCCCGTCTTCATGTTCAAGATTTAAGCTGACGATAATCAATTCAAAGTCGTGGGTAGAGGACAATTCCATCGCATCGGTGCCTCTCTCGGCGACCATGGTTGTGTGCTTATCTTCCAGCAAGACTTCCTGGACTTTACTCAGTTCAAAATCACGGTCTTCGATCAATAAAATTGTGGCTTTTTCAGCACTTTGGGTCATCACGCTTGATGTTTCACCAACGATACCAAGCTGGTTGGCGGTGTTTTCACGGATGCGCCATTCATCGGTGGTCATTTTCAGGCGCACGAGGGAGCGCACACGCGCCATCAGAGCCATATCGTTAATCGGCTTGCTGAGGAAATCATCGGCACCGGCCTGCAGGCCACGAACCTTGTCATTGGCATCGGTCAGTGCCGTGACCATAACGACGGGAATATGGGCGGTGAGCGGATTTTCTTTGATCCGCGTGCAGACCTCAAAGCCGTCCATGCCGGGCATCATCACATCGAGAAGCACGAGATCGGGGCTTTCTGATTCGACTTTCTTCAAAGCTTCCTCGCCATTCATGGCTGTCAAAACATCGTAATATTCGGCACTGAGTTTAGCTTCGAGAAGCTTCACATTTGGCAAAATATCGTCAACAACGAGAATACGGGCAGACATTAATGACCTTTATTTCAGATGGCTTTGAATGACTTCCATAAAGTTGCCCACGGAAATCGGTTTGGAAATATAATCTTCACAGCCGCCTTCGCGGATTTTCTGCTCATCGCCCTTCATAGCGAACGCGGTCACGGCAATCACGGGGATAGAGCGCAATTCTTCATCATCTTTGAGCCATTTTGTAACCTCGAGGCCAGAAACTTCGGGCAGCTGTATGTCCATCAGGATCAAATCGGGTTTGTGCTTGCGGGCGAGATCCAAAACATTCCGCCCGTCATTGGTTTCCAGAGTTGAAATGCCGTGCGCCTCCAAAAGATCATGGAATAACTTCATGTTCAGGGCATTATCTTCGACGATCAGAACGGTTTTACTCATTATTTCATACTTTTCTTGGTCAAATTGACGGGCTTTACAGCCGAATCATTGTTGCAGGTTGAGTCGAGTTTTTCCAGTGCCGTGAGTTTTTGAGACACTGTAAAGTCATCATACTCGATCATCATATCACTGATCACGCCGTTTTCGTGAAAAACCAGATCCATCTCGTAATCAGAAGAGGCCTCGTCTTCTTGTTTCAAAGGGAAAAACGCTAAACGCACATTCCGGGCCTTGGTATTGATCAGACTTTCATCAATGCCCGACATCTCTGCGCCATCAAACCGCGCCAGAGCGTTGACATCCTTGCCAATGACGCTATTCACCTCTACGGGACCCTCTTCGTCGCTGCCGTCATAAATAACGGAGGAGAAGAACGTCTTGCCTTCGGCAATTTTTTTTGCGACTTCGTATGTATGTTTCATCGGAAAAAGCGTGCCTTCGGGCAAATCATGGGTCAGGTCTTCCGGAATGGAAAAATGAGCCTTTCCTGGCTCCCCCTTTTTGATTTCTGCAATGCCGCGCAGGGCTTCAAAAGTCTTGCCATCTTTTTTACGTTGCGATGTAAAGTTGAGCGTTTCACCGTTGAAGGCTTCGTAGGTTGAAAAATCGCTGGTGATCCGCAAGGCAGGGCTATCGGCGTATTCATATAAAATATTAAATCTATGGTTGGTGTTCCAGGCATCGCAGCTGGGCTGCCACTCATAAAGCATCTGCCCGGAAATATTCACAATCTGGGAGCCGCTGCGTGTTGCCGCCAATTTTATGTCATACAACGCGCGGTGCGGAACAAACTCTGTCTGCTGCGAGGGAGATCGTGTTTTTTCCAGACTCGGCAGGGAGAGATTATTCTGGCCTGCATACCAATAATACGCGCCTGCGCCGCATAACAGAGCAATGAGAATACCGACAATAACAGATTTAGATTTTTGAACCATGCGACCATTCATTGAAAAGTTGTACCACCATAACAAAAGACCCCTTATGAGCAAAGCACAATCGCAGTATGAAAGCGTTTGGCCCCCGCAAGGAAGACGGCAAAGTCTTCCGCCTTTTAGGGGGCAGCTTTAGCCTAGAAAACGCTGCCGGCGGGCGTTCATTCCTTAAAAATGCTTTAAAATCCATATTTAAGCTATTGATATAAAATAATATTTATATTTTTTTAAACTGGCACGATGTTCGCAATTCTCTTTGTACAAGGTCGCGTTAAAAAAACACGGCGATGGCTTATGAGAAGAAGGGGTGCCAAAATGACTACGGATTTTATCCAAGACAAATATCTGGGGAAATGGCCAAGAAGCGTGCTTTTTGGTGAAAAACCGACCGTGCGCTCTGGGTATACCGCGACAGAAAACAAAATCCGCACCACAAAGCTGGAGCTTACCCGCGATGCGAAGTTTTTAAATGGCGCGGATGATATTTTTGATGTTTTGAACCGTGCGGGCGATGCCTTGCAAGAAGCGGAAGACAGTATTCAGGAAAAAGACGATCAAATTCAATATCTTGAAGATATTTCTGGAATCGACCTCGTAACTGGATTTCTCAATAGACGCGGCTTTACCAAGGCGTTAATCCGTGAAGTTTCTCGCACCAATCGCGGCCATAATGAAGGCGGGCTCTTGGTGATGTTTAATCTTGAAAATTTTGATAACATCCGCGAAAAGCACGGCATGGACGCGGCAGAGCGGGCTTTGATCCTGGTGGCCAAGGCCATGGATAATGAAATTCGGCCGATTGATTGGGCGGGGCGGATTAATGATGATGAGTTTGTTTTGCTGTTTTCGCATACAACCATGGAAGAAGCCCTTGATCGCCTTCAGAATATGGCGTTGCGGCTGAATAAGCTTTCGCTGATCTGGGCAGGCGCAGAGATTCATTTGTCCTTAAGCCTTGGCCTCAAAAGCTATGGTAGGGGCGATCGCGCCGAGGACATATTCCGCTGCGCCAATGATGATTTGCAGCGCAATAGAAAAGGTGCGCCCTCGAAGTAATAGAATTAACCCCTGTCTGCCGACCCCTTGCCCTAACCCCAAAAGGCAGACACCCTGAAAAAACCCGGCTTGCTGTTCCTATTCAGCGCCGGGTTTTTATTGCTTTCAGAGAGAATACGTAAATTTTGACAAATTTGCCGCGATTGTAGTAATTTAAATATACTTAGAGAAAGACGTACATGACCGAGCAGGCTCTTCATAGTATAGTTCATGCACCCGTTGCTGAGGGGCGTGCACAGATTGTTCATTTTACCCGTCACCAACTCAGGCTTCTGACCGCCCTCGGTCTTCAAAGCGGATTAATGGATAAGATACACGACCTGCCGCTTAATTTTGAAACTCAAGATGAACGCGAAAAGCGTACACGCGAAAATGAAGAGCGTACACGCCGCGCTTTGCTTGCCGATTCTTTCCGAATGGGTATAAACATTGTCGAAATTTTGAATGAAATTGATAAGAAAATTAATCAATTACAAAACTCCCTTGATGCAGAACTTAATCGCAGCACAAAAAATAAAGAGAGAATTGTACAAATTCGTGAGGATATTCATGCTTTTCAAGAACAAAAACAGATCTTAGAAACCATTGATGATGAGCGTGTTTCTAGCACCTCGACCTCAGAGCTTCGTCAAGTTCACACACGTTTTGAAAACTTTAAAACAGGATTTCGTGATTTTATGACACGGATGCGCGGCAGAAACCGCAGTTCGGATTTTGAAAACAGTAGTGATGGCGTTGCTGTTACAGACCCTCCAAGAGCGGCAGTGGCAAGCCCTCTCTCATCCTCCTTGGATCCCCTTATTTTCGAGGATACAGAAGAAGAGAAACCGGGCGCAGACGCCAAATCTAAGCCAGATAACGAGTAGATCTTAAGCCGCTTCGATTTTTTTCGGCAGGGCCAGCTTGAGATGCAAGTCTTTGAGCTGGTGCTCATCGACGGCGCTTGGCGCGGCCATCATCTGGTCTTCGTATTGGCCGTTCATGACGAAAGCGTAAACTTCACGCAGGTTTGGTTCATCGGCAAGAAGCATAATAATGCGGTCAATCCCAAATGCCAGCCCGCCATGCGGCGGCGCGCCATAGCGCATAGCGTTTAGCATTCCGCCGAATTTGGCTTCGAGGACATCACGTCCGTATCCTGCAAGGCCGAAGGCTTTTTCCATGATTTCAGGTTTATGGTTACGAATTGCGCCTGATGCCAGTTCGAAGCCATTGCATACGCAGTCATATTGATTTGCGTTAATCGTCAGCGGGTCTTGCGTTTCCAGAGCTTCCAAGCCGCCTTGGGGCATTGAGAACGGGTTGTGGGAGAAGTCGATTTTCTGGGCTTTTTCGTCAAATTCATACATTGGGAAATCGACAATCCAGCAGAATTTATATACGCCCTTCTCGCGCGCGGCTTCGTGCCCTTCGGGAAGGGCCGAACAAATCGTATCGCGGGCTTTACCGGCGAAGCTGGCGGCTTTGCCTTCGGTGTTACACACGAAGAAGACAGCATCGCCTTCGCCCGCGCCTGTGATTGTTTTTAAAACCTCTTGCGCGGCGGCGGGGATGAATTTGGCGATGGGGCCCTTACCCCCACCCTCGGACGCTTTCGCATCCTCTCCCC
>CAYGJS010000044.1:0-13045 GCA_964350435.1 uncultured Micavibrio sp.
CATACAGCATAACACACCCACATAATACGTCCAATCAATATTTTAAATTACTATATCAACACTATTCCCCACATTAAAAAAGATTAAAATCTGAAAGTTCGGAAGGCTTAAACATGACAGAAAATAATCAGACTTACATGATTGCCAAGGCGATAAACTTTGCAGCCGTTAAACATACAGATCAACGACGCAAAGGATCGCGAGGCGAGCCTTACATTAATCATGTTTCAGAAGTGGCTTGGACTTTGGCTCGGCATACAGAAGGGAAGGACTTCAATCTGGTTATAGCAGGCATGCTTCATGACACAGTCGAGGATACGGATACAACTTTTGAAGAATTAGAAAAAGAATTTGGCAAGGATGTTGCGGCTCTGGTCAAAGAAGTCACAGATGATAAATCGCTATCAAAACAAACGCGCAAACAGCTGCAAATTGAAAATGCGCCAAAAAAATCAGATCGCGGTAAAATGCTTAAAATGGCGGACAAAATCAGCAATCTTCGTGCATTGCTGCATAGCCCGCCAGCAGAATGGACAGAAGAGCGCCGAAATGCATACTTTGATTGGGCCAAAGATGTTGTGGCCGGTTGCAGAGGCGTTAATGAGGGGCTAGAACGGGAGTTTGATGACCTCCATGCGAGGCGATAATTTAGGGAGCTGTCGCCTAATAATAGTGTTTGAGGCGGTTTTTAAGGGCATCCAAGATCTGTTTTGACGAGCCGCATTCACCCTCCATTCGCTTTCTTACAGATGCCAGAGAAGATTTTTCGGGTCTTTTGCGTTTCCGGGGTTATTCTAGACTCTTGCACAAGGGTGGGCAAAAGGATTGAATGAGAGGGGAGGAATGTTTTGATGCATGATTTGATTGCCAAGATGGATTATCAATGTGAGGGCGCGCCGGATGCGGCGATGTTTGCGCTTTGGCGGGCGGTGCTGTCGCTGGTGCATGTGGATGACGAAGTGGATGATCTGGAAGATTATTTCGTGCAGAGCGTGACGCAGATTTTTAAATTTTCCGAGGAGCAAAAGGCGCAAGTGGACGCCGATATGACGGCGCAGGCTGATCCGAGGGCGTTGTTTAAAGCGATTGAAGGGCAGGCGCACCGCGCGCAGTTTTTTCGTTTGGCGCGGATTGTGGTGTGGTGCGACGGGGTTTTGCATGATGACGAGATGGAAATCGTAAACGGGATTCGTGATGATTTGGGGGCGGAGGCCGCGCTTTATGAATCGGAGCTGCGGTGGATGGATCGGAGACCTGACTTACCGCTGGGGGAGCGTGCGAGCATTCCCGAAGAAGCGATGATCAAGAATATGATTTACCAGATGATTGCATTTTACAAAGAATTGGGCGAGACGCGGGCATGAGTGTGACCGAGAGCAAGTTTTATATGTGGCGGGCGTTGTTTGCGCTGGCGCATGCGGATTTTATCGTCAGCCCAGAGGAAATTCGGTTTATGGCTGAAGCGATGGAGGATGTGCCGTTTTCGGAAGTGCAATACGCACAGTTGATTAAGGATTTGAAGGATCCCGCGGATATTGAGGAGATGTTTCAGAAGATTTCGGATGTGGGTGATCAAGCGGCGTTTTTTAAATTTGCGCATGTGCTGGTGCATATTGATGGAGATTACGGGCAGGAGGAGCAAGAGGTGATGCTGCGCTTGAAGGCGTTGCATATGCAGCGGCCTGATCTGGATAGGCTGGTCGGGAATATTGCGCTGGAACTGGAGGTTAATGAGCCGCCAGTGGCTTCGCCTGATCAGAGCGCGGCGGCGCAGCCGCATACGGTGATATCAGCCTTTCGGCATTGGTTTTTGAGGACATGATCTTTGAGGGTGTTATTCGCGAAACACCCGGATGTAGTCGTTCATCGCGAAGCGTTCATAAGGCGGAAGGGTATCGGGGTTGGTTGGGTATTTATGACCGTCATATTGCATGGCGACGTCTTTGGCGCTGGTCCAGCGGCCAGATACGCGCACGACGAGGTCTTTCCAGCCATTGGTTTCTTCTTCGCTGATGTAGAGGGGTTCGCGGATCGGCTCTATGGAGTTGACGACGGAGAAGCTGTCATTGGCAGCTTTCATCACCAGCATGGAGCATCCGTCTTTACCGCACCAATAGCCGTATGGGGTTTCAAATAGCACGAGAGCATCCCGCCTGCCATCCTTGTTCAGGTCAAAGCGCACGACTTTATAGCGGGAGGCGGCGGGGGCCTGGGCGCGCGTAAGGAAGGCTTTGACGTCGCGTTTGAGGACGGCGTCGCTGGGGTCTATGATCGGCGGCGGCATGATGGTCAGCCTTTGTTTACCTGAGCTTGGGGCAGGCGAAGAACACGCCGACAGCCCGATTCCTGCGAAGAGCAGACATAGCAATATTCGAAAATGATTCATGATCCCAATATATGCGGCGGCGCGGCAAAGAGATATCGTAAAAATTGTGTTTTCCCCATTGCGTTCAAATGCACCTGCGGATAATGTTTCTCGCTGAAATGCACTTAAGGAGGCTCTGCCCATGACCTTTGTGGTCACAGATGTTTGTATTAAATGTAAGTACACCGATTGTGTGGAAGTGTGTCCCGTGGATTGTTTTTACGAGGGCGAGAACATGCTCGTGATCAATCCCGATGAATGCATTGATTGCGGGGTGTGTGAGCCGGAATGCCCGATTGATGCGATTTTGCCGGATACGGATCCTGCGGCGGAAAAATGGCTGGATCTGAACCGTGAGTATTCCGAAGGCAAGTGGCCGAACATTACCGAAACCAAGCCTGCTATGGCGGAAGCGGAAGAGATGAAATCGGTTGCGGGTAAGTATCCCGAGCATTTTAGCGCCGAGCCAGGCGAAGGAGACTAACTCGTCATTGCGAGGAGGCATTAAAGGCCGACGAAGCCATCTATTTCCTTGATCGTATGGATTGCTTCGCTTAGGCTCGCAATGACAATACTGTAAGGAATATTAACATGAATGCCGATGCCGAAAAGAAACCTGAAGCCCCTAAAGCGGCTGCGCCGAGTGGGCCGCTCGTGAAAGATGCGCCTGCGCGGGGTAAAATTTATAACAATATTTTAGAAACGATCGGGGCGACGCCGCTTGTGCGCGTGCCCAAGTTTTCAGAGAAATACGGGCTTGAGGCGGATATTCTGGTGAAGCTGGAATATTTTAACCCCTTGTCTTCGGTTAAAGACCGTATTGCCTTTGCGATGATCGAGGCGGCGGAGCAGGCCGGCAAGATTACCCCTGGTAAGACTGTGATTGTCGAGCCGACTTCGGGGAATACGGGGATTGGTCTGGCGTTTGTCTCGGCGGCGAAGGGGTATCGTCTGATTTTGACGATGCCGGAGAGCATGTCTTTGGAGCGGCGCAAGATGCTGCGGCTTTTGGGGGCGGAGCTTAAGCTTACGCCGACGGAAAAAGGGATGAAGGGCGCGATTGAGGCGGCGGCGGAGATTGCGGCGGAGCATGAGGATTCGTTTGTTCCGTCGCAGTTTGATAATCCTGCGAACCCGCAAATTCACCGTGAAACCACGGCGCTTGAGATTTGGGCGGATACGGATGGTGGGTGCGATATTCTGGTGGCCGGCGTTGGGACTGGCGGGACTTTGAGCGGGATTTCCAAGGCGTTGAAGCAGAAGAAAGAGGGCTTTAAAACCTATGCGGTCGAGCCGGAGGAAAGCCCTGTGATTTCGGGCGGCGATCCCGGACCCCATAAAATTCAAGGGATTGGCGCGGGTTTTGTGCCAAAGAATTTAGATACAGCCCTGGTTGACGGTGTGGTGAAGGTGGATAGCGCGACCGCGTTTGAAACTGCGCGCGAGATGGCGCGTCTGGAGGGTATTGCGTGCGGGATTTCATCCGGCGCGGCAATGGCGGCCGCCAAGGAAGTGGCGAAAATGCCGGAAAACAAGGGCAAGCAGATTGTCGTGATTTTGGCGTCCAGCGCGGATCGGTATATCTCCACCGCCCTCTTCGACGGTTTGGAAGAATAATCTTTTCATCCTATGAAAGCCTTTTCAGTCAAGGTTTTCTGCTTTATATCGGACTGTATTGGAAGTGAAGGGATTGCATTTTCCTTGCTAAGTTCTTGTTAAATAAAGATAACATATAATTCGAACTTTAAGTATGCCCCCATAAGTGCCCCCAACTGGATTTTAAACAGCTAATTTATGTTCGAATACAGGGATAATTATAGCACCCCCCACCCCCTGGGCCACCCCCTATTTCACCGATGAAAACACGAACCTACCGGCTCGAAAAAATATGCAATTTACCGTTTTTCCACATGGCCGTGATAGTGGCTACGGTCTGGTTCCCAATCAAACCATATTGCAGTGTCGGGATTGGTCATACCCTGCCGTGCATCTTCCGGCACTGTGACTTCAATACTGGTGACGTTCAGCGGTTTTTTTCTACCGACCAAGGCAACGAATACATCAAGCGTATAATCGCCTGGAATGAAAAAAGGCTCTGACAGGGCGGTTAGAGAATTAAAGTGATGGTTGGCGGCAAGGCCGGTTTCACCGACAAACAGGCCGCTCCCGCGCGACAGTTTTTCATCAGCACCATAGCCCCATACGTTGAAGGTCTGTTTTTCCATCCCACGCCGGACAACCAGAAACATATTCTCGATCACATGACCGCGCTTGCCGGTACTGTACAGCAGTGCACGTAGGAAGATTTTGGCTTTTGGTTGTGGCCGGTCTGAAAGAACCTGGCTTTTTGGTACATCATAAGAAAAGGCAACAAAGGAAGGTCTAGTCATCTTGACCGTTCCCCGTCGAAAAACGGTAAACCAAGCTGTACCTGCTGATACGACCAGGGCCGTGATAGAAATCGCTGTGGTTATTGGGTCTGCCATGTTTATCAGTTTATTGTACGCAGCGGCTATATGCTATAATTAATGCAAATGAAGAAGTCCTTGGAGAAAAGGCATCCAATCCTGCAGTGGCACCATCATTTTGTAGAAGTTGAGAAGAAAACAGAAAAAGATCCAAACGGGATTTATAGCGCTGGTATGACTGGCGCGATAGCGGCCTATATGAGGCTGGCTTATAACCTTTACCTGATCGCCCATAACAACACAGACATCCAGACCAGGCTAATTAAGCGCCTGCAAAACCCGGATCAGTTTCAGGGTGCTTATTATGAAACTTTTGTCGCCGCTAATTTTATCAAGGCTGGCTTTGAACTAGAATACGAAGATGAAGGTGATGGAAGTTCATCGCACTGTGAGTTCACGGCAACATCAAAGAAAACCGGGAAGAAATATTCTGTTGAAGCAAAAACAAGAGCTGTGGCAGGCGTGCTTGGTAAAAAAGCAGAGAAAGGGAAGGGTGCGAAAGATCATTTTAATGTCAGAAATCAGCTTTACAATGCTTTAAAAAAGGATGCCTCGCATTCACGCATTGTCTTCATTGATGTCAACGCGCCGGATGTTCCTGTAGAAGATTTTGAAGCTGACTGCTTGATGAAAGCCCTGCAGACCGTGAGGAAAGCAGAAGAAGCTATGACCATCAATAAACAACCTGCACCGCCAGCCTATCTGGTTCTTACCAATCACCCTTATCACTACACGCCGGAGTCAACAAATCTGGCTGCTGAGGGTATATTTGACAGTTTCAAAATTGAAGATTTTCAGCATGGGAAATCAGGAACGCTTAGAGAGGCAATAAATGCGCGCGAAAAGCACATTGATATGCATAGGCTAAGGGATTCCATGAAAGATCATTACGAAATTCCTAGCACCTTTGATGGCGAAAACCCTGAATTTGCCTTCGGTGGCATGCCGTATCCAAAATTCACCATAGGAAACACATACCTTGTTCCGGATCAAACTGGAAAAGAATTTCCGGGTGTATTAGAGGAAGCGTCAGTCATGGAAAATGAAAAAGCTGTGGTGGGGATTTACAAGCTTCCCGATAACCGACGCATTATTGTTAATGGCCCGCTGACAGATAATGAATTGGCTGCGTATCGCCGGCATCCGACAACATTTTTTGGCGTTCATAAGCCGAGGCAGCGCTCTGATACGATGATAGAACTTTACGATTTTTTCTATGATACGTATAGAAAGACTCCGCGCGAGAAGCTTTTGGAATTCATGAAAGATAGTCCGCAGATCGAGGAATTTAAAGCGATGTCACAGGATATGTTAGCTTCTATATATTCGGAACGAATGGCTATCAATGCTTTTGCACAACGCGAAAAGAAAGAGCAACATTGAAGCCGATTAGTTGATAGATTCAATGATCTTTTGGTACCAGTTTTTCCAAGGGTTTTTGCTCTCATACTCGGTTATCAGATCAAGAACAGCCTTATGGTTATTCTCTTTTGCTATTGAAACCGCCGATAATCCGTCTGTTGTTTTGATATAAGGGTTGGCCCCATTTTCAATCAGTACCTTTGCTACCGATAATTTGTTTTCTGAGATTGCCAGCATCAAAGGGGTTCCTTTATTCACAAGCAATGATCGGCTGGTCTTATTTTCCATGTTCCAGGGCAAAGATTTCTGGTCAAAAGTAAATAATTCATTTGGATCAACACCGTACTCAACCAGCAGGGCAGTCACGGCGGCATTCCCACTCATGACAGCCCTGAAAAGCATTGTGTAATGTTCGCTGGAATGCTTCTTTGGATTAGCACCATGCTGTAAAAGCATCCTCACACATTCTACAGGGTTCTGTGTGGTGATAGCTTTTTCAAGCATCGTTCCGTTGCCAAAATCATCAGGAGAATTATTTACTTTCGCCCCTTTATCCAGCAGAAACTTTACGCTTTTTTCAAAGCAAAAACGGTCATTGAAATTATCGCCCTTTGTTCCCCACACAGCATTTTTCAACGGTGTTCCAAGTGATCCTTGCGCATGTTTACGCTCAACATCAATGTCAGTAAGCCCCTTATCATATAGTTTTTGCAGCAACACGGGGGCATTGCTTTCAACAGCATTGTGCATAATGCCTTCATGGGATAAATCTGCGCCAGCATCTAATAACCTTTCAGCGATCTTATAATGACCGCGTGAGAGAGCAACCAGAATAGGTGTGTCACCATCATGATTTGCAGGAGCGTTTAGATTTGCGCCGTTTTCGATCAGATGATCTGCAATTTTTTTGCTTCCTGCTTCTGCCGCCCTGTATAATGGAGTTCTGATGTCAAGATACCCGCTGTTTGGTCCGATTGTTTCAATGGATGCGCCAGCCTTCAAAAACAGTTTAAAAACTTCCAGATTGTCTGCGTCTATAGCCTGATGGAAAAAATAGCGATCTTTTCCGATTCCGATTTTATTCAGGTTTTCCAAAGCTTGTTGTTCTGTAAGTTTGTCAGAGAAACCGTGCGCAAGTTCGGGAAGGGCTTTTTTTGTCGCTGGCTCTTTCGGGGGAACGGTTTTTTCATTCTGTTTGTCTATGTGGTGCTGCGCCAGTTTTCGGAATGAGTTCCTGTCCTGCGGATTAAGATTTTTTTCAGATGCAGTGATTAACTCGTCCAAGAATTCCCTTTGCGTTTGTTCCAACACGCTTTCAGAGAATTTTGCAATCAAAGCCCATTTATAGGCATCACGTGGGTCATAGGTACTTTGATTTGATGGATCATACATTATCCCTGCCGCTATTATCTGAGAGAAAACATCACCGGCTTCCGCGCCTTTTACGGCCCATTCAAGAGATTTTTTAAGGTTTTGTATGACACCTTCACCGCGAAGGTTCATGGTGCTTAACGCCCTGTATGCCCTTACATCTTCCTCCCCCGCTGCTTTTTCGAACCAGGTCAATGCCTGTTTATAGTCAACAGGTGTGCCGATGCCTTGGAAGTGATATTGCCCTCTATCAAAAAGCGCCTTTTTATAGTTTTGTTCAGATGATTTTTTGATCCAGTTGAATGCCTCCTGTTTGTCCTGTTTTACACACAGCCCCTTGTTATACAGGTCTGCTAAAATCCATTGATCCTGAGCGTTCCCCTGTTGTGCTGAGCTTTCAACGTTGATCGCTTCTTTGCATTCTCCATCTTGCAAGGATTCATAACGCATCATAAGCCCGAGTGTTTCGAGCGTCTCTGATACGGCGGCGAAGCTCTCGACTGAATCATTTGCATTCTTGTTATGTTCTACCAACTCTCTTTCTGAAGGCTGTAGACCAAAAAAATCATTTTGGTATTTTTCTGCGATTAGATCACGTGGTGGCGTGTCACCATTCTTTTTTGCTCTTAGCTCCTGTAGCCTGACTTTTTGTTCCTGCGTAAGGTTTTCAGCATGGGAGTATTGAACAGAAATGAAGATGAATACGAAAAGTAATAAAAATGGCAATATGGTTAACTGTAAAAATTTATTTGTCTGCTGCATTTTTTAAAACTCCCTAAAATTGAAAAAGTCACCAGTTGGGCTTCCTGGCGACCGGGAGTTTTCAACCGTCAAAGAAACGGCGCAGCGTATTCACGCAAGCGCTATTGTATTCCGCCACCTCCCCGACCATAGGTCGAGAAAGCAACATCATTGGTAACGGCCCGATGCTGTATAGGCCGTCTTTGAGGGGTTGAAACGCCCCAGAACAGAACCCTTACTGCTCCGCCGCTACTTTAGAACGTTATGGTTTTATAAAAAAGAGCTTATTTTTCAATGGAGCTGATTACCGGACAATTTTATGGGTGCAATATGAGTTTGGTTAAGATGTTCTGCATTTAAAGTCGTGCCGAAACCCTAGCGCGGGAATTTTTCTAAAATACGAAAATCACAGCATCATGCGTTGATACCAACCAGGCAAGCCTGGATGATGTGCATTCAAAAAGCGCATGATTATGGCTTTGTCGGTCGGCTTCATGTCGTCGTAGGGCAAGCCTTTAATACGCTCGATTTTGTCGTGATACGGTCTACCGCTCCACCTGTATATATATTCATGCTGTCCATTTTTCGATTTTATGAGGTGTGCAGGTTTGTAAGCACGCTGGACTTGACCGCTCTTAATTAGCCGCAAAAGATAAGCGGTTGGCTTGATGTTTCGGCCCAGTTCGGCATTTAAGTGTTCTGTGATCAGGCGTGAGCTAAACCATTTTCCGCGATTACCAATTAGCAGCCGCATAATCGCTTCTTTGACGGATATAAACTGTTTTGCATTGTGTAGTTTCATTTCAAACCAAACCGCTTATTAAAAAAAATCATCTACTGACATTGGTGACGCAGGTGACTCTGAATCATCATATTGGATACTGTTTTGTGATAATAATTTAGCATGAATCATTCTAGCGCCCTGTGCTCCGCGTGCTAACGGAAAACCAGCTTTTTCAAGCCTGTTTGAGAGGTTGTTGCGGTTCAATGTTCTAGTGATGCCGTTACTTTGCGCCCATAGTTTGTATTCCTTATAGACCTCTTTGGTGGGTGTTTTATGATCGGCACTGGCAGACAAGCATTCTTCGGCAAATTGTCGAGCCTGGTCAGCCTCTTTTCGCCATGTTTCCTTTGCCGTACGGCATGAGAGCGGTTCGGTAAATTTTCCCCGCTTCACAACCTCTTTATAGGCGTTCAAACAAGTGAAAATGATGCCCGGCACTTCAGCAACAAGTTTCTGTTTTAAATCAGGGTCGGCGTCTTTACCCTCGACAAAGACACGATTGAATTCGATAACAAACGCACGTCTGAAAAGGGCATTGGAAAAATCCCTTGTATGTGGCAGGTGATTGGCCCCGAACCAGCATGTGGCAAAAGGCTTAATATTGAACGGGTGTCCATTTTTATGCTCAACGGTTGTGATTTCACCGGACACAATCGCTTTGGTTTCAGCATCAGCAATCACTTTACCTTCCGCAATTTCAGTGACTAGGTTGGCTAATTTGTCTTGTAAGAACGCCCGCTGGTACTTGTTTGTAAACTCCGATGGCTGAACTGCTGCTGCGTTATCTGGCCCTACAATCTCTCTCGTTAAATCCAGCAGAACGCTTTTCCCATTGGCACCAACTCCAATAAGAAGGATGAATTTTTCAAATTTAGTATGGTTTGTAAGCGTATAGCCGATGTTTTCTTTAATCAGCTTTTTCTTGTCACCTGCGTCACCATCTGGCGCAAAAATCTCATCAAGAAATTGTTCGAAGCGGGGACAAGATTCATGCTCTACGTAGTCGTGAGGAATAATCGTTGTTCTATATGAATCTCGGTTATGCTGTCGTTTCGGCAACCGTCCTTAATGCCTCTTAATAAAAAGAGCCATTCTGCGTTTTTGAGCTTTTCGGAGGGGCTTTTTTGAAGAGTTAAAGTACGCAAGAAAAAATCCGGCAGTTCTGCCAGAGGCGCTTTATCATCTTTAAATTCGTATGTTTTACCGCTTTTGTGGCGAGAAGGGGGAGCGATGACATAGCCACCATTGGCTCTGACATCTATATTTTCAGCAACTTTACTGGCACTGTTTCTAATATCAACGCCTTCAGGCATTTTATAATATAAATGAAGCCCACGGCCTGTACGCACCATCAATGTTTTTGGTAATCGAGAGTGTTGTTTTATCAGGGCATTTAAATTTTTCAGCCCCGTTTCTCCGTCAACATCAATGACCAGAAAGCCAGATATTGAACCTGTCGCAACGCCAATGTTGCAATTTGGCTTGTCTTTAAACAATGTGCGGATTTTTTCGGGGCATTTTGTAGCATCTTTTAATCCGTTTAATGTCCACGGATGTTTTCCTGGCTTTTCACATTTCGGATTGCCACAGGTGCAACGGCCCTCGTCGTTTATGCCGTGTACGGGAAAAATTGACCAACCAGAGATTTGAACGTAATTCAATGCAGCTTGGAGATTGTTATTCTGCATGACGCATCTCCACAGCTTTCTCAATCCAGGCTAATACTTCGGCGAGATTCCAACGGGAACTTCTTGCTCCTAGCTTGATGGGGCTTGGAAATGTGTTTTCACTGATGCGCTGATAAATTGCACTCTTCTTCATGCCGACAAGTGAACTAACTTCTTCAATACGGATAAGTTTTGTCATGATCGTTCCTTTCATGTTTATGACTGCCATCATTCATTGATGACCATGAAAGGATACTGTGGTTTGTTTACTTGGTCAGGAGAGCTGAAAATGGGGGATTTATTGAACCCTATTTCAGTTGAACAGCTAATCTATATAACTCGTCTGGATTATCGGAAAGATCGTATCCAGAATAGTCAAAATCGTCTTCCCCCGCAGTTTTAACAAGATTACGAATTTCAGAAGACACTTCTTTTCTCATTCTTTTCCATGTGCTTTCAGTTAAATATGGATATTTCATAAGAATATTCTGAATTGTTTGCCCTGTAGAACCGCTTTTAGCATAGACTCCAAGCACAAGTTTTCTGCGAGCCATTATCCTTCGATCATCGTTATCATCTTTACCCCGCCCCCTTTTATAATTTGGTAAATATTGAGGACTATAGGCGTGGTCTGAGGTTGCTCCTAATAGGTCGCGGCTTACGCCTTCTACTGGGAAATCAATGTTTTTTAAAAGTGTTCTGTGATGGTTAATCAAGGCAATCAAAACTCTTGCTCGAAAGGCTTTTTTATCGCTTTCTGTGAGCGGCCAATTTTCTGCACGTTCAGTTTCATCCAAATGGAATGCTTTCGCTTTAAACGTAGCGCGTCCTGCTTTCTGCAACTCTTTTTCAATTATTGTTCCGGCTAAAATATCCAGAAACCCAAAAATCTCATCAGCAATTTGGCGTTGTTCATACACTTCAGACTTATCGTATTGTGACAAACGATCCAGTAGTAAATCCAATTCTGAATGGGCTATTTCTTTGCAAATTAACATTATTTTTTCTTCACAACCTTATCTAAGTAATCTGCGTATTCCTGCATCATAACGGTTCGCTCATCTAGGAATTGAGCGCGGTCATAGGCGCGTTGCACCATGCTTTTGGGCGCATGTGCAAGCTGGCGGTCGATAACTTCATGACGATAGCCCAGCTTTTCTTTAATGGTGCTCATTGCCAATGCTCTAAATCCGTGGCCTGTCATGCGGCCTTTGAAGCCGAGACGTTCCAATCCCTTCAGGATTGTATTATTGCTCATATGCTTGCGCGGCGAATGATGCCCTGGAAATATCCATTCCCATTTCTCATTACGCTCTTTCAGGTCATATAGAATGACAAGAGCTTGTCTTGATAACGGGACGATATGCTCATTACGCATTTTCATGCGCTCAGGTGGGATAATCCAGACTGCTGCATCAAGATCAAATTCGTCCCATTTGGCCTCAATCAACTCTTTAGTACGAACGAATGTAAGCATGAGAAGGCGAATGGCTTGGCGCGTATCAGTGTGCAACCTGGCGTCATTGCGATCTATGGCATCCAATAGCTCAGGTATTTCTTTAATGTCGATACAGTTGTAATGGCTTCTAATAAGAGGTTTTAAAACCATGCCTATTTCGGCGGCAGGGTTTGTTTCTGCAATTTGGTGGATGATTGCGTAACGAAAAATTTGAGAGCAATACTGGCGCAAACGATGGGCTGGCTCATACGCGCCGCGCTTTTGCACCTTTTCTAAAACCTTGATGAGAAGGGCGGGTTTAATATCTGTGATCGGCAACGCTCCGATTTCAGGGAATATATCACGCTCTAAACGGCGCAACATGGTATTCGCGTGGCGATCCGTCCATTTATGCTTAAAATTGTCGTGCCAATCACGAGCAATAATCTCAAAGGTATTAGAGGCTTTTGTCTCCGCAACATGCTTCGCGGCTTTCTTTGCCTGTGACGGGTCTATGTTTTGTTCAAGGCATTTCCGCGCCTCTGTGCATTTTTCATCGGCCTCTTTCAACGAGACTTCAGGATAAACGCCAAATGCCAGACGTTTTTCCTTTTGCTTACCATCGACTTTGAACCGGTATTTCATACGCCAGTATTTTGAACCGTTGGGTGCAACCTCAAGATACAAGCCACGTCCCGCAGCTAGTCTGTAGGGTTTATCCTTGGATTTAGCGTTCTTGCATTGCAGATTGGTTAGCTTCATGCGGGGGCATCACTTTGTTACGTTTCTCAAGGGTGCCCCCAAATATGCCCCTATTTAACACGGATTTGGGGGCACTGATGCGGAACA
>CAYGJS010000045.1:0-11294 GCA_964350435.1 uncultured Micavibrio sp.
TCCCCCGCCCGTATGCTCACCGCCGCCCCATGCGGGTAAATCTCGTCCGTAGAGGGCAAATACACGACGTCCACGCCTTCCTGATCCAGCAAAGCCAAATCCGCCTCTATCGCCCTTGGATAGCTGTCAAAATCCTCATGCGGCGCAAATTGCGTCGGGTTCACATAGATGCTGACCACCACCCGATCCGCGTGCGCCTGCGCCAGCCTTACAAGGCTCAGATGCCCCTCATGCAAAGCCCCCATCGTCGGCACGAAGCCAACCTTAAAGCCCTTGGATGCCCAGCGTTCTTGGGTTTCCAATAATTCGTCCTGTGAGGTGCAGACGATCATTTGTACAAATTCTCCTCTCGCGGAAAAGCCCGCGCCCGAACATCCTTCGCATATCGCTCCGCCGCCCGCTCAATATCCTCGCGCAAAACCGCATATTCACTCACAAATTTCGCTCTATGCCCGTAATGCAGACCCAATAAATCCTCCGCCACCAAAATTTGCCCGTCACATTCGGGCGAAGCCCCGATCCCGATGCAGGTAATAGGCACTGACTTCGATATAATCTCCGCCGCCGCCGCGCGCGTCCCCTCAAGGACAAACGAAAACGCGCCGGCTTCCGCCAGCATCGCCGCCTCAGATACTAAACGTTGCGTGTCCTCATCACTCTTGCCTTTAATCTTATACCCGCCCTCAATCACCACCGATTGCGGTTGCAAACCGATATGCCCCATCACAGGAATACCCGCCGCAACAATCGCCTTAATCTGCGCCGCATAAGGCCCCTCAAGCTTCACGCCGTCCGCGCCCGTTTCCTCGATTATTCGCTTTGCATTGGCAAGCGCAACCTCAACGCCGTCTTCATACGTTCCATAAGGCATATCCACAATCACAGGCACGCCCGTCCCCGCCTTGGCCACAGCCCTGCCATGCGCAATCATCATCTCCAATGATACGCCCGTCGTGTTGTCCATCCCATACAGCACCGTGCCGACGCTATCGCCCACCAGCAGCAAATCGACATAAGCCCCCAGCGCCCGCGCCATCGGCACCGTATAGGCCGTAAGGCACACCAATGCCGCATCGGGGTTTTTGGTTCTGCTAAACTCTGTCAGTGTTTTTGGCATAGACCCTCTTGAGATTTATTTTGCGCTGCCCTAAATTTCATCCATGATTAACAGACTTCTTTTGGTGTTTCTAGCCTTTTGCGGGCTCTTAAGCACAAGCGCACAAGCGCAGGATGTGCCGCAAAGTCGCGCGCAAATCCAGCTGTCCTTCGCCCCTCTGGTCAAACAGACCGCCCCCGCCGTGGTCAATATCCTGACCAAACGCACAGTGACGCAGCGCGCCATTCACCCTTTCGCGCGTGACCCCTTCTTCTCGCAATTCTTCGGCAACGGCCCCTTCGGCGGCCAAATGCGCCAGCAAATCGAAAACGCACTGGGCAGCGGCGTTATTGTAGAAGACAGCGGTCTAATCGTCACCAATGCCCACGTGATCCGCGAAGCCGACGAAATCACGGTCGTCCTCGCCGATGGCCGAGAATTCGACGCGAAGCTTAGCCTTAAAGACGACGCCTCCGATATTGCGCTTTTGCGTATTGACCCCAAAGGCGAAAAGCTGCCCTTCGTCAACCTCAAACCCAGTGAAAGCCTCGAAGTCGGTGATCTCGTGCTCGCCATCGGCAACCCCTTCGGCGTTGGCCAAACCGTCACGAGCGGGATCGTCAGCGCCCAAGGCCGCTCCGCCCTCAACGTCAATGATTTCAATTTCTTCATCCAGACGGACGCGGCGATTAACCCGGGCAATTCCGGCGGCGCGCTCGTCGCCCTTGATGGCGGCGTGGTTGGTATCAACACGGCAATATACTCCCGTGATGGCGGCTCTCTCGGCATCGGCTTTGCCATTCCATCCGAAATGGTCGCCTCGGTCATTGCTGCCGAAAAATCAGGACAGACGCAAGAGACCATCGCCGGGCGCGGCATCACCCGCCCATGGCTTGGCGTCACCTCGCAAAACCTCAATGCCGATATCGCCGAAAGCCTCGGCCTCGACCGGCCCAAGGGAACGCTGATCACGGCTCTCCACCCCGCAAGCCCCTTGCGCAAAGGCGGTGTTCAGGTCGGTGACCTCATCGTTGAAATCGATGGCAACGAAGTTAAAGGCCTGGAGGAAGTGCGCTTTCGCATGGCCACTGTCCCGCTCGGAAAATTTGCGAATTTCAGGATTATCCGCCCCATGAAATCGGGCACCCCACGCGATTTCAAAGTCATGGTCAAAGCCATCGCTCCGCCCGATGATCCACCCCGCAATGAAACAATCCTGAAGGGCAATCATTTGATGAATGGCGCGATACTGGCCAATATCAACCCTGCCGTATCCATCGAACTGGGAATAGCTCAAGAGCAGGGGGTGGTTGTCCTAAGCGCCGCGCGCGGCACTTCCTCGGCCCGAATTGTGGCTGCGGGTGATATTGTGCTGGGAATAAATGGCCGCGAGATAAAAGAAATCGCGGATGTTGAAAAGGCTCTAAGCCTCTCGCAGGCTGCGCTTGATCTCATGGTCAAAAGAAATGGCCGCCAGCAAAGAATCGTTATTCGTTAAGCGGCTTCTAGAAGATAATCAAGATCGAGTTGACTGTCGTGACCAAGCTCGAAATGATCTTTGGCAAGATAAATGATAGCACCCGCCGCGGACATAACCGCAACCATATCGCCGATCTTGATCGCCCGCTGAGTGTTGAGCCTGTTACAAATCCCCCAAACCTGCGATTCGTCATTCGCAACGGGCGGAGAGGGGGGAGCCAGAGTAAACGCACGCCCAAATGGCGAACTATCCCACATCGTGCCGTTTAGCAGAGCATCTCTAAAACGCTCTCTCTGCTTTTTAGCAGGGTGGCGGGCTCCGATATGGCCTGAAAGACTGGCACGCGCAGCCTCAGCGCGAGTATTAGGGTCTTTAATACCGGCAACAGATCCCGCAACAGAATCGATACTCGATGTTTCGTCATCATTATCTTCGCCAAAGGCCATAAATCCAATTTCTCCTTGATGTATCCCCAATATACACAAAAACAGCGGCTTACGCAAATTTTAGACATAAAAAAGGCGCCCGTCAGGCGCCTGATCGTAAACTTTATATAGTGTGTCTTAAGCAGGCACTCGCTCATTACCAAAAGCCCCTGAGAAATCATATATGCCAACAGATACAGAATTCTATGCTTCAGATGCACCGCTGAGTTTATCAGCTCCTGTTTGACACATACGCGCAAACTCTCCAGACGTATCCGCTAAGCCAACGCCATTACCATAACCTGCTATTGATGATGTCATATTGTGTACCCCTTTCTTTTCTGCTTTTTATTACCCTCAGCCTACCCCAAAACCATAAAAAATGCAATCTTTGCAATGCATTATGAAAAACTAACACAGTTTTCACGTGGTATTATAATTACTTATAAAACCAAGAAAATTCACAGTTTTTGTTTGAATCCCCCCCGAATCCCGTGTTACTTCAATAGGGCAGTAACCAGAAAGACAAAATATGACCAGTAACGATTCGATTGATATGAAAGACATCGTGGCTTTGTGCAAACGCCGCGGCTTTATTTTCCCCGCCAGTGATATCTATGGCGGCCTGAATGGTTTCTGGGATTTCGGCCCGCTGGGCGTAGAGCTGAAAAACAATCTCCGTGATGCGTGGTGGAAATACATGGTTACTTGCCCGCCCATCGGCCCCGACGGCGCGCCTGTTGAGATTGTCGGTCTGGACAGCGCGATTATCCAAAACCCAAGGACTTGGGAGGCCTCTGGCCATGTCGGCGGCTTCTCAGACCCTATGGTCGATTGTAAAGAAACCAAAAAACGCTATCGTCAGGATCATTTGATCGTCATGACAGCCGAAAAAGCGGATCGCTGGCCGGCCTTCTTCGAAGACGCCGAAGACGATGAAATCGTCAAAAAGCTCAAAAAAATTGGCCTTCCCGGCGATATTTCGCTTTTCAAAAAAATGAATCTGACTGCGCTTCCCGTTGAGGATTACGCAAAAATCATAGGCCCTGACGTGTCAGAACCCGGAACGCTCACCGAACCCAAGGCCTTCAACCTGATGTTCCACACCTTCGTTGGCGCAACCGCCAGCGAAGACAACAAAGCCTATTTGCGTCCCGAAACCGCGCAAGGCATCTTCCTCAATTTTAAGAACGTGGTCGATTCCACCCGCGTCAAAGTCCCCTTCGGCATCGCCCAAATTGGCAAAGCCTTCCGCAACGAAGTCACGCCGCGCAATTTCATCTTCCGCTCCCGCGAATTCGAACAAATGGAAATGGAATGGTTCTGCCACCCTTCAGAGGCCAAAATGTGGCAGGATTTCTGGTTCGATGAACGTGTCAAATTCTGGCGCGCTATGGGTCTGGGCAGCGATAATATGGTGATGCGTAAGCACGATGCGGACGAGCTCGCCCATTACGCCAAAGAAGGCCTCGGCACCTCTGACATCGAATATAAATTCCCCTTCACCGCCCCCGGTTACGGCGAACTCGAAGGCATCGCTCATCGCTGCGATTTCGACCTGCTCCAGCATCAGGAACATTCCGGCCAAAAACTGGAATACATGGACCCAACCGATAATACAAAACGCTTTATCCCGCATGTCATCGAACCGGCCGCAGGTCTTACACGCGGCGTGCTTGCCCTGATCTGTGAGGCCTACACGATTGATGAAAGCCGTCCTTCAGGCATGTATCTCAACTTCACCCCTGCCATGGCACCCAAGAAGGCAGCAATCCTGCCGCTGACCGCCAAGGAAGAACACGTGCCAATTGCCACGAAACTCTATCTGCAGCTTCGCGAAGAATTCCCCGTAGACCTCGATATCAAGCAAAATATCGGCAAACGCTACGCCCGTCAGGACGAAATCGGCACGCCGTATTGCTTTACGATTGATAACGACACGGTTGAAGACGGCACGGTGACGGTGCGCGAACGCAACACTATGGCGCAAGAACGCATCCATCTCGATAACGTCGCCGCCTTTTTGCGCGAGAAAATGAAATAAACGTCATTGCGAGGCGCGTAAGCGACGCGGCAATCAGTATCGGAATAATCGCTTAAAGCCCGTAGCGTCCCCAAACCGCTTTGGTTTCGAGTGTTTCAATCGCGTCTTGCGCGAGATTGGAATGAAGCTGCGCGCCGAGCAGGGACGGCACCAGCTTCTTCTCGGGATAAAATTCCTCGAACTTGATTTTTTCCTCAAATTCTTCCTTGAAATGCGCGCGGCACCAGCTTTTCGCCTCGCCCATCCCATCAATAAGCCCAAGTTCCAGAGCCTTGCCCGCCGTCCAGAATTGCCCTTCAAACACTTCGGAGTCCTTACCGCTGAGCCGCTCTCCCCGCCGCGTTTTCACCCAATCAATAAACCCGCTATGCAAGTCACTCTGAAGCGCTTTCAACCGTTTGACATCCTCTGGCTTGATGTCCGAAAATGCATCCATAAAGCTCTTGTCTTTGCCCGAGGTTTGAATGCGCCGCTCAATCCCGTGCTTATTGATAAAATCCTTAAACCCGAAACTCGCCGAAATCACGCCGATTGACCCGACAATAGAGGCGCCGTTCGCGTAAATCTCATCCGCCGCGCAGGCCAGCCAATACCCGCCGCTGGCCGCCACATCCTCAACGAAGGCAAAAACAGGCACCTCCTTCTCATCCGCGAGCCTACGAATATGATCGGCCACCAGCGCGCTTTGCGCCGGACTGCCGCCGGGAGAATTAATCACCAACGCCACCGCCTTGAGGTTATACGTATCAAACGCCTCCTCGATGATCTTCTCGTATTTTTGATGTGAAATCCCGCCGCGCCCCACCGCATTATCGGCAATCACTCCCGACAGCCGGATAACCGCCACTTTCGGCTTGGGCTTTAACAACCCGCCAATAATGGGCAGACCCGAAACTTTATCGCATGTGGCGCAGACTTTTGACTTAACAGACATTTTTTATTCCTTTTATATTGTGTATGAGTTCAGTGTAGCGAAGCAATCTTTGGATGGCCACATCGGGCTGCGTTCTTCTCACAATGACCATTAAACCGCCTGTGCACTCATGCTCTGGCGTTTGAGCAAGAGTTTATTCAGCGCATGGATATAGGCGCGGGCAGAAGCGACAAGGGTGTCGGTATCTGCGCCTTGCCCGTTCACGGTTTTGCCGTTTTCAGACAGGCGCACCGTGACCTCGGCCTGCGCATCCGTGCCCCCTGTCACCGCATGCACCTGATAAAGCTGGAGCCTTGCATCGGGGTGAGGGATAATTTCGCGGATGGCTTTAAAGATGGCATCGACGGGCCCGTTACCCTCGACCTTGGCGCAGTGCTCCTGCCCGTTAATTGTCAAACACAGATCGGCTGTCTGCGGCCCTTTAGAACCCGCAACAATTTGAAGCGATACGAAACGAACCGTTTCATTTTCTCTAATGACTTCATCCTCGACCAGAGCAATCAAATCGTCTTCGAAAATTTCTTTCTTTTTATCGGCGAGGCTTTTGAACCTTGTGAAAGCATCTTGAAACGCATTTTCACCCAGATCAAAGCCCAGTTCTTTGAGTTTCGATTTAAAAGCGGCGCGGCCTGAATGTTTCGCCAGCACCAATTTTGATTCATTGAGGCCCACACTTTCGGGGGTCATGATCTCGTAAGTCTGGGCGTGTTTCAGCATCCCGTCCTGATGGATACCACTGGCATGGGCGAAGGCGTTTGCACCGACGATGGCCTTGTTCGGCTGAACGCTGAACCCCGTTATGGTAGACAGCGTACGTGAAGTTTTGATGATCTTGGTGGTATCAATCCCGTTGGTATAGGGCAGCAAATCATGGCGGGTGCGGATCGCCATCACAATTTCTTCCAGCGCGGCGTTGCCCGCCCGCTCGCCAATTCCATTGATGGTGCATTCGACCTGACGCGCGCCGTTTTGCACGCCCGCCAAAGAGTTCGCCACCGCCAGCCCCAGATCATTGTGACAATGGGTAGAGATGATGGCGCGGTCGATATTGGGCACGCGGGTCATCAGCATTTGAATCTGGCGGCCATATTCCTCGGGGATGGAATAGCCGACCGTGTCAGGAATGTTAATGACTGTGGCTCCTGCGTTGATCGCAGTTTCCACGCATTGGCACAAGAAATCATCTTCGGTGCGGGAGGCATCTTCGGCGCTCCACTCCACATCATCTGTAAACCCACGCGCCAATGTGACGCTCTCATGTACGGCCTCGATCACCGCGTTTGATCCCATTTTCAGCTTGTATTTCATATGCAGCGGCGAGGTGGAGATGAAGGTATGGATGCGTTTGCTTTTCGCGGGCTTGATCGCATTGCCTGCGGCTTCGATATCGCCTTTGGTGGCGCGGGACAGGCCGCAGACGGTAGCGTTTTTCACGATTTTGGCAATTTCATGCACGGCTTCGAAGTCGCCGGGAGAGGCAATAGGGAAGCCCGCCTCAATCACATCCACGCCCAGATCATCAAGCAGAGCCGCCATTTTCAGCTTTTCATTCAGATTCATCGAGCAACCCGGGGATTGCTCACCATCGCGCAGGGTCGTATCAAATATGATGATGCGATTGGCGTCTTGTTGTACTTTATCAAATGCTCTGGTCATAACGGTGTTCCCTGAAGCCTCCTTATAAGGCCGTGATTTCGTTTTTGCAATGTCTGGAATGTGTCCCCTGTAGCGCAGGCATATCAAAATGCCTCATGCCCGCTCAGGGGCGAATAAGGAGGAGGTCTAGCAGCAATGGTGTACGTGTTTGAACCATGAGGATATATAAGCCGATTTTCGGGCGCGTGCAAAGTTATTTTTTAATCTTGCGCGCTTCGTCAACCAGCATGATCGGGATGCCATCACGGATCGGGTAGGCAAGCTGCGCTTGATCAGAAATTAACTCATCGGCCTTGGCGTCATAGCGCAGCGGCGATTTGGTCAAAGGACAAACCAGAATTTCGAGGAGTTTGCGATCAACGGTTGCGTTCATGGGATATTAATGCCACTGGCTGCCTGTTTTATCAAGGCCTTGGGTTTTAACCGCCATTTCCAGCATCCCCATAAACAGCGCAGCGCGTGTTTTGCAGCATGGAGCTTCGAGCAAAGCCTGCCTGTCCTTGGCCTCAAACGGGCAAACCATAGACAGACAGGTGATCAGCTTACCGTCGGGGGAGTCGTCTACCGCGCTCCAATCACAGTCCATGCCTTCGTTAGAGAAATACTGACGCAAGAGGTCTTTCAGATGATCGCGGTTAAGATCGAGCCAGCGATGCGCTTTTTGATCATTTGCATAAGGCCCCCAATCAGCCTGAACCATGCGATAAGGCTTGGGCGTATCCATTTCCTGCATGATGTTGAAACGGAATGCACCCGCCAGTGTGATTAAGTACCGCCCATCCGAAGTTTGCGAAAACTCTATGATTTTGCCGGCGCAGCCTGTCTTTACAAGACTTGGCACATCCGCATCATCTGCGGGCTGGATCATGCCGATCATGCGGCTTCCCTTGAGGGCGTCATCAACCATTTGTAAATATCGCGGCTCGAAAATATTGAGCGGCAACTGCCCTGTGGGGAGTAAAAATGCAGAGCGCAACGGAAACACCGGCAATGTTGCCGGTAAATCATTGAAATCTGGTGCGAAAGGGTTGCGTTCCATAGTAATTACATAGTGCGCGGATTTTAAGAAAAAAGGATCGCAGAGAGTTTTTTACGCCCCGCAACCGTGAGCGGGTCTGTGTGACCCAGGGCTTGGAAGAACCGCACAAGATTTTGACGCGCTTCTTGTTCATTCCATTCGCGGTCAATCTCGATCGCGGCAAGCAAAGTATCGATAGCCTCTTCCTTATGACCTGCACCAAACTGCACTTCGGCCAGGGCGCACAGGCTTTCCATGTCTTTCGGGTTTTGAGCGACCTTGTCTTTCAGCGCGCCAAGGATGGAGGTATCGGGCTTATTTTGTGCAAGCTCCAGCGCGGTTAACGCTTCGGCGAATTTCGGATCTTTTTTGATATCATCCGGCAAATCTTCGACAAGCGCAGTGGCCTGCTCAACCATATCTGCGGCGATGAAAAGGCGCACAAGCCCCACAAAAGCAGGCAGGTTTTTTTCATCTTGCTGCAGGATCTGACCGTAAATACTTTGGGCGATTTGAAACTCACCATTTGCCACGGCCTCCGCGGCGGCGGCAAGAGCCTCGGGGATATCAACTGCGCCCGGTCTATTGGCCTTGGCGATTTGCAGAACTTTATCCACAAAGGCCGAAATCTGGCTTTCGGGGATCACGCCCTGAAACGCATCCACAGGCTGCCCGCCCAGAAAGGCGAAGACCGTTGGCACGGATTGTACGCGCAGGGCTTGGGCTAGCTGGGGGTTGTCATCCAGATTGACTTTGGCCAGCAAAACTTCGCCGCCCGCCGCGGTAATCACCTTTTCAAGGGCCGGCATAAGCTGCTTACACGGGCCGCACCATGGCGCCCAGAAATCAACGATCACGGGCTTTTCCATTGAGGCCTTGATGACACGCGCCTCGAAATCAGCAATTCCCACATCGAAAATCGTTGAACCTGCTGCGCTGGACGCTGGGTGTTGTTTTGAGCCTAATCCGAACATATTTGTATCCTTCTTCACCCCTATATCTAGCGGGTGAAAGCTAAAAATCAAGCGTTATCGGTGCATGGCCCGTATGGGCAAAAAATTTCAGCAGGTCTTGAGGCGTGAGTGTCACCGTCATCGCGTTATCGAGCGGGTGATAATTTACAAACTCTCCGCGCATCATTGCGGCGTCGAGCACCAGCTGCACATGATGATCTTTATCATTTATAAGCGTGAACGGGCACACCGAGCCGGGGCGAATGCCGAGGAATTCCCAAAGGCGCTCGCTGGAGCCGAAAGAAAGCCTCCCGCAATCTAGCTTTTCCTGCAAGGATTTCATATCCACTTCGGTTTCATTGGCGGCAACAACGAGAAAATTTTGTTTCTTTTTATCGCGCAAAAAGAGGTTGCGACAATGCACGCCCGCGATTTCGCCCTTAAGCTTGTCACTCTCCTCCACCGTAAAGGTCGGTGCGTGATGATGAAGATCGTATTTGATTCCAAGGCTTTGCAGAATTTCAAACAAATCCTGCGGGGTTGTTGGCAAAGAGTGTTCGGCTTGCTGTGGCTGACTTTGGGCTGTCATTGCGGGTTTCCGCTTTTGTTAAAATTTTATGTAATTATAAGTCTTTGTTAATCTTTTACGCGTATCTTAATATCACAAACAATAAAAAAATACACGGTGCAGGGACAAATGACGTTAGAGAGCAATCAAGACATTTCCTATGAAGACTTAAAAGCCGGGATGGAAAACCTTATTTCTTTTCTGGGTGACGATGCCTTTTCAAAACATGAGATGGCAGCGCTTAAAAATGGGTTCCCTCCACCTGAAGGCTGCCAAGCCGTTATCACGCCTACAAATTGGCAAACGCATGTTAACAACAATCCTTCAGAATCACTGGTTCCTAAAGCAGAGAATATTTTGAATGAATTTTGTGGCCATACGCCAAGGTTAAACTTTGCAGAGGCCTTTGAAAGCTCCTCCAGTGACCCCAGTAAGGTCAGCGGGTTGGTGAACCAAGGTCTTGAAAATCAAAACACCAGGCAACTCGATAACCCATTCATTCTTAAACCTCCTGCACCTTCCGGCGGTGGTTCTGATAGCGGAAATAATGGCGATACAGGGGCATTGGTATGAATGTAGAGCTTGTAATTCTCAATGACGGACGGGTTTCCATTATTTGTGATAGACCCACGCCCGATGTTATTCGCCGCGTAGAATATTATCGCGAACAACGCCTTTTTCAGCTCGTCTATAATAACGAGGCTCACGAGGATCATTTGATGGAATGTGAAATTCCCGAGAGCCTCATTGGTCCCGTCGAAAAAAGCCCGAATGTGATTATTCTTACAATCGTTGAAGGCTTTGATCCGCTGGGCTATAAAGCACCGCTTATTAAAGTTGGTGAGCTTTACTAATTTTTCCCCTTGCTTTTCACGCAGTAATCTTTATAAATTCAAAATCCTTTTAGGATCGCGAGTGTAGCTCAGGGGTAGAGCGCAACCTTGCCAAGGTTGAAGTCGAGGGTTCGAATCCCTTCACTCGCTCCATTTTCTTCTCCATATACCTCCATAAAAAGCCACAGAACCCTTGAAAAATAAGGGATTTTGTGAAACACTTTGTCCATGGTGTTCCGCATCAGTGCCCCCAAATCCGTGTTAAATAGGGGCATATTTGGGGGCAC
>CAYGJS010000046.1:0-10911 GCA_964350435.1 uncultured Micavibrio sp.
TAGTCGTTTTCATATTTTAAACATTACCTGAGGCAGCATGGCTTAGAATTGACACATGTCAATTGTGCCTGACAAAAGTCATGGCAATGTAAAAACATGAGCGCATTTCGTCATCAAAAATTGATACAAAAATATGTGGATGTTTGTAACAAAGCATTGCATGAAAACTCTGATCGCTTTCCCTTTAAACAAATTTTAGGCGCAGCCAGCAAAGCTGAGCAAGGCGCGAGCGTCGAAGTCAAGGTTTCTGACAGAGGGGGGGATGAGGCTTATGTTTTTTATTTGGAACAAGGCGGCATAATATGTAAGCCGCATGATGATTGCAAGGAATGCAAGTGTGTCCGAACATGGAATGCAAGCCTGTCTTACCTCGAAGATGTGACATCCAGGCCGGAAGTTTTTATAACCAATCCTGCGAAAATTAATTGGGAATGGATGTACGAAGCGCGGAGATGAATTATTCGGCGGCTTGCAAATCTTTACACGGAAATTCTGAAGAACATGCCGCGCAGGAATATGAAGTGAGTTGATCGAGGCTATCCATTTCAATCGTAGCCCCTTTTATTTGTATACCTGTTTGATCCCGCAGCTTCGAGAGTGCACGCGAAAAAGTTTCAGGCTGCATTCCCAGTCTTGAGGCAACGAGTGTTTTATCATAGGGAAGGTGTATTTTTACGCTTCCGATTACGTTTTGATTGCATAAACGCAATATAAAACAACCAATACGCTGCGCAGCGTTTTGTAATGATAGATGTTCGATTTCTCTATCTTGCTGGCGTCTATATCGCGCCATAGAGCTCAGCATATTCAGGGCAAGCTTATTATTATTCTCTATCTCATTTTTTAAAATTGAAAGGGGAAGAGCCAGAATTTCGGCGGCCTCAACAACTTCAGCACTATAAGGATATGTATCATTTTCAAAAATTGAAGTTTCACCGAAAAGATTCTGCCCGGGAAGAATGTCAATTACGGCTTGCGCTCCATCAAGGGTCTCTCGAAAAAGCTTTACCCATCCGCTTTTTATGAAATAAAAATGTTCAGACTTGTCGCCATGCACGAATAGAAGCCTGCCTTTTTCATAGCGGAGCTTATGGGCTTGAGATTCCAACGCATCAAAGAAAGCGTTTTCGCAGTCTTTAAATAATCTCAGGTCTTTTAAGGTTTTATTGATCATGCGGCATTCAATTTTTTTAAAAGTTTTAGGGTCAAAATTGACAATGGTCAAGGCACAAGTTTAGCGGGTTTTAGACAATGTGAAAAGAATGTAACACGTGTTTATTATTTGGATCGGTAATGTTTATAGGCCAATGCCTTCAAGATATAACGCTCTCGCATGGGCTGGTCATAAGTTTATTTATGGCTGGGCTTGTTGGTGGCTTCACGCATTGCGCTGGAATGTGCTCTCCGTTCGTGTTGGCGCAGGTTGATGGCGGGCTAGAGCTTCGAAAGCCCGGATCGTTTCTCCTTCTGCCTTATCATTTAGGACGGATGAGCACATATGTCGCGCTCGCCGTGCTTTTGGGGTCTGTTGTCAATCTTGCTTTCTTATTTTCTGACGCCAAGGCTTTGGTGGCTGCGCCGCTCTTAATGCTGGCGGCAGTGATTTTTCTGGTCAGCGCATTCCCGAAGCTAAACAGCGTATTTCCATGGGTTGGCAATATCCGGTTTGTAGTGCCCTACGCCATGATTTCAAGGCTTGCAGGGTCGTTGATACAAAGCCCGAACGCGATTAAGCGTTACCTACTTGGGGTTCTGCTCGGCTTCATGCCCTGCGGTCTTGTGATTTCTGCAGTATTGGCCTCAAGCACAGCGGCGAGTGTTCCGCAAAGCGCACTCGCTATGAGTGCTTTCGCTGTTGGAACGATGCCAGCACTTATCCTGGTTGCGCTCGGTGGGGGCGCTCTTAAACACAAATATCCCAAGGCTTCAATGCGGATGTCACAGGGGGCGATGGTGCTCAGCAGCCTGTGGCTCTTTGCCTTGGCAGGGCAGATGTTTTTTTAAAGGAAAATGGAAATGAATACAGCAGTTGAAAAATCAAAAGGCAAAGTTGAATATAATGACGATGTCGTAAAGCTCTTCACGCTAGCTACCACATTTTGGGGGTTGGTTGGCATGCTTGCCGGCGTTTTTATCGCCCTGCAAATGGTATTCCCCGATCTTAATATTGAGCCCTATCTGAGCTTCGGGCGTCTTCGTCCCGTGCATACCTCAGGGGTGATTTTTGCATTCGGCGGGAACGCCCTTTTTGCAACAAGCTATTACATTGTCCAGCGCACATGCGGCGTGCGGCTATATGGAGATAAGATGGCGATGTTTACGTTTTGGGGGTATCAGGCGTTCATTGTGATGGCAGCGCTGGGCTACATTCTTGGCGTAAATCAGAGCAAGGAGTACGCTCAACCGGAATGGTACGCGGATCTTTGGCTGACCATTGTCTGGGTGGTTTATTTGTATGTCTATTTGATGACATGTATCAAGCGTAAAGAATCGCATCTTTATGTCGCGAACTGGTTCTTCCTGGCTTTTATTATAACGGTCGCTGTGCTGCATTTGGGCAATGGCCTGCATCTGCCTGTAAGCTTTATTGAAGCAAAAAGCTATTCAGCGTTTTCAGGCGTGCAGAGCGCAATGATCCAGTGGTGGTACGGGCATAACGCCGTTGGATTCTTCCTCACCGCCGGGTTCTTAGGGATGATGTATTACTTCGTCCCCAAGCAGGCTGATAGGCCGATTTATTCATACCGCTTATCGATCGTGCATTTCTGGTCGCTGATTTTTATCTATATCTGGGCGGGTCCTCACCACCTTCACTACACTGCACTGCCGGATTGGGCGCAGACTTTGGGCATGACGTTTTCGATCATCCTGTGGATGCCAAGCTGGGGCGGGATGATTAATGGTGTCATGACCCTCTCTGGTGCTTGGCACAAGCTCCGCGAAGATCCCGTTTTGCAGTTTATGATTGTCTCTCTCGCATTTTACGGGATGAGTACATTCGAAGGCCCACTTATGTCTATCCGCGCGGTAAACTCTTTGTCGCATTATACAGATTGGACAATCGGTCATGTACATTCCGGCGCACTTGGCTGGGTTGGTTTTATAACCTTTGGCTGCTTGTACTATCTTGTGCCCAAGCTCTGGGGCCGTGAGAGATTATACTCCACCAAACTTGTTTCGCTTCATCTGTGGATCGCGACATTGGGCATTGTCTTTTACATTGCTGCCATGTGGGTGTCCGGCATCATGCAAGGCTTGATGTGGAGAACCTATAACGAGTTAGGGTTCTTACAGTTCTCCTTCGTAGAAACTGTCATAGCTATGAAGCCGTTCTATATGATCCGCGTTGCAGGAGGCCTGCTTTACTTAAGCGGCGCGTTAATCATGAGCTATAACTTCTACCGGACAATTCGCGGTGACGTGAATGCCAAAGAATATAATTTAACCCATCAAATCAAGACTTCGGGAGCTGTCGCATGAGCTGGAAAAACCACGAACATTTAGAGAAAAATGCGTTGTTGCTTTTGGGGTTTATCATTGTGGTGGTTCTGATTGGCGGGATCATAGAAATCGTACCGCTTTTCAGGCAGGAAACAGTCATAGAACCTGTTGAAGGTGTGCGTCCATATACACCTTTAGAGCTTGCGGGATATAATATTTATATCCGTGAAAACTGTATGGCTTGTCATTCTCAACATATTCGTCCGCTTCGTGATGAAGTTGTCCGGTATGGGCATTATTCCTTGGCGGCAGAGAGTATGTATGACTTTCCATTCCTCTGGGGATCAAAGCGCACAGGACCGGATTTGGCACGTGTCGGCGGGAAATATTCCGATGCATGGCATACGGAACATTTAAAAGAGCCGAGAGATCTCGTTCCTGAATCGATCATGCCGTCTTACGAATTTTTGCTGAAGAAAGGTGCAAGGCTTCACGACTTACCGCAACATTTAAAAACGCTCCGTGCACTCGGCGTTCCCTATACAGACGAGATGATCAAAATGGCGGCAAAAGACGCCGCTGTTCAAGCTACCGGTGAAGCAAGAACCGACACAGCCGGTCTTGAAGAACGCTATGGAGAAAACGTCAATGCCCGTGATTTTGACGGTCAGCCGCATTTCATATCCGAGATGGATGCTCTTATCGCTTATCTTCAGGTGCTGGGCACAATGGTCGATTTTGAAGCGGCCAGAGATGTCGAAGGGGGCGAGTAATGAAAGAGCTTTTTGCAAACCCTGACTTAGGCCTTATTGGCCTTTTGTTTTTCTTTATCTTCTTTTGCGTCGTGACGGCATGGACGTTTAGGCCCGGCGCAAAGAAAGAATATTCAGATCACGCCGATATTCCATTGAGGGAGAATGACGAATGAGTGACGATAAAAAGAAAAAAGATATCGATGAATTGTCCGGTGTGGAAACAACGGGACATGAATGGGATGGCCTGAAGGAGTTGAACAACCCTTTGCCGCGATGGTGGGTCTGGGTTTTCATCGTCACGATCATTTGGTCGGCTTGGTATTGGGTTGTATATCCAACATGGCCAACGCTCAGCGGTGCTACAGAGGGTACAGGCGGGTATACGCAATTTAAAGAACTGGCATCAAGTCAGGAAGAAATTCGCGCCACCCAAAAAACCTACCTTGAGCGCATGGAAAATGCTTCTGATACTGAGGTCTTGAATGACCCTGAACTCTACGCTTTTGCGATGGCGGGCGGTGAATCTGCGTTTAAACAACACTGCGCGACATGTCACGGCAGCGGCGCTGCAGGCAGAAAAGGCTATCCAAACCTTAATGATGATGATTGGCTTTGGGGCGGTAAGCTGAATGATATTCATCAGACCTTACTCTATGGAATCCGCGCTGATAATCTGGATACGCGTATGTCACAAATGCCGGCCTTTGGAAAAGATGGCCTTCTGAAGCGTGAGGAAATCAACGCCGTTACCGATTATGTTTTAACGCTTTCCGGGGGAGATGCCGCAAGCACTTTTGAACAAGGGCAAACTATATTTAAAAACCAATGTGCATCATGCCATGGCGAAAACGGCAAAGGGCTCAAAGAGTTCGGGGCACCAAATCTCACAGATAAAATTTGGCTCTATGGCGGAAAGCGCAAAGATATCTATGAGACCATTATGTATTCTCGCGCGGGGATGATGCCGGAATGGGGCACGCGTTTGGACGAAAATACCATCCGCCAACTCAGCATCTATGTCCACCAACTGGGTGGTGGAGAAGCCGAAGCCGAAGCCGAAAACGAAAAACAAGGTGAGGGTGAACCGGAGCCCATAACAACAGGCGAATAGCGCAGTGCTAGAATATTTTGCAAAACAGGAGCGAATTTACCCCAAACGTGTTTGGGGTAAGTTTCGTAAGCTCAAATGGGTGTCGATGGCATTCATGCTCGGCATCTACTATCTTGCACCTTTTATTCGCTGGGATCGCGGCCCAACAGCCCCTGACCAGGCCATCCTTATTGATCTGGAGCACGCCCGCGCATATTGGTTTTGGATCGAAATCTGGCCTCAGGAAGTCTATTACCTGACCGGAATTCTGATCTTCGCAGCCATCGCCCTGTTCTTTGTCACAAGTCTATTTGGCCGCGTGTGGTGCGGCTATGCATGTCCACAAACTGTCTGGACCGATTTATATGTGTGGGTGGAGCGGATTTTTCAAGGTGATCGTAATGCCCGTAAAAAGCTCCGTGAAGGACCGTGGACCTGGGATAAAATCAAAAAACTTACGGCGACCCATATTGTATGGCTCGGGATTGCGTGGTGTACGGCCGGATCTTTTGTTTTGTATTTCAATGATGCTCCGACATTGGTCAGGAGCTTTTTTGAGCTTGATGTCTCTCCTACGGTTTTGTGGTTCATCGTTGGGCTCACGTTTTCTACTTATTTGATGGCGGGGTTTGCCCGGGAACAAGTCTGTACCTATATGTGCCCCTATGCGCGCTTTCAATCCGCTATGTTTGACAAAGACACGTTGATTATCGGTTATGATGAAAAGCGCGGCGAGCGCGGAACAGGGCGCGGCAAGCACAAAAAAGGAGAAACATGGGAAGGGCGCGGAGACTGCGTTGATTGCAGCCTATGCGTTCAGGTTTGCCCTATGGGAATTGATATTCGCGACGGTCTGCAGATGGAATGTATTGCCTGCGGCCTGTGTGTTGATGCGTGTAACAACGTCATGACCATGGTCGATAGGCCACAAGGCTTGATCCGCTATGACACAGAGGCACATATTAAAGCTGCAGAAGAAGGGCGCACGGAAAAGGCTTTTCGTATATTGAGGCCGCGGACGATCTATTATTCAACGGTGCTCATTTTGGTGGCGGCGGCCATGCTGACTGCGCTTCTTCTTCGCTCACCTCTAGACATCACGGTTTTACATGATCGCAATCCACTTTTTGTTCAGCTTTCCAATGGTGAAATTCGCAATGGCTATGTCCTGAAAATTCAGAACAAAACCCATGAATACCGCACCTACAAATTATCTTTGAAAGGTCTTGATGATTCTAACATAGAGGTCAAAGCCGCCGGCAATATCAGCGCTGAAACATTATTTGTCCCTGCCGATAGCGTTGGAAGCTATCATATTCTTGTCAGTGCTAACGTTGAGCCCGCCGCCCCAAGAGATCTGGAATTTATCCTGAGCGATGGTGAAGTGAGTGATCACTATGAAAGCGTTTTTATTTCGAGAAAAGAAAAAAGATGAGAAGCGGTTTTGATTACAATAAGGGCATATGGGTTTTCTGGAGCTTCGTTGCATTTTTCGGAGTGATCGTAGCCGTGAACAGCGTTTTTATTTATCAGGCATTAAGCACCCATAGTGGCCTCGTTACGGAACAGCCCTACCGGAAAGGGTTGGCTTATAATGAGCTGTTGGATAAAGCTCGCAGCCAGCCAAAAATTGAACATACTGTATCATTTGAAGATGGCGTTTTACGCTGGGCTTTACCAAAGGAACTTGCGGAGCAAGGCGCGCATGTGAAAGCGTCGTTTTTAAGACCTGTAAAAGACGGGTATGATTTTGATGCAACACTTTCCCATATCGGTGAAGGCGTCCATGAAGTGCGCCCTCAGTTGTTATTGCCTGGAAATTGGGTTGTGAATTTGAAAGCCACATGGAAGACACAAACATTTCAAACACGCACCGATCTGATAATTCGATAACCTCTTTTGAAACGCAGGATGGTTATGAAACACTCGCTCAAAAAAACGAGAATGATACGTATGAGCTTTCCATTCTGGTGAGCGGGGTTCATTGCGCGGCCTGTATCCAGAAAATTGAATCCTCTCTTGCCCGTGAACAGGATGTCGAAAAAGCGCGATTGAATTTTTCAACGCGTCGTCTTTCTCTTGTGTGGCGAGGCGTTGCCTCCCAAGCCAATGATTACGTCCGTGTGATTGAATCGCTTGGCTATGGCGTTAAGCCCTATGACCCGGACACCGAAAAAGCTGAAACCCGAAAAGAAGAGCGCTTCCTGCTCTTATGCCTCGGCGTCGCAGGGTTTGCGATGGGCAATATCATGCTGCTCTCAGTCGGGGTGTGGTCAACCTCCGCAGAGACTATGGGCATGGCAACGCGCGGACTTATGCATTGGGTGTCTGCAGGGATTGCGCTGCCAGCCATTTTGTTTTCCGGTCGGCCGTTTTTTCGCTCGGCCTTAAAAGCACTGAGCAATGGTCAAACCAATATGGATGTACCGATTTCTCTGGCACTTTTCCTGGCTGCGGGTATGAGCTTGTTTGAAACGCTTAATCACGGCGAGCATGTGTATTTCGACTCCGCTGTGATGCTTATGTTTTTCCTGCTTATTGGACGGTATCTGGATTTTCGCGCCCGCAAAAATGCCCGTTCTACGGCCACTGATTTATTGGGAAGCCTGAACGGATTTGCCAATGTTGTTGAGGGCGACCATACAAAACGTGTGCTGGTTCGTGATATTAATGAGGGCATGATCGTAAGGGTTGCTGCGGGTGAAAAGTTCCCCGTTGATGGCGTAATCATAGACGGCATGAGCAGCGTTGATACATCTCTGGTCACAGGGGAAACCCTACCGCGTGAAATAAACATCAATAGCGAAGTTTATGCCGGAACTCTCAATCTATCTGCGTCTGTTTTAGTGAAAACAACAAAAGCGGCAGAGAGCTCTCTGCTCGCCGATATCGTAAAATTGATGGAAAAGGCCGGCCAAGGACAGGCGAAATATGTTCGCCTCTCTGACAAAGCCGCTCAGCTCTATACGCCGGTCGTTCATATATTTGCCGTCCTTGCCTTTGTTGGCTGGTTTTATATTGGAGGGCTCATGTGGCAGGACTCCCTGATGATCGCGATTACTGTTCTGATTATCACCTGCCCATGTGCGCTTGGGCTGGCTGTTCCGGTTGTGCAGGTCTTGGCCAGCGGGCGGTTAATGAAAAAGGGCATCTTGGTGAAAGCGGGTGATGCTTTGGAACGTCTCGCGCAAATCGACATGCTTATGCTTGATAAAACCGGCACGCTGACTGTCGGCAAGCCTGTATTGATTGGTGAATATGATGATGCGGATTTACAGATTGCCGCTTCAATCGCCTTCCACAGCCGCCATCCACTGTCTCAGGCTTTGGTGAATGCGTATGACGGTGCTTTGCTTGGGCTTCAAGACGTGCAGGAGCATTCGGGAAAAGGCCTTGAAGCTCTATATAATGGTAAAAACGTAAAATTAGGAAGTCGCCTATGGTGTGGAGATAAAGAAGAGAGCCTTTGCGATGATCTTGAAATCTGCATGAGAAGTGATGATCAGCCCGTGACGGCGTTTTATTTTTCGGATCAGTTGAGAGCGGATGTAAAAGAAATAATTAAAAAGTTTAAAGACAGGTCGATAACACCCATCATAGTATCCGGTGACAGGCCCCGCCCTGTTGGGTTGGCGGCGCAAGAAGCCGGTATTGATTCGTATTTCGCCGAGCACACGCCAAAAGACAAATTTGAGGTGCTGGATCACTATAAGAATCAAGGGTGCAATGTTTTAATGGTGGGTGATGGTTTAAATGATGCTCCGGTTTTAGCCGCTGCAAATGTCTCTATGGCACCGGGCAGCGCGATTGATATGGCACAAAATTCTGCGGACATCATCTTTATGGGAGAGAGCTTCGCGCCAGTATACGAAGCATATAGAGTAGGAAAAGACACTCAGAAATTGGTCAAACAAAATTTTGTACTCGCTGTTTTATACAACATCATCGCAATCCCTTTTGCACTCAGCGGGAATGTGACCCCTTTAATTGCGGCACTTTGCATGTCCGGATCTTCTTTAGTGGTGATTGCCAACTCTTTTCGTTTAAAGTGGATGTCATGAGTGTTCTGATCTATCTCATTCCTGTGGCTTTAATGCTTGGTCTTATTGGCCTTGGGGCGTTCATCTGGTGTCTGAAATCCGGGCAATATGATGATTTGGACGGCGCGGCCAATCGTATCTTGATCGAGGATGATGAAAACCCTAGCGATACTTGATCATAGTCAATTTCAGGAACATTAAAAGCCGCCATACTTCCTTCAAATATTTTGGTTCAAGACAGGAGAAGATCATGAACACATTTTCAAAAATTGCACTTATGACGAGTGTCGTAATGATGGCTTTCAGCGTCCCTGCTATGGCTAAAGATTTAGGTGAGGGCAATCTCTCAAAAGAACGCTTCCAGGTGCGTGTGCGCGCCATTGATATTATTGCTGATGGTGATGGCAATGTGACGGGTACAACGCTTGAAACAGATGTCGATAATGCGATTACACCTGAACTTGATGTGACCTATTTCTTCACAGAAAACATCGCCGCCGAACTTATTGCCGCAACAGCAGAGCATGATGTTTCTGCCGGCCCGAATAATCTGGGAAGCACGTGGATTTTGCCGCCGACTTTGACTCTTCAGTATCATTTCACGCCTGATAACAAATTCAGTCCTTATGTCGGTGCAGGCTTGAACTATTCTCTATTCTACAGCGAAGACACAAACGCACCGTTTAATGACCTCGAAGTTGATGGCGGCGTTGGATATGCCGTTCAAGCCGGTTTTGATTACTGGCTTGATGAAAAATGGGGCCTTAACCTTGATGTGAAATATGTCGATTTGGATATTGATGCCAAAGTGAAGTCAGGCGCAGTTCAACTCGTTGCAGATGACGTAGAACTAGACCCTGTAATAGTAGGTGTCGGCGTTTCATATCGTTATTAATTTTAGCAATCTCAAACATAACAGCTCCGGTCTTTAATCAAAGATCGGGGCTTTTTGTTTCACAGAGAAAAGTTAGCGACAGCCTGCAAGCACTGCCATTTACGTCGTGTGTTTGTTGAAAATGAAATCTACAAACAATAACTTGACTGACCAGTCAACTGTGATATCTGTGTCGCATGAATGCGAAACCCAACACAACCAAAGAACGCTTAATAAGCACAGCAATCGATTTGATCTGGCGCTCAAGCTATGGATCGGTCAGCGTTGATGACATATGCAAGGCTGCTGATGTGAAAAAGGGCAGCTTTTACCACTTTTTCCCGTCAAAAATAGACTTGGCCGCGGCCGCGATGGAAGAGGCGTTTGAGCAGTTTCGTCCGGCGCTCGATGAAATTTTTTCACCTTTAAAATCCCCAATAGAGCGTTTTGAGAATTACGCTGATATGGGCTACCAAATGCAAAAAGAAATCGCTGAGCAGCATGGAATGGTATGCGGATGCCCATTCGTTTCATTGGGCTCGGAGATGGCGCCGCAAGAAGAGACAATCCGGCGGAAGACTGATGAAATTATTGGCCTTCACAAAGAATATTATGAAACCGCATTGGCAGACATGCTCGCGGCAGGTCTCCTTCCTGCTGATACAGATGTGAAAGCCAAGGCGAGCAAAATCTATGCCTTCATAATGGGGC
>CAYGJS010000047.1:0-10507 GCA_964350435.1 uncultured Micavibrio sp.
ATACAACGCTCAACACAATCGTAACGTCCAATTGTTAATTAAAATCACTATAGTTAAGGATTGTTCCAAGAATCCAAACGCCAGCGATGCCAACACCGCCCATCAATATCCAGCCTAAATACATTTGTACAAAGTCTTTGACGATATCCTTTCTGCTTTTTTCTTCTTTCAGGCTTGGTTTTGTTATTTGATAGGACATCCAGGCTGTACCCAGCAAATAATACAGCAAAATTCCAAGACTAAAATATTCAGTCATTATTGCCCTCGATTTCCAGAAGGTTTCCTGCCGTAAACATTGCCCCCGAATACTCCAACAACAGAAAATACAAATCCGTGTGAAATTGACCTGCCTGCACGTTCAATGCTTTCGCCAGCATCAGCCAGAAAATAACCCAAGGTAAACCCCGTGAATGTACCTAAAAATACAATCGCAATGCCTATCAGCATTGTTAAAAGAAAGTGCTTTTTTTCGTTTGACAAAAAGATAAGCTAGACTGCCTGACAGCAGCATGATAATTGGGGGTATATATGCCATTTACTTATTTCCAAACTGTCCAAAACGTCACCAGACACAGGCTTCTGGTGACCGGAATGTTGGAAAAACCGTAACATCAAGAAACGGTGCGATGCTTTTGGGCATACACCTTGGACATGACATCGCCATCCGGTCATAAACCGAAAGCGACAAATTCGATGCGTTAAAATAAAACGCACCAATATCGGTTGATGCCAACCGCTTGATGTTAAGGGTTTCCAATCCCTAGACTTGGCCTGTGCAAGTCCAACTACATAATCCAATTATTAAGCGCAAAAAGCAACCAGTTTTAATCTACAATCATCAGGGGTTAATCATTTGATTTATTTAACAAAGCCGCAGCTATCAGCTTCACCATCAAACTGCATAATTGCCCTACGTTCTTCTTCATCTTCATAACAGGGGTGAATATCTGGAACAGGGGAACATTCCTTATCTTTCAATGAATTAGCGTTATTTTTATCTGGAACATTTGCACCGACTGTTCCGCATGAGTTTTCAAGTAACTTATTGTTTTCATTTGATTGTTCCGTTGTTCCACTTAAATAACGGTCAAAAGCATCCTTAAACTGTTCAAGTTCATATCCCCTGCCCGTTTCATATCCAAAGCGCAGTTTCTTTGGGGCAATACCGAAAGGTTTCAAGTACTTTGCAATCTGCCGCGCTGTGATCGGTTTACCTTTAAACCATTCAGGCCATGGCCTATCTTCCATTTCGTGCAGCTTGTTCAGTAAATCCGTCGTAGATATTTTTTGACGTGACTTTTCGCTTTCAAAAATGCCCTGAATATCAGTCAAAAGCATAACGCCTGCCGAAGTGTTTTCTTCGTCCTGATTGTGGCCTGATATTTTCATCGCAGCTTCACGGGCAGTTTTCGGCCAATGTCCACCTGCACAATCCGCAATCGCCAATAGCGGTTCCCAATTATCCTGCGCACGATCATTTAATTCTTCTGGCAAAACAGGACGTGATGCTTCAACAACTATACCCGCATCATCTGCAAAACGGGCAAGCCTGCTTTTCAAAACATCGAAATGCGCTTCTTCTGCATGACGCAATCTTTCAACTTTTTCATGTGATAATTTACGCCTTAATTCCAGAACCACAGACCTGTCCATAATCGTTGCCGCTTGTTTTCCGATGCCACAAATTACCTTTGCGCCCCATGTGCTGAATTGTTTGGGTTCATGGTCTTCACCGACGACGCGAACAACGTAGGCAGACTGCCGTGTATGACCACTGTTAATAATCCCCCTTGCTTCTTCACTTTCACGTAAAAAACTGTCTGCTTCATCAATCAGAAGGGTCGGACTATGCGCTTCAATCACACGAAATATTGCGGCAGGCGATATATTTGAAGCAAGCAATGGACGATTTACCAATTTTCCTATTAACGATAAAAGCTGTGTTTTTCCACACTGCATTTCTGGTGCAGTAATTGTGGCAATCGGCGCAACCTTCACACGATCGATAAACCAAGTAAACGCTATCCAAAGCGTCGCTGCTGTAATCGTTTCAGGGTCACAAACAATAAAACGGCGTATGGTTTCAGCAATATCGTCCAACAACATTGCAGCATCAACCACATCTTCACATGGTTCAATTGAAGGAAAAATTTCTGATGACGCCTTTTGCGTTTGGGCAGGTTTACGGGCATTTTCTACTTCTTTATCCAAAACGCCAACACGATCAATACCCAATTTTTCTGCTTCGGTCTTGCGTATTTGTTCATATTCCAATCGTGGCAATGCCGCTAATCTGGCAACCGCTTCCGATACACTTTCCTGAACTGGTGTGGAAGAATTTATAATGTGCGATACACTTTCCTTGTTTTGTTCTTCCGTCATCCGCGCACCCCACACATTAGGTCATTAAAATCACCGGCACGTGGTGGAATGGCCAAATACCCTTCAACCACCAGCGCAGCTTCACGCGCTTTTGTCACACCTGGATTACCATCTGTTTTGGCATCATTGTCGGCACAAATAATAATTTTCACATCAGAAAACTTACTGCGCAAAGCCATCGCTACGGGTTTCAGGTTTCCAGCGTTAAACGCAACAGCAACACCATGGCCTGTATTTTCATGGATGGTGGCGGCGGTGGCATACCCTTCGGCAATGCATAGCGTGCCCTGTACTTCTCCAATGGGAAAATACCCCCCTTGAATCTTTCCACCGCCTAGAAACCGTTTATTTCCTTCGGCATCAATGAATTGAAGGCTTTGAAGAATACCGTCTTCATCACGCAAAGGAATAACCAGCAACCTTTTGTACAGCTTCAAACCATGATTTTTTACCTGCTTTGAAACCAAATACGGATGATTGCCGTCTGTTAATACGCTGGCACTGCGCCAGATATATTCGCCTTTACGCCTTGCCTGTAATTGGCGTTTTTGTTTTTCCCGTTCATGTTTATCACGCGCTTCTGCAATCTTTTCACAGTATTCTTTCCGTTGCGTTACCGTCATACGTTTTAACGATTTCGTGCACCAGGTATGTGATATACTGCGCTTCCAGCACCCGTATGCACCAGCAGGAATATCGCCGCCATACAAGACATACCAGCCATTTTTCGCGCCTGATTTATCACCCTGCACGTGAAACCTATGCAAACGACCATCAGCGATAATCTTGTCGCGTGTAGAAAGACCGTCCGCAGACAAGACAGCTTTGAAATCGTCTTCAAGCATTGTTTTTTCCAACATCAGAACGCGCTTCCATCCATGCGCGAATATCTTCGACACGCCACGCCGACACACGAGCAGATAATTTAACGGGCGATGGAAAACTGCCGTCTTTAACCCCGCGCCACAATGTGGCTGGTGAAAATGGAATAATATGGGGAATAAGCTGTGATTGCCTTATATACCCCGTTTCAGGCAAAACAGTGTTGTTATCAGACATGATATGTTCCTTTCTGTTATCGTCTGAAACAATCAGAACACATCAAAAAACAAACAGCCTTGTAACTGAAAAGATTTCTCTAAAAGTGAATTACAACCTTTTCTGGAAATTATTTATCAGGTCAGTCAAAGCAGATATTGTAAGTGGGTCATCCGGTCGATCTATCAAAACATCAACGATGTCACATACATGCCCTTTCAGTCTTGCTGATGTTTTTTTCCAATCTTCTTGTATATGTGACTTTTGAAAAAAGGAATACAATGCCCTTGCCATATATTCGGCGCGCTTTCTTGCCCTTTTATCTGCATTAAAGCTTTCACGAGTACGCGGACGCAAAGGGTTTTTCTTTGTTAATCGTTTCCTGCGCTTATTGTGCTGCCAAATATCATGAGATAAATCATATTTATTCTTCATAAGGGCTTTATCCAATTCTTTGTCATCGGGCAAAGAAGACAGTCGCTTTTCGATTGAACTTATCGCCTGAATTCGATCATCCAATTGAAAGGCTTCTCTTTCAAGGTTTTCGTGTTCTTCACATGCCCGTTCAAAGTGCACGTTGCTGAACAAAAGATGCATATAAAGTTCACAAAAAAACCCACGGCCGGCCTTCGCAAAATCATTCCAAAAATCAGCAAGTCGTTCATCCTGAAACATCGGATTTAAGAATGATTTCGTCGGTTGTGAAAGCGATTGAAATTCAGCTTGTGCAGCACCTGAAACCCACGACGCAAAAGCCAATTCACTTGCCCGTTCTTGTTGTGCATTTCTGGTCATGCTGTTTGACCAAAGTTTACAGGGATAACCTTATCACCCTTCGCTAATTCATCTAACAAATCCGCCCATTGCTGCATCATATCGCGACGCTGATGAATATAATCTTGGTGATTATAGGTTCTGCGAACGCCATTCTGGTCAGTATGTGCCAACTGTCGTTCAATCCAATCACTTTGGAACCCCATGCCGTTAAGGTGCGTGCTGCCCGTTGTGCGCGTTGCATGTGGACTATAACGCTTCGACCACCCCAGGTTTTTTAAGGCTTGGCGCAAAGCATTGTCTGTCATGGCTTCATCACGTTTATCACGGTGCGGAAAGACATGCGGCCTGTGGCCAGTAAAACTTTTCAGACCTTCCAAAACTTCTATTGCTTGCCTTGGCAATGGAACAATATGTTCTTTACGCTTTTTCATGCGTTCCGCAGGAATACGCCATAACGCTTCTTCAAAATCTATTTCTTCCCAGCGCATACCAACCACTTCTATCGGGCGGCATAATGTCATCCATAAAATCTGAAACGCGGAAACAACCTGAAAATTGCGTTCATATCCCGCAATATCACGCATCAGTTCACCAATCTCTTCTTTTTCCAAGGCGCGCTTATGCTGCGTTTTATTCGGTGGTAACGCCTTCCGCACAGGGTAAACGGGATCTGTTTCAACCATCAAATTGGAAATTGCAAATTCAAAGATTGCGGACATAGTGCGTTTAGCTTCGTCCTTCACAGACGGGCCATTATTGTCATTGGCTTTTTGTAAGACATCAAGAATATGACGGGAAGTAACTTGGCGTATGGGCAGCTTTCCAATATGTGGGAAGACAACCCGTTTAAGCATATCCAGCCGGCGTTTCTTCGTAATATCTTCCCAATCGCGTAAGGCAATCCATTTTTCAGCGACCACTTCAAACGTGTTCGAAAATTCTTGTTCGCGCTTAATACGCGATAATTGACGATTATGTGCAGGATTAACCCCCTGCTTGACTAACGCTCTTGCCTTATCACGTTCTCGACGGGCTTCGGCCAACGTAAAACGCCTGTCATTTCTTCGGGTTTCAGCTTCTTCGTCGGTTTCTTTGCCTGGAACATACGCATATTCACCAATCCCAAACATGCTTTCTTTGCGCTTACCATCGTGAACAAGTTCAAAGCGATAACGCCATGCCTTCACACCATTAGGCTTCACTTCCAGATACAGCCCCTTGGCATCTTTTATCCTATACAGCTTGTCTTTGGGCTTTGCCCCTCGGCATCCACTATCAGTAAGCATTTCGCGTCACGCTTTCATACACGGTTTTTGGAAAGGTGTTTTTCAACCTATACCCGATACCGTACACGGTTTTCTATGAACTGGCAAGAGATGCAATGAAATGGCACGGTAACAAAAAATATATGTTTTTCAGTATATTAATGTAGATATGATACTTGGTGAAATCACCTGAAATCAACGATTTGGTTTAAACATTAAACCGGAATAAAATAATATCCCCGTCTTTGACGACATATTCCTTGCCCTCTTGCCGCAACTTACCCGCATCCTTGGCGCCCTGTTCACCGCCCAGCGATACATAATCCTCGTAACCGATTGTTTCGGCCTTAATAAAGCCCTTCTCGAAATCACTATGAATAACACCCGCCGCTTCCGGAGCCTTCGCACCTTTGTGAACCGTCCACGCCCGCGCCTCTTTGGGGCCAACAGTAAAATAAGTATGCAAACCCAAAAGCTTGAACCCCGCACGGATAATCTTATCGAGCCCCGCCTCATTAAGACCAATAGTCTCCAGAAACTCCGCCTTCTCCTCTGCACTATCCAGCTGCGCAATCTCAGACTCAATCGAAGCGCATATCACCACCATCTCCGCGCCCTGCGCATCCGCCATAGTCTGCACCTTGGCCGTCCATTCATTCCCCGCCGCCGCATCGTCTTCCGAAACATTGCAGACATACAAAATAGGCTTGGACGTCAAAAGCTGAAGCATCTTGATAGCCTTGCGCTCATCCTCATCGGCAGGACCAACAGTGCGCGCAGGCTTCCCGTCACTTAAAGCATCACGGATCTTCTCCCCCAACGCCAGCATCATGACGGCATCCTTATCCGCGCCCCGCGCCTTCTTTGCTAAATTCTGGATCTGCCGCTCTACGCTCTCCAAATCCGCCAGCATCAACTCGGTTTCAATCGTCTCCGCATCGCGGATCGGATCAACGCTGCCATCAACATGCACAATATCGCCATTCTCAAAACACCGCAGAACATGGATAATCGCATCCGTTTCACGAATATTGCTCAAAAACTGGTTGCCCAGCCCCTCGCCTTTCGACGCACCCTTAACCAAACCCGCAATGTCGACAAACTCCAGCTGCGCAGGCACAGTCTTCTGCGATCCGCCAATTTCGGCAATCTTGCTTAAACGCGCATCAGAAAGGGCAACAATCCCCGTATTCGGCTCAATCGTACAAAACGGGAAATTGGCCGCCTGCGCCGCCTGCGTCGCCGTCAACGCATTGAACAAAGTCGACTTGCCAACATTCGGCAATCCCACAATTCCACAATTAAAACTCATTTGTTTTTCCTTTTTTAAAATCCACCGCAGGCGTTTATAACCGCAAATCAGAACATATAAACACTTAAAACATACAAAACCACAAAATCCGCGTTCATCCGCGTCCATCCGCGGTTTCTAAATCCTCAAACGGGGCTTTTGAAAGCCTCTCAATAAGCGGCTCAAAAACATCCGCAAACTCACCCTTCCCAAAATCTGAAAGCACATAGCCGCTCACGCGGTCTTTGTCCCCCGGATGCCCAATACCGATCCGCACACGAACAAAATCCGCCGTGCCTAAATGCGCCTGAATCGACTTCAACCCATTATGCCCTGCATTCCCGCCGCCCGTCTTCACGCGCCGCTCCCCGGGTTTTAAATCCAGCTCATCATGAAATACAACAATACGTGACGGATCGATTTTATAAAAATTCGCCGCTTTCCCAACCGCTTGCCCGCTCTCATTCATAAAAGTTTGAGGCTTCAGCAAGATAACTTTATCACCGCCAATGCGCCCTTCCGCCACTTCCGCATTAAACTTGCTGCGATAGGCAGGAAAGCCGAATTTATCCGCAATCCCGTCCACAACCATAAATCCAATATTATGGCGATGGCCGCTATATTTCCCCCCCGGATTCCCCAATCCCACAATCAACCACATATTCGGATCTCTTTTTTTAAATATAGAAAACATAAACCACCAAAAAAATATCCCCGCATCATAGCGGGGATACCTAAACTTTAAAACGGTGAAAGCAACGAAACTATTCTTCGGCTTTGGCGTCTTCGCCACCTTCAGCAGGTGCCGCCTCGCCTTCAGCCGCTTCCGCGCCTTCAGCAACTTCCCCTTCAGCAGGCGCAGGATCTTCCGCCTTACGCGGAGCCAAAATCGTCGCAATCGTGAAATCACGGTCATCAATAACCGGCTTAACCCCTTCAGGCAAAGTCGCATCACTAATATTCACGGAATCGCCTTGCTCTTTTCCTTCCAAATTCACTTCCAAATGATCAGGAATAGCCGTCGCGCCGCAGATCAGCTCAACCGTATAACGCACAATGTTCAAAACACCCTTGGCGTCCAGACCTGGCGACTTCTCTTCATTAAAGAAATGCACAGGCACATTTACGGCAATCTTAGTCTTGGGCGTCACGCGCAGGAAATCAACATGCTGAACAACATCAGTCACAGGGTGAAGCTGCACATCCCGCGCCAGCACAAGATGCTTTTCACCATCAGCCGTCAAATCACAAAGCGTGGTAAACATTCCGCCCTTGTTATAACGGACATTCGTTTCATTCGCGGGGAGAGAAATCAGTACAGGTTCCTTGCTGTCACCATAAATAACAGCAGGAATTTGGTTGTCACGACGAAGAGCCCGTGCGATCCCCTTACCGGCACCATCTCTTTTTTTCGCGGACATTGCATAGTTCTTGTTTGAAGACATAGCATTTTCCTTCTTGGGTTAAGTAGCGCGCCTCCAGGGGTGGTCTTGCGCCGTTTCAATTAGGCGTGAAATAACCAGAAATAACCAAAGGATGCAAGGAAAAACGACAGCTTTAATACGAAACCAAAGCAAAAAGCGTTTTAATGTGGCTAGGCAATCAAGGCGAGCAGCGCGGAATGTACAATCAGTACATGAGCACTGCGAGACCGAAGATTACCGCCGCCATAGTGAAACGATGGAAGCTTTTATTTGAAGAGAGCCGAAATGGAGCGCTCTTCGTTAATCCGCTTCGCCGCTTCACCGATAAGCGCCGCCACAGACAAAGGTACAATCTTCTTCGAACCCAATACGGTTTCCGTCGCTTCAATCGAATCCGTAATGACCATGGATTTCATCGGCGAAGCCTCAATCCGCTCAACCGCTTTGCCCGATAAAACCCCGTGCACCACATAAGCATGCACTTCCTTCGCGCCCTTATCCATCAGAGCCTGCGCCGCATTGCAAAGCGTACCGCCCGAATCCACAATATCATCCACCAAAACACATACGCGGCCATCCACTTCCCCGATCACATTCATAACCTCGGACTCCCCCGCCTTTTCGCGGCGTTTATCAATAATCGCAAGCTCTGCGCCCAAACGCTTCGCCAAAGCCCGCGCCCTCACAACCCCGCCAACATCGGGCGAAACGACGCAAACATCCTCACCTTTAAACTGATTTTGGATATGCGGAATAAACACCGGCGCAGCGATCAAATTATCCACCGGAATATCAAAAAACCCCTGAATCTGCCCCGCATGAAGCTCAAGCGTCAAAACCCGATCCGCCCCCGCCGCCGTAATAATATTGGCCACCAATTTCGCAGAAATCGGCGTCCGCCCGCCCGTCTTCCGGTCTTGGCGCGCATACCCGAAATACGGAATAACAGCCGTAATGCGGCGCGCCGATCCACGCTTCAGAGCATCAATCGCAATCAAAAGCTCCATCAAATGGTCATTGGCAGGAAACGAAGTCGGCTGAATAAAGAAACAATCCTCGCCGCGAATATTCTCCATGATCTCGACAAAGATTTCATTGTCGGAAAAACGCTTAATATTGGCTTGGGTCAAAGGGATATTGAGATACGCGGAAATCGCTTCACACAAAGGACGATTGGCTGGACCGGCAATGAGCTTCATAAAGACCCCTAATTTTCAAAAATACGCGTATATTAGATGAGCGCATAATAGGGAATAAGACATTTAAAAATCAACCCTTTATCGCGCTGCAATACAAATTACCGAAATCTGCCGCCCATAATCCTCTTCCGCACGATGCGTGGCGCGCCGATAACTAAAGAAATCCGCTTCATTCGTATATGTATCTATATCGGTGATCGCAACAGACTTCACGCCCGCCGTCGCAAGCCGCGCCGCGCAGTACCCCGAAAGATCAAACATATAATGCGCATCCCGCATGCCCGATTTAAAAAACCGCTCATTCTCCTCATCTTGGTCAATGAACTTCTCGATAAATTCCTGCCCAACCTCATATGATTTCTGAGCAATACAGGGACCAACCGCCGCATGAATGCTCTCAAGCCTTGCGCCAAGCCCCAGCATCTTCTCCACCGTGCAGCCCAAAACGCCCTTAAACGCCCCGCCCCATCCCGCATGCGCCGCGCCAATCACGGGTGACCCGTCCGCCTTTTCGCCCAAAAACAAAACAGGCGCACAATCCGCCGTCAAAACCCCCAGCGCAAAACCAGGCACATCCGTCACAAACCCATCCCCTTCCGGCCGCTGAGAACTGTCCCAATCCGCGCCCACAACATGGCAAATATCACTGTGAGTTTGATGCAGCCCAATCAATCGCGACGCTTGCACCCCCATCTCTGCCGCCACCAAAGCGCGGTTCTGCGCCACATTCGCGAGGTTATCACTCGACCCCGCCCCGCAATTCAGCGAAGCATAAACCCCTGCGCTCACGCCGCCGCCACGCTTAAAAAACCCGTGGGCAACCCCCGCCCGCGCCAAAGACGATGCAGAAACAAACAAAGACTCAAAATCCGGCTGGGCTAAGGGCTTTTCCATGAAACGAACTCATTCCTAAAACTTTAAACAACGCCCCCATTTCATCAGCATGAATAAGCCGATGCAAATCCTTTTCAACCGACCCCGACTTTTCCTCCAACACTTGCGCCCGCACCTTAATCCCGAGGGCCACCAAAAACGCCCCTTGCGTAACCGGCCCATGCACAGCAACCGTCCTAAGCGCATCCTTATTCCCTCCACCTTCAAGCACAGGAGCATCATTTATGTCCCCTCCCC
>CAYGJS010000048.1:0-9536 GCA_964350435.1 uncultured Micavibrio sp.
CCAATATTTAGATTCGCACCTGTTTTATTAATTTTGCTTCCTTCCCCAGCTGCGCTATCACCAGCTCCACCAGCACCACCAGTACCGCCAGTACTACCGCCGTCGCCGTCAGTTGCCTGACCACCAACGCCACCAGCGCCACCAGTTACGGTTCCGCCTGTGCTTTCAAAATTAAAGAAATTAGAATCGGCACTCAGACCAGCGCCACCAGCACCACCAGTATCAGCAGTGTCATCTGTAAGTGTCTGGTCCGCACCTTGGCCACCAGTACCACCAGTTACAGTTACGCCAGTCGCAACAGAAACATCGCGGCGTGTTGCATCACCAGCGGCTGTACCGTCTGCATTATCAACAATGATACCAGCACCACCAGCACCACCGGCAAGGCCGCCGTTAGCATTTGTATCGTCAGAAGCACTACCATTACCACCTGTAATGGCCGTTGCACCTGTAACAGCAACATCAGCATCAACCTGTGTCTCAATAGAGATACCGTCACCACCAGCATCACCTGGATTGTTCGCAGCAGGGGCAGTCGCGTTTGCACCAGTTACATTAGAAGTCACAGCAACATCACCGGCTGTGTTAACTTGCTGACCGTCCGCACCAGCAGCAGCGAGAGCAGGAGCAGCATAAGCGGCCAAGGCCACGCCCGCGGCACCAAGTAAAAGTTTGTTTTTGAGAGTGGTCTTCAACATTTTTGTCTCCTAGGTTTTTATATAAAAGTAAAAATTTTTGGTAGGTATTTAAATAGAATCATTTAAACGTCACACAGTTTTATCGTGGTTAATGTTCCTCGGTCAATACGCAGGCCTTAAAATATGCGAAATATTTGCCTGGTGTTGCAAATATGCCACGGGGTTATGGGCTTATGGCGCTTCATACTCTTTTATATTTGTCTTCTAAACGGATGATATCGTCTTCGATGAGTTTATCGCCTGTTTGCACTTCGATGATTTCGGCGGGGGTGTCGCCGATATTGGTCATGCGGTGATGGGCGCCCAAGGGGATGAAGGCGGATTCATTAGGCATTAGAATTGTTTCCTTACCATCGCATTCAACCTTTATCTGGCCCGATATCAGCACCCAATGTTCGGCGCGGTGATTATGGTATTGCAGGGAGACCGCGCCGTCTACGTTCAAGATTAATGATTTAATGAGATAGCCGGGGCCGCGTTTGAGCACTTTGTAATTTCCCCAAGGGCGAAAGACTTTCGTGTGTTCATCCTGTTTATGACTACCGCGGGCTTTGAGATTTTTTACGATTTGGCCGATTTCTTCGCTGCGGGATTTTGGCGCGACCAGAACGGCGTCTTCATCGGCTATGATGATTATGTCTTCCAGACCCAAAGCGGCAAGTGTTATATCTCCCTCCGCATGAAGGAGGGAGAAGTGGGTGTCCAAAGCGAGGGTGTCGCCACGCGTGACATTGTTATCTGCATCTTTGTCGAAATTATCCCACACCGAAGCCCAGGAGCCGAGATCGCTCCATTTTGTATGCAATTTTGACAGCGCGACGTTTTGAGATTTTTCGAGAACCGCGTAGTCGATGGAAATATTAGGGCAATCCTTGAGCGGCTCAAGCGGCAGGCGGATGAAATCGAGATCATTTACAGCTCCGCTCAGGCTTTGTTTAGCGGCGATCAATATTTGCGGGGCGTGAGTTTCAAGTTCGTTTATAATAAGCGCGGCTGAAAAAAGAAATATCCCCGAATTCCAGAAATATCCGCCTGTTTCGAGATAGGTTTGTGCGGTTTGCGCGTCGGGTTTTTCCTTGAAGCTTTTGACCTTGTATAGGCCATCTGCCATCTCTGTGCCCTGCTCTATATAGCCATATCCTGTGTGCGGATTTTCTGGCGGAACGCCAAAGACAAACAGGTTTTCTTTGCTGTGCGGCGCGGCGGTGAGGATTGCGCTGTGCAGGGCTTTTGGGTCTTTGAGGAGTTGGTCACAGGGCAGGACGAAGATCAGGCCTTGCGGGTCTGTTTTCATAATCTTCAGAGCGGCGAGCGCAATGGTGAAGGCTGTCCCCTGCCCTTGCGCTTCGAGGATGATATCGGAGGTTTTGATTCCGCTTTGGCGGGCGTGTTCGGCGACCAGAAAGCGATGCTGTTCGTTGCAGATGATTGTCGGTGTTTCAAATTGCGGGTGCATGCATCTTTCGATGGCTTCTTGCAGCATGGATTGATTCGAGGTGAGTTTCAGGAATTGTTTCGGGTATCCTGAACGGGAGAGCGGCCAGAGGCGGCTTCCGATGCCGCCCGCCATTATGAAGGGGTAGATTTTAGTCATCAGATTTCTCGATCTTTAATATGTATTTCTGGTTTTTATATCTGAAAAATGCGGGGTAGTTTTCGTTATCGCAGACCCGAAGCAGGTCGATTTGATCTGATAGGGGCTTGGTTATATCCAATTCGCTATCCTTTGCGCGGCGACGGGCGTAAAAACTTTCTTCGCCAGATTGCGGCGTGGCTTCTGGCTTTGCGGGGGCGGACAGGTATTTTAAGCAGATGTCGATGGTGGCGCGGCCTTGGGCATTTTTAATTTCATCGCAGAGTTCGGTGCCGATTAAGGATATTGTATCTTTAAAGATGATTGGCCCGGCGTCCAAATCTTGTGTCATTTCGATCAGGCAGATGGGGATTTCGTTTTGGCCTTCGAGGATTTGCCAGGTGACGGGAGAAAAGCCTTTGCCTTTGGGAAGATCGCTTTCGTGAACAACCAGATTTACACGGTGCTTTTCCATGGTTTCGGGGGGCGTGATGTTCATGCAAGACAGATAAAATGCGATATCCCCTTCCTCGATTGATTTTTGATTTTTGTAGAGCGTGGCTTGGTCGCCGCTGTCGTTAATGGCAGCGCAGAGGGTTTCAGCAAAGGGGATGAACCAGCCATTATCATTATCGGTAATGACCGAAATGCGGCGCGGTTTTTTGCTCCACCAATCGTTGCTCATTTTAGTATGCGTACGGCCTGAAAGGCCTCTCCATAGAAGAACCCGTGGCTTTGTCCCCGCCATGATGCGAGGGCTTTTACGGCTTCGTAGGATCTAGAATGCGGGGCTTCGCGCATCTCTATATCATAGGCTTTCAGAGCCGCCATTTTGGTGTCGATGTGCTTTGAAATATCTACAATCATATTAGGGGCAAAGGGTTCGGCCTGCCATTCTGTGGAGCTTGGGACTTCAAAACTGTAAATTTCTCGCACGCTTGATCCTTTTTGAGGCCTGCAAGCCGTGAGGACAGCCTGATAGGTTGTCCGATGGTCGATATTCAGATCATGGGCAAAATGGGTGTAGATGATTTCAGGCTGTTCCTTGGTTATTATGGGTTCGATTGTTTGAACAATCTCCAGCAGCGGCACGCTGTCCAGTTTATTGTCGGGGAAGTCTTGGGTATATGTCTTTTTTATTCCGAGGATTTCTGCAGCTTTTTCGGCGGCTTTTGCACGAATATCTGCGCCTTCATTGTTTCCGCGCGCCGCAACGCCATTGGTCATAAATATGCAGGCGACATGATCGCCTTTAGCGCTATGGCGCGTAATCGTGCCGCCGCAGCCTAGGGCTTCGTCATCTGCATGCGCGGCAATAATCAGGATTTTTTTCGGCATTATAGTTTTATCATGTCCCATTGTAGCGTTTCTCCAGCCTTTATATCACGGGCGGCTGTTTTGCCATTTATAAAATCGGTAAAGCGGATATGGATGCCGCCTGAGGGGCGAATGGAGTCGAAGTTTCCAGTCTTGTCTTCGGCGGCGAATTTCAGTGCCTCGCCTTTTTTGACGTCAGCAACCACCCAAAGCGAGGGGCGCAGGACGCGCGAGTTTATCTCTTTTTCTGTGGGGTCAAAACGGACCTGGCCATGGGTGCGGCGGGCTTGTGATGCCTCGTCTTCATTGTCGTATTCGATTGAGCCTTTGGCTTCGAATGCGCGGATCAACTCGATCATTTTCTTCAGTTCTGCGGGTTCACGGGAGAACGGCCAATCAAAGCCGCCTTCGTTTTTTTCGTTGAGTTTGCGGGCATGTTCGCGGTCCATCATCAAATGCACCTCGATCATTTTTGCGCCGAATTTGACGGCTTCTAATGGCGTGACGTGCGCCATGGGCCGCGTTTTGCCAATATCATCGGCATAAATTGTGTGGTCGGAAAGACCGACCGTAACATCGAATATTTCTTCGATGGCTTTCATTGTGTGCAGGTTTACTTCATCAAAGCTGGCCGGGTAGCCACTGTTGCAATGGGTGACGCAGATGTCTTTGCAGCCATGAGCGCGGAGAATGTCGATGGATTCTTTCATCTCGAGAAAGTCGGTCATGCCGTTGGAGATGATGACAGGTAGACCCGTTTTTGCGACTTTTTCGATCAGTTTGGTGTCAACAGCTTCGAAACTCGCGATTTTCATCACCGGGACCTTCATATCCATCAAATGATCAACAGATGTTTCATCAAATGGCGTTGAGAACATATGCATGCCCAAGTCATTCGCCATTTTTGCAAGTTCTGGGTGCCAATCCCAAGGGGTATGGGCTTTTTCGTAGAGTTTAAAAAGGTCGATATTTTCCCACATAGTTCCTGTTGGTTTTGTATCGAAATCTCGGGTCATAGTGTCGGCGCGGTAGGTTTGCAGTTTTACCGCGTCCGCGCCTGCGTCTGCTGCGGCCTTTATGATCCGTTTGGCTTCGTTGATATCGCCTTCGTGATTGCAGGAGATTTCAGCGATTATATAGCAAGGTGCATTACCACCGACTTCACGATCTGCAATTTTAAATGATTTCATTTAACATGCAATCTTTCTTTATGTGATGTTTTCAAGCATAACTGAGGCAGCACAAAGTTTAGAATGCATTGCCTTCTTGGGTTCTATCTTTATCTCTTTTGCCTTTGCCCTGAATTAGGAAGCCTGTTTTTGGCATTTCAATTTGACCTTTTTCTTCAATAATTTTCTGAACGGCGGCCTGAATTTCATCGGTGAAGTCAGCGTTAAAGTATGTTGAGGCTTTATACAGGGACATAAAGTCATCCACATTCTTCAGCGATAGTAAATTATCATAATAAGAAACCGTAAGTGTTTTGAAATGATCTCTAAAAAATGGAAGGAGCAAGTCATTCCCGAATGCAAAGCATTCAGCAATTTGAACGGGTACTGGGTGAAATTTTTCTACAAACTGAACCATTCCGTGGGGTTCACAAGGAGTAAATATGATCATTTGCCCATCATTATCGAGGTAATCATATAGCTCGTTAAGGGCCTTCATGTGATCGTCGACATAATAGAGTGCGTAACTGGAGTGGATGACATCAAAACTATGTTTTGAAAATGTTTTATCAATGATGGCTTTAAGGTCATACATGTCGCCGACAATCGCGTTGACGTTATCTAGGTTTTCCGCTTTTGCTTTTTCTTTGAGAATTTTCACAGAGTCTTCAGAAATATCAAAGGCGAAAACATTGCCGCTTGGCCCAACTTTTTGAGCGAACGGGATTGTTTGTTTACCGTTGCCGCACCCTACATCGAGGACATTAGAGCCTTGGCTAAAGCTAATTTCGTTAAAAAGCCATTCAACGAGGTCGATCGTCTGATTTTGTTCATTGATGTCTAAGCGCTTGCTCAGATGCACAGCTGAAACAGCTCTTTCCTGAATTTCGCCTGTGTATTTATGGTGAATATTGGACATTATTTACTCTCTTTCGTTTAGCTGTATTTTTATGTGCACCTTAAACTAAAGCGGTTTTGTGGTTCAACTTGTTTGTTATTAATTTTTTCGTTTGTTAAGGCGGTGGTGAAGGGTTACACCTATTGAACTGTTTATATTGAACTGTTTATAAGGTTTAAGGTTTTTTATGAGATTAAAATCAGTAGTCATGGGATCTTTAGGCGCGCTTGGTTTCGAGATTCGTCGCAAGCATAAGAACACGATTGGTGATGTTCCCTCTGATATGGAACCTGATAAAGTTGAGATCATTCGCGCGGTTGCGCCGTATACGATGACTTCGGCGGAGCGGGTGTATTCGCTGATCGGCGCGGTGGATTATGTGATCGAGCGCGGGATTGAAGGCGATATCGTGGAATGCGGGGTTTGGCGCGGCGGCTCAATGCTTTCGGTTGCTATGCGCCTTAAGGAACTTAAGGTTACGGATCACAAGCTTTGGCTATATGATACCTATGAAGGGATGTCTGCGCCGGATGAGAATGATTTTTCTAAACGCTCCGGCGATGCGGCGGTGAAGTTTGCGGAAACTCAGACGTCTGAGGATAGTTCGGATTGGTGCTGCGCGAGCTTAGAGGACGTACAGGCGAATATTAAACTGGCGGATTATCCTGAAAAAAATATCAAATTTATCAAGGGAAAGGTGGAGGATACAATTCCTTCCAATATTCCTGAAAAGATTGCTCTGCTGCGTTTGGATACAGATTGGTATGCCTCGACCAAGCATGAGCTGGAGCATCTTTTTCCGTGTCTTGTGAAGGGCGGGATTTTGATTATTGATGATTACGGGCATTGGGAAGGCTGCCGCAAGGCGGTGGATGAATATTTTGCGGGAAGCCCTGTGGACAAGCCGCTTTTGGTGCGCGTTGATTATACGGGGCGGATTGGCGTAAAGCCTTAGGGAGTTTGATCTTTAGATGATTACGTTTCGGCGCAAATATCTGGATGCGTTTTTGGAGAGTATTAGGCCTTCGTTTTCAGGCGTGGTGCTGGATATCGGCGGGGAGCGTGTTGATAACCGCAGCGCGTTTACACCGCCGATTGAACAAGTCGAAAAATGGATCATCATTAATATAGATAAGGCCTCTCAGCCAGACATTGAAGCCTCGGCGGATGATATTCCTCTTGAGGATGGTCTGGCGGATTTTGTGGTGATGACCGAACTTTTGGAGCATGTGCTCTACCCCGCCGCTGTTTTGAGCGAGGCTTCGCGGCTCATGAAATCCGGGGCGAGCGCTTATATCACCATGCCGTTTTTGTATCAGGTGCATGGTGATCCGCAGGATTTCAGCCGCTGGACGGATACGATGATGCGGATGAAGGTTGAAGCGGCGGGCTTACGAGTGGAGAGCATTGAGCCGATGGGCGGGATTTTTGCGGTGATCTATGATCTTTTGCGGGCGCATATTTACCGTACGTCTGTCGATGGAACTTTTATGTTTAAGGTAAAAGTAAAATTTATCAATGCTATATCGTGTTTATTTAATGTTATGGATCAACGATCTTTGGGGTCTACGCGGTATATCACAACTGGCTGGGCGGTGGTGGCCAAGAAGCCATGATTTCTCGGATTTATAAAAAATTGCGGCGTATAGGCTGCGCCGCGATGAGGGCGCTTAAATTATGGCCTGAATATCTGATGGGCAAGCCGAAAACCCCGCGTGACGTGGTTTATGTGATCGAGGATGCGAATTGGTCGATCAAATGGGATGGGGTTTATACGACGCAGAAGCTGAATAAGCTTGGGCGCAGAGCTTCGCTTGATATCTCAACCAGTTTTTATAAGCATAAAATTCTACATTTGGGGTCGTCTTATGTGTTTGAAACGCAGGCGTTCAAGCCTTTTAGCGACGAAAATAAGCTTATTATCACTTTTTTTCACGGCAAATACGGTGATGAGCCGCAGCTGGATAAACGGCTGGATCTTTTGCAGGAGAATATTGACCGCATCGACGGGGTTGTGGTTTCGACCAGTATTATGCGGGATCGTTTCCGCGATATGGGGATTCCGAAAGATAAGATTTTCCTTGTGCCGATTGGGGTGAATTTGCAGAGTTTTAAGCCTTTGGGCGAGAAGGCGCGTTTGGAACGTCGTAAAGAACTGGGCATTCCTGAGGGCGCGTTTGTTATCGGGTCCTTTCAAAAAGACGGTGAAGGTTGGGGCGAAGGTCTGGAGCCGAAGATGATTAAAGGCCCTGATATATTTGTCGAAGCGGTTAAGAAAGTGGTGGAAACGCAAGATGTTTATGTATTGCTCTGCGGCCCTGCGCGTGGATATGTGAAAGCGGGGCTTGAGGCGGCGGGCATCCCCTACTCCGCTCATTATTACGATAATCCTGATGATGTGGTTTATCTCTATCAGGTTTTGGATGCCTACGCCGTGACATCACGCGAAGAAGGCGGCCCAAAGGCGATTTTGGAGAGTTTGGCCTGCGGTATTCCGCTTGTGACGACCGATGTCGGGATGGCGCGGGATGTGATGGAGGGGCATGATTGCGGGTATATTTGTCCTGTCGAGGACGTGGATGCGATTGCGGCGGATCTGATTGAGATTGCCCAAAACCCTTGCCTGCGTGAGCGTTTAAAAGTAAACAGCTTAAAGCGTATCAAGGATTATTCTTGGGCGCATGTGGCGGAAGCTTGTGAGGCTATGTACCGCGAGATTGAGGCAGAATGAGCGATAAGGTGCATATATTATTGAGCGGCGGTGCGGGCTATATTGGCTCGCATGTTTATTATGCGCTTGTTGATGTGGGTTTCTCTCCTGTTGTTATAGATAATCTCTCCACGGGCGTTCGGGCGAATTTGCCTGAGGATGCGCTTTTTTATGAGGGCGATATTGAAGACGGAGCGTTAGTGGGGCAGATTCTCAAAGACCACGATGTTCAAGCGATTATGCATTTTGCGGGGCTGATTGATGTTGTGGAATCGCTGAGTTTTCCTGAAAAATATTTTAAGGCCAATGTAGAAGCCTCGTTGAAATTATTAGAGGCGGCGGTGAATGCAGATGTGCGGAATTTTGTGTTTTCATCGACGGCGGCGGTTTACGGGGAGCCTGATGACTTGCCAGTTTCAGAAGGCGCTCCATGTGATCCTGTTTCGCCTTATGGGCTTTCGAAGAAAATGTTTGAGGATATTTTGGCCAAGGCCGAGGAAGCGCGGGGGATAAAGTCTGCTGTTTTGCGGTATTTTAATGTTGCGGGTGCGGATGCGGACATGCGCACGGGGCCGAGCGAGAATGGACCGCAACATGTTGTGAAGGCAGCGGTTTCGCATTTTATGGGTCGGTCGCCGAGTTTTAAGATTTTCGGCAAAGACCATGATACGCGCGACGGCACCTGCATACGGGATTTTATTCATGTTTCGGATTTGGCGTCGATCCATGTTTTGGCGCTTGAAGATTTGATGAAGAGTAAGCAATCCTTTACCATGAATTGTGGATATGGGCGGGGCGTCAGCATTGCCGAGCTTGCCGATGAGCTTAAGGCGCTTGATAAAACCGGGGCAATTAATATTGTTTATGCCGACGCGCGCGATGGGGATGTATCGGAAATTTACGCGGATATTACATCGATGAACAAACGCTTTAATTGGCGGCCTAAATTTGACACAATGGCACAGATTTTAAAAAGTGAAATTGCGTGGCAAGATCACAAAGTTAAAAATGCACCTCAACGGAATAAAGCACAAAGCACATGAATAAACTTGTAAGACTGGCTCAAAAGACAGGCTCCCTCTACACAATCGCTGCGCCGTTTGCCGCTGCCCTGCCGAAGAGCCGTAAATTTGCGAAGTATCGCAATATGATTTTGGCGACGAATGCCTTT
>CAYGJS010000049.1:0-9423 GCA_964350435.1 uncultured Micavibrio sp.
GTATGTTTCTTACGAAGGGGGAGGGGAAAAAGCGGGGTATTCTTTCCCTGAAAGGCGTGGGGATGGCACGCCGTGGGCGGTGGCGGCGAGTTTGAGCACGGCTTATGGCCCTGTGCATTTGGGTACGGGTTTGGAGGCGGGGACGGAAAAGCGGATTGTGCGGGTGAACGGCGAGAATGCGCGCGGGCAAAACGCGCTGGCGGAGCATCTGGCGTGTGTGTGGCTGACGCCGCAGATGGATCGTTTGTTTCTTGATAGTGCGGCGCATCGGCGCCGGTTCCTTGATCGGTTGGTCTTTGCGTTTGATCCCGGGCATTCGGGGCGGGTGAGCCGGTATGAGAATGCGATGCGGCAGCGTTCGAAGCTTTTGCAAGAGGGCGGGGAGAATGCCTGGATTGCGGGATTGGAAGCGCAGATGGCGGAGACGGCCTGCGCGATTGGTGCGGCGCGTTTGGATTTTGTACAGCGTTTGCAGGCGGCGTGCAGCGCGGCGGGCAGTGATGTTTTTCCGCTGGCGGAATTGCAGGCGACAGGGATGGTGGAGGAATTGCTTTGCCGCGCTTCGGCACTCGAGGTCGAGGAGATGTATAAATATAATCTTACGCAATCGCGGGGGCGGGATAGCTTGACGGGCGGAGCGGCTTCGGGGCCGCATAAATCGGATTTATCGGTGCGGATGGCGGCGAAGGATATGGCGGCGGATCAATGCTCAACGGGGGAGCAGAAGGCTTTGCTGATCGGGATTATCATGGCGCATGCCAAATTGATTGCCGCCGAGCGCGGGGCTGCGCCGATATTATTGCTGGATGAGGTGGCGGCGCATCTGGATGAGGGGCGGCGCGGGGCGCTTTATGAGCTTTTGATTGATCTGGGCGGGCAGGTTTGGCTGACGGGGACGGATGCGAATTTGTTTAGCGCGATTGAGGGGCGCGCGCAGTTTTTTGAAGTGCGGGATGGGGTGGTTTTTAAACGCGGAGATTCAGAGTTGCGGAGTTGAGGTTTTGGAATTTTGCTTTTGTTTATTTTGTGTCGAATTTTTTTAAGAGCTCCAGCACCAAATCATTATCCTGCGGCAGGCCGATGGACAGGCGGATGCAGTTTTCGGTTTGAGGCTTGCTGGAGAAATCGCGTATGATAACGTTGTTTTCAGCGCAGAATTTTACGAACTCGGGGGCGCGGGGCATTTCGATCAGCAGGAAGTTTGCGTCACTTTCAAAGACCCTTGTGATTTTGTCTGACTTTTCTAGTTCGGCTTTGACGCGCTTGCGCTCGGCGATCAATTTGGCGATGTTTTTCATCGCGATTGGGCGGATTTCATCGGACAAGACGTGCAGCGCGGCATTTATCGAGGCGTGTGGCAGCGGATAGGCATCCATGGCTTTGGTTTTGGCGAGGGTTATAAAATCGGCGTCGCCAGAAATAAAGCAGCCCATGCGCATACCAGCAAGAGCGTAGCTTTTCGAGAGCGTGCGCAGGATGATGAGGTTGGGGTGCGCGGCCAGTTTGTTCGTAAACGAAGGCTGGCTGGCGAATTCGGCGTAGGTTTCATCGAGGATGACAACGGCGTGGCCGTCGAGCGCGGAAATGATGGCCTCCATGTCTGAGGGGGCGAAGCTGGTGGCGGTCGGATTATTCGGCGAGCAGAGATAGACGAGTTTGATTTGGCCACCCTCACCCTGACCCTCCCCCGTGAAGGGGGAGGGGGAAGTCGCGGTTTTGATGATAGTGTCTACATCGAGTTTAAATGTGGTTTCGGTTTTAATCAGCGGCACCTCGACAAGTTTTGCGGGCATTGCATTGGCATTCACGCCGTACATGCCGAAGGTCGGCGGGCAGATGAGAACGGCGTCTTTATGGGGTTCGCAGAAGAGCTTGGTGAGGATGACGATGGCTTCGTCGGCGCCGCGGGTCATCATGATCTGGTCAGGGTTTACGCCATAGGTTTTAGCATAGGCAGCCGCAAGGGCGGATGATTGGGGTTCCGGGTATCTGTTAAAACCGTCCAGACCGGGCAGTTCATAGGGGTTTTCATTGGCGTTGAGGAAGAGTTTTTCTGCCGATTTTGTCATTTCCATACCCGCAGAAACATAGCCTTTGAGGTCGCGGTAATGGGCGCGGAGGAGGTTTTGCAGAGAGCTGTTCATTTTTCTTTATATTTCAATATGTTACAGTGTTAAAAAAGGTGAAAAAAAACGGTTTTTCGCTGTCTTTCTTAAGGGGCGTATGCTATACAAAACAATGGCAAAAACCAAGTGAAATTAAGCGTTTAAGGATTGTTTGAACACCATGACCAAAGCAGCAGAAAATTTGAATCCCGATCAAAACCGTAAAGGTGGAGATAACGACGATTACGGCGCGGATAGCATTAAAGTTTTGCGCGGTCTTGAGGCGGTTCGTAAGCGCCCCGGGATGTATATCGGCGATACCGATGATGGTACGGGTCTGCATCATATGGTGTATGAGGTCGTTGATAATGCGATTGACGAGAGTCTGGCGGGGTATTGCGACCGTATCGATGTGATTATCAATTCGGATGGCAGTGTGACCGTTAAGGATAACGGGCGCGGCATTCCCGTGGGAACGCACAAGGAAGAGGGGGTTTCTGCGGCGCAGGTGATTATGACCCAGCTGCATGCGGGTGGAAAGTTTGATGATAATTCCTATAAGGTTTCGGGCGGTTTGCACGGGGTTGGGGTTTCGGTGGTTAATGCGCTTTCCGAATATCTGGATTTGAATATCAAGCGCGAGGGTAAGGAGTGGCATATGCGGTTCCGTATGGGCGAGGCCGGGGAAGATTTGGTGCCGATTCGCGATCTTGAGCCGGGCGAGCGCACAGGGACGGAGGTGACGTTTTTGCCGTCGCCTGAAACCTTCACGATGACCGAGTTTGATTTCAAGATTCTGGAGAATCGTTTGCGTGAGCTGGCGTTTCTGAATTCGGGCGTGAATATTTACCTTTCGGATGATCGCGGCGAGAGTGAGGAAGACAAGCTGAAGAGCCACCTGCATTACGAAGGCGGGATCGAGAGCTTTGTTGAATATCTGGACCGGACGAAAAAATCGATGCTGCCGAAGCCCATTTCCATCAGTGCGTTTGATGAAAAGGCCGGCGTGACGGTGGAAGCGGCGATTGAGTGGACGGATGCGTATCACGAGACGATGCTGTGTTTTACGAACAACATCCCGCAGCGCGACGGGGGCACGCATTTGGCGGGTTTCCGCGGCGCCTTGACGCGGGTTATCCAGAAATACACGGATGAAAAGGGCTTGCTTAAGAAAGAGAAATTCAAGCTGACGGGCGAGGATATGCGCGAGGGGATGACCTGCGTTTTGTCCGTGAAGGTGCCTGATCCGAAATTCTCTTCCCAGACCAAGGACAAGTTGGTGTCCTCGGAAGTGCGCCCTGTTGTTGAAGGGGCGATCGGGGAGAAGCTTTCCGAGTGGCTGGAGGAAAATCCGGCGGAAGCCAAGGCGATTGTCATGAAGATTTCCGAGGCGGCGATGGCGCGGGAAGCGGCGCGCAGAGCGCGGGATTTGACACGGCGCAAAGGCGTTATGGATGTTTCCAACTTGCCCGGGAAGCTGGCGGATTGTCAGTCGAAAGACCCGGCGGTGAGCGAGATTTTTATTGTTGAGGGGGATTCTGCGGGGGGCAGTGCCAAGCAAGCGCGGGATCGTCATAATCAGGCGATTTTACCTTTGCGCGGGAAAATTTTGAACGTGGAGCGGGCGCGGTTTGATAAGATGCTGGCGTCCGAGCAAATCGGCACGTTGATTACGGCGCTGGGGACGTCGATCGGTCCTGATGAATTTGATATCGAAAAAGCGCGTTATCATAAAATTATCATCATGACGGATGCGGACGTGGATGGATCGCATATCCGTACGCTTTTGCTGACGTTTTTCTTTCGATATATGCCGGAGGTTATTGCGCGGGGGTATCTTTATATCGCCCAGCCGCCTTTGTTTAAAGTGAAGCGCGGGAATGCGGGTGAGCTGTATTTGAAGGATGAGAAGGCGCTCGATGATTATCTCATCAGCGCGGCTTTGGGTGATTTGGTGATTGTGGACGGCACAGGCGCAACCCGCAGCGGCGCCGATGTTGCGGATTTGCTGGTGCAATCGCGGAAACTTCGCAATTCTATCAATGCGCTCACGCAGCGTGCGGGGAACCGCCGCGTGATTGAGCAAGCTGCGATTGCGGGCGCGTTTGATGAAAAGGTGCAGGGCGATGAGGCTGCGGGCGCGGCCTATGCGGCCAAAGTGGCGGAGCGTTTGAATTCCCGCGAGGCCAAGAATGCGAATACGTGGGAAGGGTCATATCGCCTCGATAAGGGGTATGTGTTCAAGCGGACGCTGCGCGGGGTGACGCAAAGCGTCAATATTACGCCCGATCGTGTGCGCTCGCCGGATGCTGTGCGTTTGAATGGCGCGCTGAAATGGCTGGGGGATACATTTGAAAATCCGGTCGAGATTTCGCAAGGCGGTAAGGCCTTGGCGACCGTCAATGGTCCTGCGGCGCTTTATGACCGGGTGATGGAAGCAGGGCGCAAAGGCCTTGCGATTGCGCGCTATAAGGGTTTGGGGGAAATGAACCCCGAGCAGCTTTGGGAAACGACGCTCGATCCGAATGCGCGGACATTGCTTCAGGTCAATGTCGCGGACGCGGTGAAGGCGGATGAGATTTTCTCAACGCTTATGGGCGATGTGGTTGAGCCGCGGCGGGAGTTTATACAAGATAATGCCCTTAAAGCCGAGGTTGATGCTTAAAAAGCGTCCATCTTTGCGCTTTGGACGTCGTTAAATTGCGCCTCGCGTTCGTGATGTACGCGTCGGCTTATTTGCCTAGCCAAACCACAAAGCTGTTTGCTTTTTTCAAATAGGAGTTTTTTATGGATCAGAATAGTGAAAAAATAAGCACAAAAATTATTGGTGCGGCAGGTGAGCATTATGTCGTTTCACAGATTTTGAGACGAGGTTATTTAGCAGCATTAGCACCTGATGGTGCGCCTAATTCTGATATAATTGTCACTGATATTAATAGTCAAAATTTGTGTTCTGTTCAGGTTAAAACAAGACGATCATCCTCTAAAAACATTGGTTGGAGGATGAATGTAAAACATGAAAACATGGTTTCAGAAAAGTTATTTTATTGTTTTGTGGCCTTAGGAGAAAAATTTGAGGATGCTATTAAAACTTATATTATTCCGTCTGAGATAGTTGCTGAAGTTGTTAAAAATGATCATAAATTCTGGCTTTTAGGTGAACCTAGTCGTGGTGAAAGTCGCAAGGATACTGTGATAAGAACTCTGTCTTCCGATCATTCAAAAAATTTAGCAGGCACGCCTTATCAAAATAAGTATGGCATGGGGTGGATGGATGAATATTTAGAAAAATGGGATTTAATCATTAGGCCATGACTTCACTTTCACAAAAATTATCGGGAATTGTTGGCGCGGCGTTTGAGCGGCAGGGCTTGCCTGCTGAGTTTGGCGTTGTGCGGGTGTCGGATCGTCCTGATTTGGCGCAATTCCAGTGTAACGGCGCGATGGCGGCGGCGAAGCGGATTGGCAAAAATCCACGGGACGTGGCGCAAGGGGTGGTTGAGGTTTTAGCATCCCCCACCCCAACCCTCCCCCCTGGAGGGGGAGGGGGCTTTCCTTTTGCGAAGGTCGAGATCGCGGGGCCGGGGTTTATCAATCTGGATGTTACGGATGAATTTATCGCGGCGCATCTGGCGGGACTGGCGGCGGAGAAGCATTTCGGCGCGGCGCAGGATGGCGCGGGGCGAACGGCCATCCTTGATTATGGCGGGCCGAATATCGCCAAGCCCATGCATGTCGGGCATTTGCGCAGTTCCATCATCGGCGATGCGATGCGGCGGATTTTCGATTTCGCAGGTTATAAGACGGTTTCGGATGTGCATCTGGGGGATTGGGGTTTGCAGATGGGGCAAGTGCTTTCCGAGTTAGAAGAGCGCGGTCTTTTGGGGCAGCCTCTGACGCTTGAGGCGTTAGAGGAGATTTATCCTGCGGCGTCGCAGGCTTGTAAAGCCGATGATGCGCGGATGGAGAAGGCGCGGATTGCCACGCGTAAATTTCAGGATGGTGATGAGGTTTATCGCAAGGCGGTGAAGCAATTTACCGATGTGTCGATTGAGGGGATGAAGGCAAATTTTGATGCACTGGGCGTGCATTTTGACGAGTGGAAGGGCGAAGCGTACGCTCATCCCTTTATTGCGCCGATGGTGGAGGATTTGAAAGCCAAAGGCGTGGCGTCGGAAAGCGACGGCGCGCTGGTGGTGGATGTTTCTCAGGATGATGACAAGAAGGAGATGCCGCCGCTGATTTTGCTGAAAAGTGATGGGGCGGTTATTTACGGCTCAACGGATCTTGGGACGATTGTCGATCGTATGCGTACGCATAATCCGAATCAAATTCTGTATTTCGTTGATAAGCGGCAGAGTTTGCATTTTGAACAAGTGTTTCGGGCGGCGCGCAAAGGCGGGCTGGTTGGGGACGGGGTTGAGTTGATCTTCGCAGGCTTCGGCACGATGAACGGGACGGACGGCAAGCCTTTCAAAACCCGCGCGGGCGGCGTTATGCGGCTTGAGGATTTGATTGCACAAGCGATTGAAAAGGCGCAAGCCCGCCTGGATGAGGCGCATTTGGCGGATGATATTGATATGGAAGAGCGGGCGGATATCGCCGATAAGGTTGCGCTGGCGGCGATTAAATTTGCCGATCTGCAGAACCCGCGGCAGTCGGATTATGTGTTTGATCTTGACCGTATGACGTCGTTTGAAGGCAAGACGGGGCCGTATTTGCTGTATCAGGCGGTGCGGATCCAGAGCCTGTTGCGGAAAGCGGAAAGCCAAGGATTTGTAGTCGCGGATGGGGCGGATATTGCCGTGGATGAGGGGGATCGGGGTTTGGCATTGTTGCTGGCGGAGTTTCCTGATCATTTTGCGCTGGCGATTAGCAATCATACGCCGCATGTTTTGTGTGAATATGCCTACAGGCTGGCGCAGGAGTTCAGTTCGTTTTACGGCCATCACCATATTTTGTCGGAAAGTGACGAAGCCCTGCGCGCGGCGCGATTGGGGATTTGTGAATTGACGCATCGGCAGCTTGTTCTTATTCTTGGAATGTTGGGGATTGAAATTCCCGAGCGGATGTAAGCGTTTTATTTGTGCGGTAGATTGCCGCGTCGCTTGCGCTCCTCGCAATGACTCTAAAAGTGGCATTGACAGCGTTTAAATTTTGGCTAATAATGGCTAAATGCTTGGTGTTAATACAATAAAAATTACGCCCGAAATCCTCAATCAAATTTCTGATATTGATGAGTTTAAAGGTCTATGGACGGGTTTGGAGCGTCATACCACGGGCTTAAACCTGCTTGGGGATGTTGCCGATCATGGCAAGGATTTCGGCAAGGTTTTGAAGGCGCTGGAGAAGCAGCCGCTGACGGTTGATATTATCAATGTTATCAATGCCAATCAGTTGGGTCAAAAAGGGGCGAGTGAACTTAAGGTTAAATCCAATCAATTACCGATTTCCAGTGATTCGAAAGTTTTTGGGACGCTGGACACGGCCGAGCCTGAGCAGGTTTTGCCTGTCTTAACGAAATTGTGTGAGTGGACGAACAGGGCTTTGGCCGAGCGGCGGTTGCATCCGCTTCTGGTGATTGCGGTGTTTGCATCGGTGTTTATGCAGCTTAGCCCGCATGATACGGGCAATCTTCGCACTGTTCGATTTTTGGTGATGTTGATGATGCTGAAATCCGGATATGCGTACGCGCCGTACGTGTCGCTCGCGTCGATGATGGAGGAGCGGGCGCTGGGGTTTTATAATGCGCTCAAGCATAACCAAGATGCGCTGGAGGCGGGCGCGCCCGATTGGTCGGAATGGCTGAACTGGTTTTTGGGGCTGTTGCAGAAGCAGAAAGATATTTTGTATGCGCGGCTATATGAGAAGGAAGCGGAGCTGCAGAATTTGCCTGCGCTTTCGGCGCGGGTGATGGAGCTGTTTAAGGAGCATTCGCGGTTGCAGATGAAGCAGATTATCAAGCTGACCAATGGGCGGCGCGCGACATTAAAGCTGCGGTTGCAGGAATTGGTTGAGGGTGGGTATCTCAAGCGTCATGGGCAGGCGCGCAGCACGTGGTATAGCCTTAATTAATCAAATATATTTATCCCCTGACGTTGTTGCTTCGTTACTTGCGTATTAAAATACGCGACGTTCCTTGCGCCTAGTCAGAGAATAAATATCTTTGATTAACAAATCATAATGGATGAGTTTTTATCGCTCAATCAGGATTTGATAGAAATGGTTATTGCCGCCGCGGGAAAAGCAAGCGGCGTTGAAGGGGCCGCCCGCGAGGATAATTTCAGTGTCATCGGCGAAGGTGCCGACAAATTCTGTTGTCGAGGCGCCGCCGCCCGTATCGGCGGGAATGCCGGTGATATTCAGGCGGTCATTGATCGCTGTGCAGACGGAATCATTCACATTCGGCAGTGCCATGAGGAGTTCTTCATTGGACGCGGCGTCGCTATCGCAGCCTGAGGCACCTGTGCCAATCCCGGCGATACAGGTGGAGCCGGTGTAGAGATAATCGCTGCCGTCATTTGCGTCTTCCGGCGGGGTTTGCCAGTTGAGAGCGCCGCCTGTAGGGTCGAATACAGCGTTGGTTGCGGGCTGGCCGTGATCATAGACCGTGGCGACGATGGTCTGGTCAAAGCTGATATCGCTTTCCGAGATGCCTTTGCGGCGCAGACGGTCGACGGCGCGCTGGACTTTTTGCGCGCTGGTGAGGATGGTCGAGGCCTTGAGCTCGGCTTGCTGCGCGCTCATGGCTGAGGTATTGCCGCTGCGCATGCCGCGAGAGACTGTGAAGGACAGAGCGGCAAACAGGATGATGCCGAGCATGATGATAAGAAAAACGTTACCGCTTTCGGCAGGTCTGTTGTGGGCGCTGGGTTTCATTGGGCTCTCATTTTTTAGCTGTCGTTGACATCATCTTTGAATAAAATTTTGCGGTTTTCCCTGGCGGCGTTTTCGATGATATCGAGGATTTCTTTCGGCAAGGGTTTGGCGGGGGGCGGTGGCTCTGTGCTTGTAGAGGTTTTCGGAGGTTGTTCGGCTTTTTTGGCTTCGGCCTGTCTGACGAGGTCTTCCCAAGAGGTGCCTTGTGAGGCCGGTTTTTCTTCTTCCGGTTTTGGAGGCTCTGCCGCTGCTGGCGGTGGTGGCGTTGTTGCTGCGGGTGGTGGTGGCGTTGTTGCTGCGGGTGGTGGTGGCGATGTTGCTGCGGGTGGTGGTGGCGTTGTTGCTGCGGGTGGGGTGCCGCCTGTCGCGGGGTCTTTTTGGAAGAAGCCCATAGGGCCGCCTGCTGGATTTTGTTGGGCAGAAGCGGGCGGCGCAGTTG
>CAYGJS010000050.1:0-9303 GCA_964350435.1 uncultured Micavibrio sp.
ACGGCGTGGACTACCAGGGTATCTAATCCTGTTTGCTCCCCACGCTTTCGTGCCTGAGCGTCAATGCCCGTCCAGCCAGTCGCCTACGCCACTGGTATTCCTCCAAATATCTGCGAATTTCACCTCTACACTTGGAATTCTACTGGCCCCTCCGGGATTCTAGATTAGAAGTTTCAAAAGCAGTTCCAAGGTTGAGCCCTGGGATTTCACTTCTGACTTTCTAATCCGCCTGCGCACGCTTTAAGCCCAGTTATTCCGAACAACGCTTGCTCCATTCGTATTACCGCGGCTGCTGGCACGAATTTAGCCGGAGCTTCTTCTATAGCTACCGTCATTATCTTCACTATTGAAAGAGCTTTACAACCCTAAGGCCTTCTTCACTCACGCGGCATGGCTGGATCAGGCTTTCGCCCATTGTCCAATATTCCTCACTGCTGCCTCCCGTAGGAGTCTGGTCCGTGTCTCAGTACCAGTGTGGGGGATCATCCTCTCAGACCCCCTACAGATCGTCGCCTTGGTGAGCTCTTACCTCACCAACAAGCTAATCTGACGCGGGCTGATCCCTAGGCGATAAATCTTTGATCCGTAGATATTATAAGGTATTAGCTCTCGTTTCCAAGAGTTATTCCTTACCTAGGTGTACATTCCCACGCGTTACGCACCCGTGCGCCGGTGCCCCCCATCAAGAAAGCTTTGCTTTCTTGTCTTTTCTAAAGACTCCTTCAAGCTTGCTTGAAGGGGGGCCCCTTGACTTGCATGTGTTAGGCCTGCCGCCAGCGTTCGTTCTGAGCCAGGATCAAACTCTTAAGTTTGAATCCATCAAATTGCTCAAAAAAGAATTTTTGGTTAATTTGAAGTATATAAGTTACTTCAAGGACCTGCTTAATTTGCTGCTCAACCACAACCGAAGTCATGATTGAACTGTTGTGACCATATAAATATGATCACGTGCGTCATGAAAGACTACGCAAAAACTTATCATCGAAATGATAAGCGCAGATCTTGATTTGTTTTAAGTGTACTCAATACACACCACGATTGCTCGTGGCCAAGATACTGCTGCCTGCGTATTCCTTCTTTCCTATTCACGATGTACAAGAACCTCTTCGGCACAAAACCGAATAAAAAGAAGTCCGAAATGACTTCTTGTTATTCAATTCATTTTCTTTCGTAGATAGCTCCTTATAATCGGATAGATCGAAGCCGTCAACACACCATCAAAAAACTTTTACTTTTCAATGACTCACACCCAGATTTGTTCCCGATTTTCGCAAGCCCGCCTCAAGGTGTGGAGCGAGTTATACGCATCCGAGTCGGTTCCGTCAAACCTTTTTTTCATCTTTTTTTAATTTTTTTGATTTTTCTCAAAAAACCCAGGAAAACCAGCAGACGCAGAGCCACAAACAAACTTTCCTAATCCCATAATTAAGCCCCACCATCGCACATGGAACCGCCAACCGCAGCAACAATCAATTCTGCTTAAGGCAAAAACCGTTCAAACGGCTCAACGCAAAACACCTCGTCTAAGCAGCCTCGCCCCGTCACGCTCTTATGTGTTGTATAAATTTTCAACGAGGCCGGCAGCAAAATGATAAATTAATCACCCGTTACAACACGGTCATTCAAAGGCTGGACAGGCCGGGCATTCACAGGAAACACAGACTGAAACGCCGTTAATTGCACCTCAGAAATCTCAATCGGCTCTTTCAAAACATGCCATGCAACGCCCTCGCTGCATGGCGGGGTTGTCAAAGACCCGTCATACTTATAATACTCCAGCGAAGCCGGCATCAAATCCGCCGGGTTAATGTCTACGCCCACAACATCCTTGCTCTCCCCGGCCGCTGGAACATTCTGCCAAATCCCTTCGATCACAGGATGATGCGCCCCAACCTTCATCATCGCGCCAATCACGCCAAGACCGCCATCCGCAGCCTGGTGCACAAAATGCACCTCCATCGGATACGGCGCCCCGTCCAGATAATGCTCGCTCGGCGTATGAAAATGCAGCTGCACCAATTCATACTGCACACCGCCAACGCTAAATCCGCTTCCTGCCGGCACATTCACCTGCACTGTATGCCCGTTATTCATCACAGATAACGCACCGGCATGATACGCGGGCACAATATCTGGCAAATCTTCCTGCAAAAACTTATCAATATTAATGGGCGATTGCGCAGCCCCAGTCCCGCAGGCCTCATACTTGGCGTCCAAAGCCGCCCATTTCTGAGCACCATTCGCCGCGCCATACCCCCAATGCGCCGGCTCAACATGCCCTGAAACAGGCGCAGCCGCACCGAGTTGCGCCTGAGTAACAACATCAGAAACCGCCCCCCGAGCGTCATTCACAGCATCCCCCGCCACTTCCTGAATATGCGCGGCCCCTCCATGCGCGGCATCTTCGGCCATCACTGGCGCAGAAATAAAAACAAAAGCAGCGGAATAAAGAAGAAAGTGTTTCATAAATAATCTCTTTTTTTTTCAATTAAGGAAGGTTTTGATTCTCTTCACAAATTCTACTCCTCCTTACGCCAAACTTAAAGCAGTGATTGCGATTTTTTTCATCCGGTGCTATGCATACCGCCGTTATGAGCAACAAAGCCTTACACATCATCGGCGCAGGACTGGCGGGATCGGAAGCCGCATGGCAAGCCGCCAATATGGGCGTGCAGGTTCTCCTCCACGAAATGCGCCCCCACCGCGCAACCCCCGCCCACAATACGGGCGAATGCGCCGAACTTGTCTGCTCGAACTCCTTCCGCTCAGGTGATGCGGAGCATAACGCGGTCGGCCTGATGCACGAGGAAATGCGCACGCTGAATTCCCTGATTATGCGCGAAGGCGATAAAGCCGCCGTCCCTGCGGGCGGCGCACTCGCCGTAGACCGCGATATATTCTCGGCGGGCGTCACCAAAACCCTCGAAGCCCACCCCAACATCCGCATAGAAAAAGAAGAAATCACGACCATCCCCGAAGACTGGCAACATGTCATCATCGCCACAGGCCCTCTCACCTCCGATCCTCTCGCAAAATGGATCGCCGCCCAAACAGGCGAAGACGAGCTTGCCTTCTTCGATGCCATTGCCCCCATCGTTCACACCGAAAGCATCGACATGTCCGTCGCGTGGTTCCAATCCCGCTATGACAAAGCCCAAGGCATCGGAACGGCTCACGACTATATCAACTGCCCGATGACCAAAGATCAATACGAAGCCTTCATCCACGAACTCCTGAATGCCGAATACGGCCTGTTCAAGGAATGGGAACTCCCCAGCGGCTCCAAATCTCTGGCGGAGCAAGAAGAAGACACCCCCTATTTCGACGGCTGTATGCCCGTGGAAGTCATGGCCTCCCGCGGCCTCGAAACCCTGCGCTTCGGCCCCATGAAACCCGTCGGCCTGATCGACCCGCGCACAGGCATCGAGCCCCACGCCGTCGTCCAGCTCCGTCAGGACAACGCGCTGGGCACGCTCTACAACATAGTCGGCTTCCAGACCAAAATGAAATGGGGCGAACAAACCCGCGTCTTCAAAATGATCCCCGGCCTCGAAAACGCCGAATTCGCAAGGCTCGGCGGCCTGCACCGCAACACCTTCATCAATTCCCCAAAATTGCTGGACACGCAGCTCCGCCTGAAAATCCTCAACACAACCCCATCTCCCTCCCCCTCTCAGGGGGAGGGTCGGGGTGGGGGTAAACCGCCTCAAACCATCCGCTTCGCCGGCCAAATCACTGGCTGCGAAGGCTATGTCGAAAGCGCATCCATCGGCCTGCTCGCAGGGCGGATGGCCGCCTGCGAAATCTTCGGCGCGCATTTCGAAACCCCGCCTAACACCACCGCCCTCGGCGCACTCCTCGGCCACATCACAGGCGGCGCAGACGCGGAAACCTTCCAACCCATGAACGTGAATTTCGGCCTCTTCGCCCCCCTCACCAAAGACGAAGCCACAATCCCCTACACCACCAAAAACGGTAAGATCAAACGCGCCAAACTCCGCGGCAAAGATCGCAAAAAAGCCTATACCGACCGCGCCCGCGCCGCCCTAATAGCATGGCTGCACCAGCACAAAATCGCGGCATAGTTGAATTTATATACAATTTTATCCATTTTTAAGGCGCTTTCAATCTATTCCCCAGTATAATAAAACCATAACAAGAAGAATAAATTGGGGACCAGGGGATGAAATTCGGGCTACAAATCGCCGCCGCCTATGCGCTGGCCGCGCTTATACTTTTCACAAGTACTGCCGCTATAGCCGCTGGCGGCGCAAAAAGCCAATACCCCATTGGCGAACTCCTCTTGCTGCAAGGGGACGCCTTCTATGTCGGAGCAAACGGTAAACTCCCCATCCGCCAAGGCGACCCGATATATATGAACACAACCCTCGAAACGGCGGCGGACGCCCGCGCCCTGATCTTGTTCGTGGACAACACCGAAATAACCCTCAGCGAGGACGCGCAGCTTGAAATCGACGAATACGTCTTCGACCCCTACGATGCCGCCGAAAACAAAGGCGAATTCACGATTTCCGGTGCCTTCGCGTGGACCAGCGGCCTGCTTTCCAAACGCACAAATCCTGACGTAAAAATCAACACTTCCGTCGGCTCGATCGGTATTCGCGGCACAAAATTCTGGGGCGGTACGCTGGGCGGCAATTACGGGGTTTACGTCTTCGAAGGACTCGTAAACTATACCACAGAAACAGGTACAGTATCCCTAAACCCCGATGAAGGCGTTTTCACCAAAGACAAAACCACCGCCTTCGACACCGCCGCGTGGCCCGCCAAAACCGTCAAAGACGCGATCAAAACCGTATCCTTCTCTGCTGATACAAACGTCGAATACCGGCTGAATAACGCCCGCAAAGCCAACGTGTCCAAACAACACGACTACCGCGCCCACATGTTCCCCTATAAGAGCAACCCGCTTCAGCCGCGCCTGAAAGCCAAGGAAAGCGACTTCTTCTCCGAAGAATTCGAACAGCTTCGCGGGCAATAAAACCTATGTTAAGATTTAAAAATGAATAAAGAGATCGTTGTTCTTTTACACGGCATTCTGAGAAGCAAGCTCGATATGCTCCCCTTGGCGAAGTATCTGGAAAATCGTGGCTTCGAAACCATAAACATCCTATATCCTTCCCGTGAAATGTCCCTCGAAGACATCACCGAATTCGTGCATCAAAAAATCCTTGAGCACCCGCACTTCAATCAAACAGATTTTTCACCTGACAAGGCGCAAGCTGCGCCGCGTGGCGCCCCCCACGCAAGCAGCGAAGCAAAAAAGTCAGGGGGAAAATATGGAAGATTGAATTTCGTGACCCACTCAATGGGAGGCTTAATTTCAAGATACTATATTAGCGCCTATAAACCTAAAAACCTTGGCCGCGTCGTCATGCTCTCCCCGCCCAACAGCGGCAGCGAATTCGCCGATTTCCTCGATGAAAACAAAATCCTCGGCCCCGCCTTCCGCAAAATCTTCGGCCCCGCCAGCGCCCAGCTCAAAACCACCTATATCCACGACACAGGCGATATCACCTACCCCCTCGGCATCATCGCCGGCAGCGCCTCCATAAACCCCCTCGCGCCATGGGTGCTTGAAGGCGCGCATGACGGCATCGTCCCCGTAGAGCGCACAAAGATCGACGGCATGACCGACCATATCATAATGAAATCAAACCATTCCTTCATGATGTTCAACCCCGCACTCATGGCGCAGGTCGCATATTTCTTGGAAAACGGGAAATTTAAAAAGGAATAAGCAAACCTAAAGCAGTTTATCAAGCAAACTGCCCTTGCCCAAAGTCACCTCTGGCGCATCGGCAATTTCACGGCTCAGCGTCCGCGCTATATCCTCGGCTTGACGCTCAGACACTTCCTGCGCCTGAATCTCACGATTTTGCGCGCGCTCAGCCTTGTTTTGCTCACTGCGCTGCGTTTGTGCTTTCGTCGCTTGCTGAATGCTCGGAACATTGCCCGAACCACGAATGGAATCAACCATGACTATGACCCTAACGTTTTTTACTACCCTGCCTTAAGTGTATCCATAAAACATTTAAAAATCAATAACATCAATTAAAATGCTAAACGTAAAACCTTAAATGGCGGTGCAAAGCTCAACCGCGTATCAAATACATTATAATTCAAAGATTCCAATTGCTTAAAATACATTCCTGATAATTTATCCATCCGCTTCAAAAACCCATTCTGCGGCCTCAAACCTTCTACGCGCTGATCCGCCACCTCACGAATAATATCGGAAAAACCATCAACTATTTTTCCCTCATACAGGTGATCCATCCGCTGCCCCGCCCGCTTCATTAAATCCTCAGGAAGCAAACACCGCCGCGAAGACCCCAAATAAGCAACGCTCCGCAATATCCCCGCCAGCGCAAAATTCACCGCCACCGCGCCCACAGGCTCAATATGGATATCCCCGCCCAAAACCCGCAGCGCAAGCCGCATCAAAGGCGCCGACGTAAACTCCGCGTAATTGAGCAGCCCCTCAACATTCCCCGGCAACACGTCCTCCAGATCAAACTCCCGCGCATAAATCAGCGTCTCAAACTCTTGCCTATCCAGATCGTGCCGCGCAATCACCCGCGCCAGAGCTTCCAACCCCTGATGCTCCAAAACCTCCCCCCGAAATACACCCGCAAGAGCCTCTCTCCACCACTGCAACCGAATAAGCCCCAGCTGCGTCTCCGTCACCACCTCCCGCGTTTTCGCAATCTCGTAATTAAACGCAAATAAAGCCCACAAATCCTCGCGGCTCCCCGCAGGCGAAAACATAGACAGCAAAAACCGATCAGGATCATGCGCCCGCACCAACTGCCCGCAATATGAAAGTTCTGCATTCATATTTTTAAAAACCATAGATAAACACGGATGAACACTGATAAAATAAAAAAATCTGTGTTGATCTGTGTCCATCTGTGGTTAAAATATACCAAATTTAAAATGGAGACGAAAATGACATTCGAACTACCAAAACTCCCCTATGCCTATGACGCGTTAGCCCCCTACATGTCGGCTGAAACGCTGGAATTCCACCACGATAAACACCACAACGCCTATGTCACCAACGGCAACAAAATTCTCGAAGGTCTACCGAATATGGGCGCAACCCTCGAAGAAGTCGTTCTCAATGCCCACAAAAAAGGCGAACAAGGCCTCTTTAACAACGCTGGTCAACATTACAACCACCTGCATTTCTGGAACTGGATGACACCAAATGGCGGCGGATCGCGCCCCGGCAATCTGGACGCCGCAATAACAGACAGCTTCGGCTCATTTGACGCCTTCCGCGAAGCCTTCCTGAATGCCGGCGCAACCCAATTCGGCTCTGGCTGGTGCTGGCTGGTGATGAACGCCGAAGGCAAACTGGAGGTCACAAAAACCGCCAACGCCGACAGCCCGCTAACATCGGGCAAAACCCCGCTTCTGGGTTGCGATGTATGGGAACATTCCTACTATATCGACTACCGCAACGCCCGCCCCAAATACCTTGAGGCCTTCGTTGATAATCTCGTAAATTGGGAATACGTAGCGGAGCTCTACGAAAACGGCCCCCTAAAACGCGCGGCCTAAAACTATTGCGGCGTAGGCAGCGGCGCGGCACAAATTCCGGGCTGTACCCGCACATCTTGCTTGTCAGGTTGTAGGCAGTCCAAACCCATATTCACTTCATCAATCAACGCCAACCCTTCAGAGCCAAGCGCATCACGAACCGCTTCAGGAAGTTTCTCCGCATCAATCCGCCCATTATCATCAACCGCAGCAGGAAAAAGACTTTTTACATCCCCCACAGCCTCTTCCAAAGCTAGAACCTTTAAGCTCTTTATAGGCACAGACCCAGACTCCGCCAAACCTGCTGTTAAATCTCGCCGGATTAAATTCGCCGCATCTGTCGGGTTCATATAAATACCCGGACCCGTCTCCTTAAAATCGGGCGGCAAATCAATCTGTCTAAGCTCTGCGCGGGAAGGCTCAGCAGGCCTCGCTGGCTCTGGCGCGGCCTCTGGTGCATTCTTCGCATCAAAATACTCTTTCGCCGATAATTCTGGATTGCGCGCATGCTCACGCGCAAACGCGGCAACATCACTCCTGAAGGCACGATCACCCGTAGCCGCAATCTTACCAATTTCAGGCCCATAAAGTCTTTTATCCGCCCTCAAAAGATCAGCAATCGCCTCCATTGCCGCCACAGGATCTATAGACGCATCAGGAGCATCGCCAGAAGCCTCCGTCACACGCGGTGAGGATCTCTCTGCAGCTGGCGAAGGCCTCTCTGGCACTGCCGCAGGTCTCTCCCTCTGCACAGGCGCAGGCCGCTCTCTCGTCGGTCGCGCCGCAGCAGCAGGCTCTGCCTCAGGCTTATGATCTGGCAACGCAGGAAATACCCCCTTGCTCACCAACTCGCGCTCATTATCATCACGCGGCGCCACATCATCCGTCGTTCCTAATGTAATACCCCCTTGAGTATTCATTGCATCCGCATAAGCCTCCAAATTCTCCATATACTGCTTAACGCCGTCATCCGCGCCCGCCGTATACCGCAAAGGCGACATACCATCATCATATCTCACGGCATTCTCAACCTTATCCTGCGGTGGATTGTGCAAATCAAATTCATCAACGGGAACAAGCGCAATATGCGTTCCATCCCCCATCATCGGCCGCCCTTGGGTATAATGCCGCACATACTTGCCCTCACGATCAAGCAAAACCGCCGTATGCATCTCACCATTCACCTTATACAAATGGGATGAAATCCCGCCTGGCTGAATCTCTCGCCCTGTTACAGGGTCTTTCGCAGAAATCGGCGCGCCTGTGCGCGGGTCTTTGCCTTCCGCATACATTTGCCGCGCCGCCAGAACCGCAGGCTGGATCTCCGCCCGCACCTGCGCCGCGTCAATCGCCTGAATTCCGCCCTGCTCATCATAAAACAGCAAAAAAATCTGCCCCGAACCGTCCGTCACAAACGGCGCGCGGTCTTCCATCTTCTGCCCGCCCTGCACCTCAACATCCAAAAGTACTGGCGTGGGCAACTCCACCCCATCCAAAATAACCGAAGGCCCCGCGTCAAAAGTCACGCTGGCCGTGTTATTCCCAACAGAAATTTCGGATTGTTTGCCTTGTTTATTATCAAAAAGCTGGCGATATATATCTGCCATCGTCACTCACACCCTTATAATTACACAAAATTCTCTGGCGATTTTTCGCCTATTTATATGCTTTAAAGGATAAGAACCTATCCCACTAAATTCATTTAACGGATTCACAAGCGGTTAAAAATCAGTC
>CAYGJS010000051.1:0-8946 GCA_964350435.1 uncultured Micavibrio sp.
CCCTCCCCCCCTCAGGGGGAGGGTTATGGAGGGGGGATGTATTGATTAACTTATTCAAAATATCGGGGACATGCGCGCCCTCCTCCTTCAGCTTGGCTGCGAACCATGCGGGGCCGAGGTCGTCGAGCATTTCGAACGGGCCCTTTTTCCAGTTATAACCCAGCTTCATGCCTTCATCGATGTCGAAGACGGTATCTGCAATCTCGCCGACCAGAAGCGCCGCATAGGTGAGCGTATCGCGCAGGACCGCCCAAGCGTAAGCGCCGCCTTCGCTCTCGGTTTCCACGACGGCGCGGATGCCATTGCGCCCGGCTGCTATGGCGGGGTCTGCGCCGGCCTGTTTTTTCACGGATGCGCCATATTGGCTTTCCTCGAATTTGGAGGCGTCGATTTGCAGGGCTTGTTTTTCTTTGTCGCCTTTGGGGGCATCGGGGTTCAGGCGATAAAAGCCGCCCTTGCCTTTGCGGCCCGTATAGCCTGCGGCGATCATGTCGTGGATGAATTTGTGGTCTTCGAACACATCGCGGTAGGCATCGTCTTTGGGGAGCGTTGAGAGCAGACTTTCCGAGAGTTTGGGCATCAGGTCTATACCGACCAGATCAATCAGACCGAATACGCCCGTTTTCGGTATGCCAACGGGTTTGGACATCACGGCATCGGCGACTTCAATGGACACATTTTGTTTGATGGCTTCGTTCACGCCCGCGGTGAGCCAGAACACGCCGAGACGGTTGGCGATGAAACCGGGTGTGTCGTTACACAGAACCACGCCTTTGCCAAGTTTCACATCGCAGATTTCGCGGATGGTTTCGACAGCCTTTTTATCGGTTTTCGGGCCTGTGACCAGCTCCAGCAGGCGCATATAGCGGGGCGGGTTGAAGAAGTGGGTAATCATGAAATCTTTGGCAAAAGAATCGGGCTGGCCTTCGATCAGTTTATGAAGGGGAATCGTCGAGGTGTTAGACGATACAATCGAGCCTTTTTTCCGCGCTTTTTCGATTTTGGCGTAGGTGGCGTGTTTGATTTCGAGCTTTTCGAGGACGACTTCGATGATCCAGTCGCAATCTTTGATGAGGTCAAGGTCATCGTCGATGGTGCCTGTTGTTATCATCTTGGCGTTGGACTTTCGCATAAAGGGCGCGGGATCGGATTTGAGCATTTTTTCAACGGCGTCCGCGGCCAGATTTTTGCCTTCAACCTTGATGTCGAGGAGGACAACGGGAAGCCCCGCATTTGTCAGCTGGGCGGCGATGCCCGACCCCATGACGCCTGATCCGATAACTGCTACTTTATTTATTTGTGTCATTTATTTTCCTTTAATCCATAATTGCCGCAGGACATACTTCTTCATACTTACAACATCCTCTACCCATTAAAATATCAACGTTCATATGCGCTTTTTGCGCGTAATATAATTTATCATATCCCGTTGAGTTTTTAGCTTTTACTATATTCTCCTGAAAATAATGCCATATGAATTCGCAACTTTCTTTAGAAGCCTGAGAAGTATTGGAAGAACTCCAATTACACCCCGTTAAAAATGTCATTGCGAGGAGGGCTATAGCCCGACGCGGCAATCTATATGGATTGCTTCGCTTCGCTCGCAATGACGAAGAAAAAAACACTCTTAAATCGCCTCCAAAACCGTTGCGACGCCTTGGCCGCCGCCGATACACATGGTGGCGAGGGCGTATTTTTTCCCCTCGCGTTTGAGCAGGCTGGCGGCTTTACCGGTGATGCGTGCGCCAGATGTGCCGAGCGGGTGGCCGAGGGCAATGGCGCCGCCGTCCAGATTGACTTTTTTGATATCTGCGCCGAGCTCTTTGAGGACTGAGAGCCCCTGCGCAGCGAAGGCTTCGTTGAGTTCGATGATGTCGATATCGTCCAATTTCAGACCTGCGCGCTCTAATGCTTTATGCGTTGCGGGAACGGGTCCGATGCCCATAATTTCTGCGCCGCAGCCGGCCACGGCGATGGATTTAATCCGCGCCAATTTCGGGAGTTTATGTTTATCGGCGTATTCTTCGGAACAGACCAGAACCGCCGCCGAGCCGTCGGTCAGCGGGGAAGAAGTAGCCGCGGTTACGGAGCCATCCGCCAAGAAAGCGGGCTTGAGGGTCGCGAGTTTTTCAACGCTTGAGTCGGGGCGAATCGTGCCATCGGTTTTTACGCCTGCGATTTCGACCATTTCGTCATCGAACTTGCCGCTTTCGGCAGCCTTGGCGGCTTTATGGTGCGAGGAGACGGCGAATTCTTCTTGATCGGCGCGTTTAATGTCGTATTTTTTCGCCAGATTTTCGGCGGTTTCACCCATGCCGATATAGGCTTGGGGGTATTTCTCAAAAAGGGCAGGGTTTGGCATCGGATTAAAACCGCCCATGGGGATTCGGCTCATGCTCTCTACGCCTGCGCAGATGAAAGCCTCGCCTGCACCAGCATTGATGGCGCCGAGAGCCATATGGATTGCCGTCATGGAGGAGCCGCAGAACCGGTTAACGGTTGCGCCCGCGATAGTGACGGGCAGATCGGCGTGTTGCACGACGAGTTTGGCGATGTTGAAGCCTTGTTCGGCCTCCGGGAAGGCACAGCCCATAATCAAATCTTCGATGTCGTCGACCTTGATCCCTGTATCCTTAATCAAGGCCTTTACAACCTCGGCGGCCATATCATCCGGCCTAACCTTGGCGAGATCGCCTTTGTTTGCGAAATGCATGGGGGAGCGTTTAAAGCCACAGATGACAACGGATTTTTGCATGAATATGCCTTTCAGTCGTTTATATTAGGATTATATATTTTACGCAGATAAAAACTAATGCTTACTTAATTAAACCACAAGATCCCCGCTTACGCGAGGACTTCGCTTCGCTTGATTTTCCGATAGTTTATAATGATATGGAGGCATGGTCGAGGGGATTCCCATATTTGTATGTTGACAATCCCTATATTTGTTCAGTATTTATTTTTTATGGTAAAAAGAAGAGTCAAAGCCTCTCGTTCACCAATGACTGGTTTGAGATTAGCGTCAGGGCAACAGATCTGGAACGCGATTAATGGTCAGCAACCTGCGTTTCATGATATTCATTTACTGAGTATCGTCAGGGCAAATATTGATTTTGATGGCGGGCATGCCCCCAAAAACCCACAAAGCCATTTTCGGCGATTGGGTATTTGGGGAGCCTATTACGATCAAAACAGCGAACTTCAGCTTCTCGATTGTATGGATTTTTCTACGAAAACAAAACCTGCCGCGCGCATTTACCAAATTGAAAATTCAGGATATTTTGCTTATCCTGGCCAGAAGGCCTCTCGTCCTGACGGTTTGATGTGTGCTGATCAAGTGATGCAGATTGAAAATAAAATACGGCGTATAAATCAGATTCCTATCGGCTCTATCGACCCCGATATTTTGCCAGACATCATTCTGCGAAGAGCCGCGAGTATACTGATCAGCAACACCCAAAAAAATTTCGGAATAACAGAGCCTGAGAAAAGCCTCACGCGGGTCGGGTTTGTTTTTAATACGATCTCGGCCTCTGAGAGCGTATCAGAGGATTTTGTTCCCGAAGCCCCAGATTGCGGTTTGAGACAGATTCCGATTACCGATATAGGCGGGCTTGATCAAAGTGCTATCGATGATATTTGTTTGCTCGCAAGGCACTTCGTACAATATTGTTTCTCAAAGCATATGCCTATTATTTGGCCGCCTGTCGGCACATATAATCATTGGCCTGCCGAGTTTTGGGCTTTTATAGAGCCTCAGGATACTCAAGCCTCTATAAGATTACATTGGTACACGGATCAGGGCCCGAATCCACCTGACCCTGAGTAGGGCCTAACCCCCAATATGATTTTTCTTTTGACACTCCGCGCCAATCAGAGTACTTCGAAATTGTATTTAAAGACTATGAAAGCTAAGGAGAAATAATAGTGAGTGCTGCTGTTGATATTAGAGGATTAAAAAGAATTTGTATGGGCTGTAGTGCGCGGTTCTTTGACATGAACAAGCGCCCGATTATTTGCCCGTCATGCGGGGATGAGTTTACCGGTGAAGTGAAGTTGAAATCACGTCGCGGTCGCGCGGCGGCGGCGGTTGAAGATGCGGCGGATCTTGAAGAGAGCGCAGCAAAATCTAAAGCGAAAGCCAAGGCCGCCGAGGTTGAAGACGACGAAGATGAGTTGGAAGAAGATGATGAAGAGGCGCAAGTGGTAAGCCTTGAGGATCTTGAATCCGGCGATGACGATGATGACGAAGACGACCCAAGCGGCGATCTTGATCTGGATGATGATGATGATCTTGATGATCTGGGCATCGACGAAGACGAAGATGATCTGGGAGATCTTGATGATCTTGAACCTGACGCCGATGATATCGACGACGAGGAAGACAAAGGCTAACGGAAGGCTGGGCCGCCCGTGTTTCAAGCAAAAATCAATCTTAGGGCTGAATATAGCGATATTGACGTCGCCCGTTTGAGCGGCGTTTTTGCTGAGTATTGCGTTTCGCATTCAACGCTGCGGGCGGAGCATTCACATACCGCGCCCTGGGTTTTGGAGTGGATTTTTGAAGAGGCTCCGCAAGAGAGTTTTCTCAACACTCTGTTTAAAATTGGCGCGGATATTCATGATATTGATCTTCCTCAGAAGCTTGATTGGGTGATTGAAGCTGTGCCGGAGCGGAACTGGCTGGAATACTCTTATTCACAATTTCCTGCGTTTAGTGTGGGGCCGTTTTATATTTATGGATCACATTGCGAGGACCCTGTTCCTGAGGGCTTGATGGGTTTGCAAATCGACGCCTCGACCGCGTTCGGATCGGGTGAACATGGCACGACCAAAGGCTGCCTTCAGGCCGTGCTGGATCTCAAAGGCCAAGGCGCATGCCCGTGGAATGTTCTGGATATGGGGACTGGCAGCGGGATTTTGGCGATTGCGGCCTGGATGCTTTGGAAGACGCCTGTGTTTGCGGTTGATCACGATCCAGAATGTATTGCGGTGACAAAGCGGCATATGGAGGCCAATGGCGTGCCCGAAGGCAAAACAGATCTCAGCGTTTTAGTGAATGACGGGTTTGCGGGGACGGGCGTGCAGAAAAAGGGGCCGTATGATTTGATCATTGCCAATATTCTGCCCGCACCTTTAAAAGCGATGGCAGCGGATTTGGCGGCATGCGCGGACGATAATGGCTACGTGATTTTATCGGGGATACTCAATGAGCAGCGCGATGATGTGCGCGGCGTTTATGAAGCCGAGAACCTGACACATCGCAAAACTATTGAGATCGGCGAATGGACGACGCTTTTGCTGCAGCGTTAGAGGTGCTCATATCTTAGACCCTGTTTCTTTGCTATATTGGTTTGTCATTTGACGGTGCAAAAGGCCATTACATGAATTTAAATACAATCGGATTTACTCTCGGGCTTTTGCTGCTGCTTATTGGTGTAGCGGATTTCTTTCCCGCATTGATTGATTATTATGATGGTCATCAAAATTTCAAAGCATTTTTGATGTGCGCGTTTTTCTGTCTGTTTTTTGGCGGCTGTCTGGTGATCGCCAATAAAGGACATGAAAAAAATCTGAATATCAAAAGCACTTTTTTTCTGGCAACAGCAAGCTGGGTATTTTTAAGTTTTTTCGCATGTTTGCCTTTTTATTTCGCAGATATTGATTTCAACATTACGGACGCTTTTTTTGAAGCCGTATCAGGTGTGACGACAACCGGTTCGACTGTCATGACTGATTTGGAACAGAGTTCGCGAGGGATTTTATTCTGGCGATCGCTTATTCAGTGGATTGGCGGAATTGGGATTGTTGCCTTCTCAATTATTCTGCTGCCGTTTTTAAGTATCGGGGGGATGCAGCTTTTTCAAACTGAATCCAGCGACCGTTATGACAAAATTATTCCGCGAACGGCCTTGCTGGTGCGGTCATTGCTGATGATTTATTTTGGGCTGAGCGTTTGTTGCGCACTTTTATATTACTGGCTTGGTATGGATTTATTCGATGCCGTTAATCACGCGATGACGACGCTTTCGACTGGGGGGTTTTCCACGCATGATCAGTCTTTCGGGTATTTTAACAGTGCGCCTCTCAATGCGGTTTGCTGCCTATTTATGATTTTGGGCAGTATTCCATTCATTTTATATGTGAAAATTTTTGTGCTTGGTCAGTTCGACATTTTCAAAGATGAGCAGTTTAAATTTTTTATGATTATTCTGGTGTTGGTCATTGTCGTTTTGAGTTTATGGGTGATGATGACGCAGGATCATTCTTCTGTCTTGGTGACGGCTGACGCGGTTGCATTTTCTGTTATTTCGGTGATCACCACGACGGGATATGCCACCGTTGACTATACAAGCTGGGGGCCGTTTTCGGTCATGGTTTTTATGATGCTGACCTATTTAGGGGCATGTGCAGGATCAACCAGCGGCGGAGTTAAAGTCATGCGGCTGGTGCTGGCAGCAAAAATTCTAAACCGTCATTTGAAAAGCCTTATCCATCCGCGCGGCTTTTTTTACAGCGGGTTTCAGGGCAAGAATATTCATCACGAGCTTGCCCTGAATGTCATGGGGTTTTTGGGGGCGTATGTACTTTTAAATGTCATCATCACTCTCTTGTTAAGCGCGGCGGGGCTCGATTTTGCAACGGCGATCAGCGGCGCGGCGACGGCTGTGGCCAATGTGGGGCCGGGTATTGGCAGTGTCATTGGTCCCTACGGAAATTTTTCAAGCCTGCCAGATAGTGCGAAATGGATTTTGTCGGCCGGAATGATATTGGGGCGGCTGGAAATTATGACGATTTTAGTTTTATTTCACCGTAATATTTTGCGCTAGATCTGAATAAGGCCGTTAGGGACGGTGCCGCGGCTTAGGGTCTTTTACGCGGCGTTTTGGAGAATCATCGGAGTTTTGCAGAGTTCATTCCCTCTACCCTCCCGCAAAGCAGAAGCGGGGAGAGGGTTAAGGGGAATGATCCAACCACGCCCGACCTGAAGGATCCGTTGTGGTTGTTACCGGCGTACCGGCGATTAACGTCTTCGACATAAATATTCTCCATTGAATCTGATTGATGTGGGTGAAGAATGCCCTTGTTATTATGTCAATTTTTTTGCGAGGATGGCGGTGAAAAAACCGTCTGTTCCGTGACGGTATGGCGTGAGACGCATGAAGCGCCCCGTGTCATCCTGAAGCGCTTGCGCTGAAGGATCTGTTTTCTTGGATTTAGATTCTTCAGGGCTGAGGCCCTTCAGAATGACATTTGAAGGGGGCAGGACTTCGAAGTCGGAGTGGTCTTTCAAGAAGCGTTCGATTTGCGCTTCGTTTTCTTCCGTTAAAAGCGAGCATGTGGCGTAGACGAGGCGGCCACCGTCTTTGACGAGGGCTGCGGCTTTGTCGATAATTTCGGCCTGTGCTTGCAGCAGTTCTTCCAAATCGGGGCCGAAAATGCGCCAGCGCATATCGGGGTTGCGGCGCCATGTTCCTGTGCCCGTGCATGGAACATCCGTCAGGACGATATCGAATTTGCCTTTTTGGCGTTTCAGCCATTTGCGGTTTTTTTCGTCCTCTAAGGAGCGGACCTCGATGATATCGGCGATGCCCGCCTTTTTGTAGCGATCGCGGCCTTTTTCGAGGCGGCGGGCATCGTTATCCATGGCAACAATGCGTCCCTTGCGCTGCATGGCTGCGCCCAGAGCCAGCGTTTTTCCGCCTGCGCCGGCGCAGAAATCAAGAACCTGCATGCCTGGTTTCGCGTCGCAGAGATAGGCAATAAGCTGGCTGCCCTCGTCCTGAATGGAGACATGGCCTTTAAGTAAAGCCTTGGTTTTGGCAAGATGCGCTTTTGATTTACAGCGAAGCCCCCAAGGGGAAAGCGTGGTTTTTTCAGTTTCGACGCCGTCATTTTTCAGCGATTTTTGTGCGTCTTCGCGGGTGGAGGTGAATATATTCACGCGCAAGTCCAGCGTCGCGGTGCCGAGCATGGCTTGCATTTCGGCTTCGAAATCGGCGCCGAAATAGGATTTGAGTTTTTCTTCATAGAGCGGCGGGCATTCCACGCGGACTTCCAGCGGCATATCGGGGTGAATGAATTTGCGGCCGTTCATGTGGTCGAAGCGTTTGAGTTCTTTTTCATCCAGACCGACGGGGGCGTATTTGGAGCCATCGAAGAGGTCTTTGATGCGCGCCTTGTTTACACCATCACCGCCGTTCTCCCCCATAGCGAGCCAGACGATGATGCGGCTGCGGGCATTGTCTTCGCAGCCTGTTTTATCCAGCCACCAGCCAATGCGGGCGTGGTGGCGTGCCATGTTGTAAACGCGCTCGGCGACTTCGGCGCGGTCCTTGGCACCGATATAGCGGCGGGTGCGCATATAATCGCCGACCACGGTATCCATCGGCACGCGCTGCACGGCGGCGATGTTGTCGAGGATTTCTATAGTGGCCTGTATTCTTGATGCGGGTTTCATGGTGCTGCTTTTTTGTTGCTTTTTTGTTGCTTTTTAGTGTTATAATAGATTTACGCCGTGACTGCGCCGATACTTGCAGGTTTGGGTTTACCCAGCACGGCGTCTTTTTTATCTAGGCCATTTTATTAATCCATATCCTTCTATACGACCACGATCACTTCTCCTAAATGATTTTTCTATTTGGCTAAAATAGCGTTCATCTGACCTAACATGTTTTCTAAAAATCGCACCGCCAACCATATCTGCGAGTTGAATACCAACGCTCAGATCAGACGGTGCTACAAACACGCCTTCTATTAAATTTTCATATGTTGAAAAATTGTTCTTCGATCCTGTCAATAACTTGTGGTGAAGAATTCTAAGTTGTTGATCATCTTGTGGCTGCCTGTGATCGCAAATAATTATACCATTAATTTTGCTTCCTACAGTTCTATAGTGATTTTAATTAACAATTGGACGTTACGATTGTGTTGAGCGTTGTATTT
>CAYGJS010000052.1:0-7168 GCA_964350435.1 uncultured Micavibrio sp.
AAACCCCCCCCCCGTGGGGGGGGGTGGCAAGCGGCGGCAAACCCCCCCGAGGGGGGGGGGGCAACCTTCTACAAAATCGACGGCGGCAAAATTAAGTTTTTCGGTCCCGACGGTAAATACCATGATGTTGTCCGCCCGGACGGTGTATTGCTCCTCAGCGATATCAAACTCTCCTCAAAGCCGCTGATGAAAAACCGCAGCGCCTCCGTGTGGGATATCGGCGATGGCGTGCTGTGTTTCGAAAAAACCTCCAAAATGAACACCTTCGATGAAGAGATTTTCGCCATGCTCATGCAGGCGCAAAAAACCATCGAAAGCTCCGAAGATTACAAGGCCCTCGTGATTTACAACGAAGCCTCGCATTTCTCCGCCGGCGCCAATCTTGGTCTCGCAATGTTCATGATCAACATCGCCATGTACCCGCAGGTTGAGGAATTCGTCGCGACCGGGCAGCGCGTCTTCATGGGGCTCAAATTCGCACCATTCCCCGTCATTTCCGCACCCTCCGGCATGGCGTTGGGCGGTGGCTGCGAAATCCTGCTCTCATCCGATGCCGTGCAGGCCCACGCCGAAACTTACACGGGCCTTGTCGAGGTCGGCGTCGGCCTGATCCCCGGCTGGGGCGGTTGCAAGGAAATGATCCTGCGCTTCCAGGAGCGCGAAAAAGCAGCCCATAAAGCCAAAATCGAAAAATTCGGCCGCGATGCCATGTGGTTCTCACCGCCAACCTCGCCCGTCGGCGCAACCCGCAAAGCCTTTGAAACCATCGGCGTCGCCACCGTTGCCAAATCCGCATTTGAAGCCATCGATATCGGCTATTTCCGCGAAACCGACGGCATCACCATGAACCGCGATCGCTTGCTTTATGATGCAAAACAGCGCGCCCTCGAAATGGCCAAAGACTATGTCCCGCCCGAAAAAGTCGAAGATATCCGCCTTCCGGGCGCAGGCGGCAAAACCGCCCTTGAGCTCGCCGTTTCTGACCTGCGCAAATCCGGCAAAGCCACGCCCTATGATGTGGAAGTCTCCGACCGGCTCGCCAACGTGCTCTCGGGCGGGGATAAGGACTACACCGAAACCCTGACCGAAGATGACCTGCTGAAGCTGGAGCTGTCTGAGTTCATGCATCTCCTGCACAACGAAGGCACCTTCGCCCGCATCGAACATATGCTGGAAAAAGGCAAACCATTAAGAAATTAAAACGATGTCTTAAAGCCCTGGTATTGGCGCGGCAAAACCGCAGGTTTTTTTCAATTCTGTCCTTGTCATAGAATTGTAAAAAAGGATGATCTTCTCATCAAAACAATCATATAAAATCCAATCTATAATTTACACGGTATTAAACATATTCAGGCATGATGAACTCATGTTTGGTTTCGGAAAAGACAAAAACACGGACAAACGGAGCAAGAAGCCCAAAGAGCTTCAGGCGAGTTGTGACAGGGGTGTTCAACACAAAAGCGGGGACCAGAGTGCGCGTAGCGAAAAAATTCGTGCGCAAGCTCTGGCCAACGCCGCCGCCGCTCGCGAGCAAATCGGCGCAGACGTCCTCGACAAAATCGCCGCCGCCATGACCAAAAAACAACAATCTTCAATGCAACAAGCCAAGAACAGCCTCAAGGGCGCAGACGTTGATCGTATGCTCGATGAGTTAAAATTCCTCCTCGATGAAGGCCGCCCTTAAAGAATTTCACAATAAATATCCCTAAAACACATCGAATTTTTACCTTTTTGCGCTATATTATAATTGAGGCGTTAAAATAATCTGTGTTTAGAATACTTAAGTTGCTCGATTTCATTTTTGCAGAAGGCGCGAGTGACGAAGAGTATGAGTATACTTTAGGAACGAAGCAACGCACTGCAAAAATAAAAGGGAGCGATACATGCCTGTCTATAATCCGCCAATCGATAACATCAAATTCATCCTGCACGACGTTTTGGGCGCAGAAAGCCTGAATAGCTTGCCCGGATATGGCGATGTTTCCGCGGATTTGATCGACCAGATCCTCGAAGAAGGCGGCAAAATCTGCGAAGGCGTGCTCTTCCCCCTCAACCAATCCGGCGACAAAGAAGGCTGCACTTACGAAAACGGCGTCGTCCGCACGCCTAAAGGCTTCAAAGAAGCCTACGACACCTTCGCCGAAGGCGGATGGTGCGGCCTGTCCTCCGACCCTGAATATGGCGGCATGGGCATGCCTGTTCTGGTCAATACGGTGATGCAGGAAATGATCTGCTCCGCCAATATGTCTTTCGGCATGTACCCGGGTCTGTCACAGGGGTGCTACGAAGCCCTCCATCATTTCGGCACCGATGATCAAAAAGCGCTCTATTTGCCCAAACTCATCGAAGGCACATGGTCAGGAACAATGTGCCTGACGGAGCCGCATTGCGGAACCGATCTCGGCCTCATCAAGACAAAAGCCGATCCGCAAAAAGATGGCTCCTATAAAATCAACGGCACAAAGATTTTCATTTCCGCGGGTGAACATGACCTCACTGAAAACATCGTCCACCTCGTTCTTGCAAAGCTCCCTAACGCCCCCGAAGGCGCAAAAGGCATCTCGCTCTTTGTTGTTCCAAAATTCCTGCCAAAAGATGACGGGAGCGTTGGTGAGCGCAATGGTGTGCGCTGCGGCTCTATCGAACATAAAATGGGCATCCATGCCAACTCAACCTGCGTGATGAACTTCGATGACGCGTGGGGGCAGCTGGTGGGTGAGCCTCATAAAGGCCTCAAAGCGATGTTCGTGATGATGAACGCCGCGCGTTTAGGCGTGGCCATGCAAGGCCTCGGCATTGCCGAAGTCGCCTATCAAAACGGCCTCGCTTACGCCAAAGATCGCCTGCAAATGCGCTCCATCACCGGCACAAAAGCCCCCGATAAACCCGCAGACCCCATTATCGTTCACCCTGATGTCCGCCGCATGCTCCTGAAATCCAAAGCTTTTACTGAAGGCGCACGCGCGCTTTCCTACTGGACGGGCATGAATCTCGATATCGCCAATAAACACGAAGACGAAGCCAAACGTCAGGAAGCCGACGACCTTGTCGCGCTCCTCACGCCCATCGTCAAGGCCTATCAAACCGATATGGGTCTGGAAATCGCTGTCGAGATGCAGCAAGTCTATGGCGGTCACGGCTATATTGCCGAATGGGGCATGGAACAATATGTCCGTGATGCCCGCATCGCCCAAATCTACGAAGGTACAAACGGCATTCAAGCGCTCGATCTGGTCGGCAGAAAAATGGGTCAGGGCTTCGGACGTTTGCTGCGCCGTTTTTTCCATCCTGTGCAGCAATTCATAAACGATCACAGTGCCGATGAAGCGATGCAGGAATTTATATTCCCCCTCGCCAAAAGCTTCGCCAAATTGCAGCAATCCACCGCGATTATTGCACAAAAAGGATTGAAAAACCCTGACGAAGCAGGCGCCGCGAGTGTGGATTACCTCCGGCAATTCGCCCTCGTTGCTCTGGCCTTTATGTGGTGCAAAATCGTAAAAGCCGCGCATGCGAAACTGGAATCAGGCGAAGGCGATAAAGAGTTCTACGAAGCCAAACTCAAAACCGCCCGCTTCTTTATGGCCAGAATGCTTCCCGAAGCTGATGCGCGCTTTAAAATGGTCATGGCGGGCGCAGACTCCCTCATGGCGATGGGCGAAGACGAGTTTTAGACAAAATTTCTTGAACAAAATGACATAAAAAAGCATCCGCGAGTGCTTCCGGGGTTTCGCCCAATCCCCCATCGCCCCTATGTCGCGCCGTTCAAATTATTTAACAAAATCAAACAAATTGGCGAAGGGGTTTTGATCCAAGACCCCAAACTCGCTTTTGCGGTAGAAATGGTGCCGCAGGACGGCATCGATTTAAACACCCTTTTCGACGAATTGGCCGCAATTGACGACCAGTTGAAGCCCTTCAAGTTCGAACTTGAGGAGCTGGGACTATGAGACGGCCTGGCGGACCTAAAACCTACCTTTTGTTCTCGGAGGCGGCTGGCAATGAAGCGGCTTCGGCGCGCATTCCAGACTCGGCAACGGCCAAGCGGGGCGCGCCGTTCTCGCTGCGCCTGACGGTCAAGGAGCGCGCGGAACTTGAAGAGCTGGCCGACGGCCAGCCGCTGGGCGCGTTCATCAAGTCGCGGCTGTTTTCGGGCGCGCAATACCGCTCCCGCGCGCGGCAGGTAGATCGCGAGGCTTTGGGCAAGGTGCTGGGCGTTTTGGGACAGTCGCGGATATCCCAGAACCTCAACCAGATTGCCAAAGCGGCCAACATTGGCGCTTTGCCTGTAACGCCTGATCTGATCGAGGAACTGCATCATACCTGCGCTGAGTTGAAATCACTGCGGCGGGACATCATGGCTGCGCTCGGCCTTCGGGGCGGCTCGCCATGATCCTGCACGGCAACGCGCGGGGCGGCGGTAGCGAACTGGCGGTTCACCTGATGCGCCTTGATGAGAATGAGCATGTGCAGGTGCATGCGGTCGAAGGCTTCATGGCCGAGGATGTGCGCGGCGCGTTCCTGGAAGTCGAGGCGCTGTCCAAGGGCACGCGCTGCCAGAAGCCGCTCTTTTCCTTGAGCCTTTCACCCCCAAAAGATGCGAATGCCAGCGCGAAGGACTTTGAGCAGGCCATTGCCAAGGCCGAAGAGGCTCTGGGGCTTAGCGGCCAGCCGCGCGTCATCGTTTTCCATGAGAAAGGCGAGCATCGGGATCGGCATTGCCATGTGGTGTGGTCGCGCATCGATGCGCAGACCATGCGCGCGATCCCTATGCCGTATAATCGGCTCAAGATGCGGGATGTGAGCCGCGAGCTGTTCATTGAGCATGGCTGGGACGTGCCGCGCGGCCTTATCAACGCGCAGGAGCGCAATCCGCTGAACTACACGCTTGAGCAATACCAGCAGGCCAAGCGGACGGGTCGCCACGCCGATGAGGTGAAGGCTGATTTGCAAGCGGCCTGGGCGGTGAGCGACTCGCGCGCTGCCTTCGAGAATGCTTTGCGGGATAAGGGCTTCCGGCTCGCGCAAGGGGATCGGCGCGGCTTTGTGGTGGTCGATGATCAGGGTGAAGTGATGAGCGCGGCGCGCTGGATTGGCGTGAAAACCAAGGCCATGCGCGAGCGTCTGGGTTCAGAAAAAGACCTGCCCGATGTCGAGACCGTGCAGGCGCGCTATGCCCGCGAGATGGCGGGTAAGATGGGCGGGTTTGAAGGGGAGTTGAAAGCCCGCAACGCCGCGCGCCTTGCCGAGCGCAGTGCCCAGAAACAGGCTCTTGTTGATCGCCAGCGCGCGGAGCGCGCCGAAGCGCTTCAGACAATCGAAGCGCGCCGCAACGAAGAGGCACAGGCGCGGCAGGCGCGGTTTCCGAGCGGCTTGCTCAAACGAGCATGGTCATGGCTGAGCGGTGAGCATGCGCGTATCAAACGCGAGAATGAGGCGGAAGCCCTGCAGGCCAAGGCACGGGATGATGCGGAAAAAGAAGCCCTGATCCAGCGGCAGCGGGCGCAGAGAGCGTTCTTCCTGCAGCGCGAGGCGAGCAAGCGCGAAAAGCTGGTCGAGCAGCATCGGGAGGTTTCGAAAGAGCGCGCTGAGTTCGAAAAGCGCGCGGAACCCTCGCGCGATGAACAAAAAGAGGCGTTCAAGCAGCGGCGGCGCGCATCATCGGCGCGCCATCCTTCTCGTGATCGTTGATCGTGGTCCGAGCACGTGCGACTGTAGGTTCTCATACATCAGATTAGCGTCTCTTGAAATTTATGGTTGCTCCGAATTGGGCTTAATGTACGCTTGATGTTGCGGGAGGCACCTTACGGTCTTCGAGGGGGCAGAACTGCCGCTGCGCTTCGATGTTCGTTCTGCATTGATGCGGGAGGGGATTCACCATGTGTCTTGTAAGAACTTGGTTGCTTTGTTGTATCGTATTGACTGGCTGCACAAAGTCAGAACAGAAATCTCTACCGCCGACCATTGACGACACTTCGATCTATGCGCGGTTCATTGGCACAGATGATGGTTATTCATGGCGTGACAGAACCGAACTCCCCGAAGAAAGTCAGTATGTCGATATTATCTCACTGGATTTAAACAAGTCAGCGTCTTCGGCTTTGAGAGATGTAATCAACAAACAACAAGGCCTTTCAGACCCTCAGGCTGGCACCAGTTACTCTTCCTATAATGCCTACAAGCTATGGGGCGTGTTCCGCAATATTTCGAATTTTGAGGTGCCAGTTCAATCCCTAAAGCAGGCACTGGGCGCGAGCGGCGCAGAACTCTACGATAATGAGGCTTCATTGGTACTTAATTGTGATTATTTCGGCGGCATCGAAAAGGATCCCGATGGGCTTTATGACGAAATCTATCTCGTCAGGTGTTTTTACAATGGCAAAGATATTGCGGAAGCCTTGATTCGAGAGGGCTACTATGAGGAGAACACACTAGACACAAAGGGATTGGGGCTGACCTAGGACTTTGACGCTCCTACGGTTGGCTGATGCGGCTAAAGCATTCAAAACTCACGCATATTCAGACGAATAAGCTGCTGGAGCACTTCGTCGCCGGGACGCCGGCCCGGACGGCGTGCCTTTTGGTCGGCGTAAACAAGATCACCGCGACGCAATTCTACCATCGGCTGCGCGTTGTCATCGCGGAGAGGCTCGCCGAGGAAGCGGCGGAATTGGCCGGCGAGATCGAGGTCGATGAAAGCTATTTCGGTGGGGTACGGAAGGGAAAGCGCGGTCGCGGCGCAGCGGGAAAGATTCCCGTATTCGGACTTCTCAAGCGTGGCGGACGCGTCTTCGTCCTGCCGGTGAAGGACACGAAGTCTGACACGCTGATCCCGATTATTGCCTGTAAAGTGCAGCCTGACAGCGTCGTCTACACCGACAGCTTTCGCGCCTATGATCAGCTCGACGTCACCGATTTCCATCATATGCGGATCAATCACTCGAAGCTCTTCGCCGATCGAGAGAACCACATCAACGGCATCGAAAATTTCTGGAACCAGGCCAAGCGACACCTGCGCCGATACAACGGCATCCCCCGGCAGAACTTCCATCTCTTTATCAAAGAATGCGAATGGCGGTTCAATTACGGACCGTCCGACCAGCTCTTGAAAACCCTCCGCGCATGGCTCAAACCATACGCGAAATCCTCAAAGTCCTAGGTCAGCCCC
>CAYGJS010000053.1:0-6132 GCA_964350435.1 uncultured Micavibrio sp.
GAACAACTGCGAACATTACGAACCTAAAACTGGATTAAAAAATGGGGGTTGACCAGCCGAAAAACTTATCGAGCTTTGCGGCAGTGAGGGCACAGTGCTCGTTTACAATCAGGCATTCGAAATTGCCCGTAATAATGAGCTGGTCAGAGATTTCCCTGAGCATGCCGCAGCAATCCAAGCGATTAACGCTCGTGTGCTGGACTTGTTGGTACCGTTCAAAAACCGCTGGCTCTATCACCCAAATCAGAATGGCTCTGCTTCGATCAAGGCTGTTCTGCCAGCCTTTACAGATCTAAGTTATGATGATCTGGAGATCGGACATGGCGGCGAAGCTATGCGTCAGTATGGGGCTTTCATGTCTGGCGACCTGAAGGAATCTCTCTGGCCGGATTTGTGGAATGATCTAACGGAGTATTGTAAGCAGGATACCTATGCGATGGTTATGCTTCTGGAGACTCTCTTTAAGTTTTCAGAGGATTAATCATGGTACAAACAGCTCGCAGAGCGGCAATAAAAAACTAAATGCTTCTGCTCACTAATCGTGTTTTGGTTTTTGAGGGAAACATCACACAATATAAATCAACTTTGTTGCCTTTAAATCAGCAAAACGCAAGGGTCGCCCTTGGGAGTTAAAATAGTCACATTGCGCTTCCCTCTGGTTATGCTGACGCGCATATTTTGTCTGGCCTGATCGTTAATTTCGCTTTTATCGTTATTGCGAACGATACGGTCAATGTTCGCGACTATTTTTCTATTTTGAAACCGTGGCCATCCCTCGAAAATGATGACTTCGTCAAACTGCTTTCCCTTTGCTTTGTGCATATTCATGACCACCACACCTGCTTCAGGTCTGGTACTGGAAGAAAAATGCTCCTGTACATAGGCCTGCCGCGTAATGGAAAGTGCATTTAGATATTTGCCATTATCACGCCAGTCCTGAGACAGTGCCTGCCTTAGCTGTGTCCCACGATCTAGAATTCGGATGTTTTTAACCTCTTCAGCGATTTCCTGCAGCCTTTTGCATGATCCGTTTTCAAGGATATTCCGTATGGATTGCCAATCTTTATCGGGATCACCTGTGAGTGCGATGGCCCTCGTTTGTTCATAGGCAGCCAGCGTATTAATAATAACGCTGTTCCTGCGAACGGCCTTGCCGACAGCCTGATTTACAATTAACTCATCGTATGCCTTCCGGATGCTTGCTGCTTCTTTCAAAGCCCCTTGCGTTGGATTATCTCCACCCTTACCCTGGAAATAATGGCACAAAAGATCAACAAACCCTTCGAAATGTGTGCCATCAGTTTCCGGTTGCAGTAGAAAAGCGATGATCTCTGCCCCCAAGACAGCTGCCTCCATGTCTATAACGGCGGAATGAGGAACCCCTGTCATGCCCGCTGGCGGTTGGCGCAGAGTGTCGGACACCAAGCGCGTCATCTTCTTGGTGGGAACAAGGATGGCTAATGACCAATCTTTTACTTTTTGTTTTAGTAAACGTTCGCGTAAAGCATAGGCCGTGGTCACCAGCTTCGTCATGGCGGGGCCAGGGTATGGATCGAACAAATCAAAAGAGACTCCCTTATATGCGGTCTGACGGAAATTACCTGTCAGTATATCATTGCCAAAGATGGCAATTTCGGTTCCAGCACTCCGATGGTTGTCCGTGCTAAGGTCGAATTCTGTCGGAGAAAATTCTGTACGAAAATGATCAAGGCGTGCCGGATCTGCGCCAATCCAGTCATATATGCGCTGTTCAGGATCAGCAAGTGCAAGAAGGCGACATGACGCTCCCAATGCTTTCACTACATGCCATTGCTGGGCATTTGTATCCTGGAACTCATCGAGGATGATCACTGGATACATGGTAGCCATGAGTTGACGAATGCGCTCACTGCCATGCAGTATTTCGCCAATATATGAAGCGAAGAGATCAAAGCATATCTTTCCTTCTGTCGTTGCTAGACGTAGGCGTTCTGCATTCTCAGCTGCCGCTTTGGCGGCCTTTTGGGTGTCTGTCAGGTCTCTGGCCGGAAATTCAGAACGAATGCCCGAAAGTGCAATAGCCTCGCTGGATGGAGTCATGATGTTTAGGCGACGAGGCAGACCAACTAAATATCCATGTGATTTAAGGATGCGCCAGAAAAAAGAATGGTAAGTTTCAACGCTGATGCGGCGTTTCTGTGCGACAGGAATTTTTTGTTCATGCTCTATGGCTTCCACAACCCTCGAAACGGTTGCGCGAGCAAAGCTCAAAAACAGTACTTTCTGGCCAGCCTGCAACTGGTGTTCGGCAACTTGTGCTGCCTTAAGAATAGAAACAGTCGTCTTCCCAGAGCCTGGTCCACCTGTAACAAGTATGTGACCATTTGAATTAATAACAGCATTTTGTTTTTCAGTTAGATTCAAAGCGACAGCCTTCGATCTTTATTCAGGATTATCTTCTTCATCAGGTTCTTTTGGTGTTACAGGGTCGCCCCAGATCACACGGAAAGTTTCAGAATCCAAAGTGCAGAAACCTTGGATTTTCATGCAAGCTAGTTTTAGCCACTCTGGAATTTCTGCTTCAGTGCATTGGGCTAAAAAGTCGGCAATACCCCAATTTCCCTTCGCGCCAGAAAAATATTCACCCAGAGTTTTTGCGGCCTGCTGATCTGGATTAGGATATTTTGCTTTGAGGTGCGGTGGCCAATCAATGAGATTCGCAAACCTCTTCAAAGCGTCTTCGGTCGTGCCTTTTATGACTAAATCCTCAAACCCTTTTTCATCATGCATCAAGAGCAGATCGACCTGCGCCTCGATGAGAGTCTTGCTAGCATCAGTCTGCCTGTCGCATATGGCAAAACTGTATTTTCCCAATTCCCGATAGAGCTTTGCAACGCCTGGGATATTGCTTTCACTTCCTGCATCGATAGTGCATATTCCTAGAGCTTCAAGAGATGAATATGTGTTGGGCTGAAGTTCCGCAAGGCGGCGAGCCACAGTGGGGAATGCGGAAGTTTCCGTTGCACCTTCAGCAATAAGAACGCGTCGGGCAAGCAGCCCTTCACAAAAACGGGTGCGGAATTCCTGATGGTAGCGTTTGAGTTTTATATTATCAGGGAGGCTGATGGGATTTTGCCCAAGATTACCATCCGCATCACGCTTGAGCACAATCGTTTCTTCGACAGAAAACTCTTCTAAGACATAAGGTGAATGTGATGTAAAAAGCGTTTGTGAAGCCAAGCTACGAACTTCATGCACAATTCGCTTTTGGGCATAGGGAGGAATGGCCGTTTCAGGTTCTTCCATCGCAAAAATTACGTTTTGTTTGCCTTCAGCAATCTGGGAAAGCATCGCCAGCACCAGCATGTTTATCGTTCCAGTGCCTTGGCGGTAAAACGGAGCGGAATGATCACCGTTGCCGGTGGCAATGAAAGCTGTAATCACTTTCCTTAGATTTTCGCGTGTCAGATTAGATACTTTTAGATGGGGTTCTATACCCCATTCTTTTGGCACATATTTCTTAAGGGCGGCGTTGATGCTTTCCAAGATGGGGGAAATACCCAAAGCTGGATCGCTAGCAACTGGAATCGTCGACAATGTACTAAGTGTGTCCTCCCACATTTGTGGCCTGACTTCTTTCAGGCGCAGGATAATGTCGAGCAGGCTGCCTCGTTCCAGGCTTAGGGCGCGGGAGCCAGTACGCAGAGAACGCAGATACAGAAAACCGCACACTTGTTTGTCTTTTTTTGAGAACGGCACTGGTTTGTCGTCCTCAGCGAGACTGCGGGTGAAGTAGGTCTTTCCCTCAAAATCGTCCTCTTCAGGATCGTACCATCCGTGGAAGGTAAGACGGAGCGCCTCCGTAATGTTGGTAGGATCGACCCCTGCAGGATCGGCTTTAGTGTAAAGCGCTTCGGCTGTCGTATCCCAAAATTCGATATACTCTCCAAATTTTGCTTTCTGTTCCTCGGTTAAATCCGCGACGATTACTTCGATCTCGATTTTTGGGACTTCGATGCTCGCATTATCGTTTTGAGGAGTATCTGCAGATACAACGGTCTCTTCGGCAGAAACAGCCGTCGCGGTTGCTGTCGCTTTGATCATGTATTCTCCTTTGAAGAAATCATGTTCGTCAATGGGTGGTTGCCGATTGAGACGGTCTGGCCCTAGTACAAGATCGAGTGCCTCCAAAATAGTGGTTTTTCCAATATTGTTATCACCGATCAGGACACCATGCGGCGGTAGCAGGATATCTGCTGTTTTGATACCACGGAAGTTTGAGATTTTTATTTTGGCCACTCGCATCGGTTACTCCTTTTTATCGCAATTAATACCAGGCACCGCGTTCGCTGCCGTTATAGCAATATAGAAGATAGAAATTCTCCAATTTTCAATTTTTGCGATGCGTGAAATTCCTGCCATTATATTCTATCCCACCTTATCTGTTAGCCGATAGCTCGTACTGCGTCCGCCGCTTTCGTTTTGAATGAAAATGCCGCGCGCTTTTAATTCCTGAATATCGCGTAGGGCCGTGTCATTGGAGCACTTGGCCAGCTTGGCGTATTTGCCCGTATTTATATGTCCTGTGAAATCGCTGTCCAGCATACGATTGATGATAAGGCGCTGGCGTTCGTTGACGGGGTTTTGATTGATTTTATCCCAGAGCTGCGCCTTGAATAGAACACTGCCCAGCGTCGTTTCTGCGCTTGATATCGCACGTCCGAGGCAATCTAAAAACCATTCCAGCCATGGGGTGATATCCGGTGTGCTGCGTTGCTGGTTTTCAAGTTGGTTGTAATAGGATTTACGCTCCCCCTCAATCTGACTGGACAGACTGTAAAAGCGATCCGGCGTACCGTCGGCGCGTGCCAGCGCCATATCGCCGATGGCTCTGGCAATACGGCCATTTCCATCTTCAAAGGGGTGAATGGTCACAAACCAGAGATGGGCAATCCCCGCCTTGATAACGGGATCAAGATCACCGCCTCTATCAAACCAGCTCAGAAAGATCGCCATTTCGCTTTCAAGCCTGTCTGCGCCGGGGGCTTCGAAGTGTACCTTCTCGCGCCCCATGGGGCCGGAAACAACCTGCATCGGGCCGGCATCAAGGGTGCGCCAGCCGCCAACCGTAATACGGTGCATGCCGCTACGGCCTGTGGGGAATAAAGCGGCATGCCAGCCAAACAGCCGATCTTTGGTAAGGGCGGTGGAAAAATTCTGTGTTGCGTCCAGCATCATCTCGACAATGCCTTCAACATCGCGGCTGGCCGGAACAAGCCCGGCGATGTCAATTCCCAGCCGTCTTGCAATCGAGGAGCGCACTTCTTCAGGATTTAGTGTTTCCCCTTCAATGGCTGAGGATTTAACAACATCATTGGTGAGCGTAGCAAGGCTGGCTTCCCGCCTCAGGTCAAATCCAAGCCCCTCCATGCGCCCAAGCAAACGCCCCTGGCGATGACGTATATCGGCCAATTTGGAAGCGAGAGCATCAGCATCCCAGGTAAAGTCCGTCCAGTTTTTATGTTCATGTATCCACATAATATCGCCTATTCACCGCATGATTTAAGGTGATTGTAGGTCGCATTCACCGCAATAGCAAGTATAATTGCTGTATATTATGCGGTGAATATGACGCATATTCGCCGCACCGAATTGAGAAGCTCTTCTTTTATCCATGCAAATCTTACATAAAATGTTAAAATTGCATGGTTATTTTGGCTTGAACATCGTCAGCGCTACCGGGCTTAAATAGATAAGAAAGGATGTTCGTGGGGGAGAAATCTAGGACTCGAATTGGCGTATCAGTAAAAATTTCGATATTGTTTAGACTTGATTTTTCTCTATTCTAAATCAATATGTTGAATAGTATTTGAAAAGTTAGAATGATTAGGTGGGATACACCACCATTTTTATTTGCGCGACGCCGCCCGCCAACCCATAGCGCGGGTTCCGGTTCAAGGCTTTGCCTTGTCCCTCCACCATTGCTGAATTCACTGCTAAACTTTCCCATTCATCATTGAGCGCATAATTTAAGAGGCAGATACCTAATAATAGTGTTTGAGAGAAAACCTGCTATACTCGAGACGTAAGAATTTTATACTATAGTGATTTTAATTAACAATTGGACGTTACGATTGTGTTGAGCGTTGTATT
>CAYGJS010000054.1:0-6047 GCA_964350435.1 uncultured Micavibrio sp.
ACCCTAACCCTCCCCCTCAAAGGGGGAGGGTTAGGGTGGGGGGAGCTTTTCAATAGCTCCGCCAGCATCGCACAATGCATATGAATTTCAGGCAAATTCCCCGATTTATTGCGGTACTGCACCATCGTAACCCCGCCATCCACGGCGGCCATGGTCACTTCCACAATATCCCGCCCCCCGCAAGCAGCAGGATCAGCGATGAAATAGAGGGAGAGGTCGAAAGGAATTTTCATGCAGGCAAGCTATTATGAAAGATGACAGAATCCAAATCATTTTCTTGCAAATGTTAGTAGTATTATGTTAATAATCGGAATGTTTAGATCAGTCTTACGAAAAATTTTTGAAGCCGTCGCTAATCCGGGCCTGGGTAACCCCCATACGCCACATGAAGTCGAACTGCTAACAAAAGGTTTAAAGCCTGTAGCCATAATATCTTCAGATGAAATGGAAGAATTATCAACTGTAATTCAGTCTGGTCGAATTGTAGTCGCAGAAGAGATAAAATTACCAATTTTAAAAGCGCATTTTATTTTCCGTGAAGCAGACAGATCTCACATTGAAAAAGTAATTCAAATTGGCGATCGCCTTAGACACGAAAAAGGCATCACACAAGAGGAAACTAAATTTATAAAAGCAGCTTTTGAACAAAAACCCAGCAGCGCCAAAGAAAGTAGATTGGCCGAACTTGCATGGCACTCATTAAGAAGTGAGCTTTTCAGCTATGTTTTCAAAAAAAAAGAAAACGATCATAAAGCGCGAACAACCTCAAAAGAAAATATTGATCCTGTAGAACTGATTGAAAAATGCCATGAACTTTTTAGAAATGGAGACATTCCGTTTTTAGTAATCATCTCGGAAAATTTGGAATTTGATGATCCTCTTCTTGCCGAAGGCTACAGCACCCTCACATCGAAACTCAGCTCTGCCGATCCACCTACATCAGCCTTCGTCGTTTGTCAAGCTGACAAACTGTCAGCGGCTCAGGAACTTGCAGCTTACTATTATAGAGCAATTGAGCCAGAATATATTCAATCCATGCGGGTTAATGGAGCGTCAGAAAATGAAATCAGAGACGAAGGTTCAAGATTTATCGGAAGAACACTCGGTTATACAAATAATGACATTGCATGGCATATTGGCGAAAAATATCAATCCCCGCTTCTAAGAAGTATGATGTATCTTACAATGCCCATAAGGAATAGAGCAAGGCTCAGCGCAATGCGGATGCAGGCTGAAGATACAAATGAAAGCCTTGAAGTTTAAACACTCAGCGCCTCATCAATCAGCTTATCTTGCTGCGCTTTGTGACGACCCGCCAGGCCCGTCGCAGGCGCGGCGGCATCCGCGCGGCCGACATAACTTGGGCGATCATTTTTCATCTTCAGCTCTTTCAGAACTTTTTCAATCCGGCGATCGACAAACGTCCAGTATCCTTGGTTTTCAGGCTCTTCCTGACACCAGACAAACTCGGCATTTTTGAACGCTTTCAGCTCCTCAAGCAGTGCCTCATGCGGGAACGGATAAAGCTGTTCCAAACGGATCAAAATCACATCATCAATCTTGCGCTCACGGCGTTCCGCCAGCAAATCGTAATAAACCTTACCACTGCACAAAACCACGCGCTTGATTTTATCCGCTTTGACCAAAGATTCGCGATCATCATCCCAAAGCACGCGGTGGAAAGTGCTGCCTTCCGTGAACTCTGCCAACTTCGATTGCGCCAATTTATGCCGCAGCAAGGATTTCGGCGACATCACCACCAGAGGCTTGCGGAAATCCCGCACCATTTGACGGCGCAGCGCGTGGAAATAATTCGCCGGCGTCGTCAAATTACAAATCTGCCAATTATCCTCCGCAGCATTTTGCAAGAACCGCTCTGGCCGCGCCGAACTATGCTCCGGCCCTTGTCCTTCATACCCATGCGGCAAAAGCATCACCAAACCCGACATCCGCAGCCACTTGCTCTCGCCCGAACAAATGAACTGGTCAAACATCACCTGCGCGCCGTTCGCAAAATCTCCGAACTGCGCCTCCCAAATCGTCAATGTTCTGGGGTCAGCCAGCGAATACCCGTACTCAAACCCCAGCACCGCCATCTCGGACAGCGGGCTGTCATGCGCTTCGAAACGCAGATCATGAGATTTCGATGACTGAATATGCTGCAGCGGAATATGCTTATTCTCGTTTTCCTGGTCATACCAAATCGCATGACGATGCGAAAACGTACCGCGCCCGACATCCTGCCCGGACAACCGCACATTAAAGCCATCATGCAACAACGACCCGAACGCCAGAGCCTCACCCATCGCCCAGTCAAATCCTTCACCGGATTGCATCATTTCAACTTTCGCATCCAGAACGCGCTGCAATTTTTTATTGATTGCAAACCCTTCAGGCACGTCAGTCAAAACATCGGCGACAATCTTCAACTCTTTTTCAGACACCGCAGTTTCACCGCGCCGCGCCCCATCAGGCGCAACACTCATCCCCTCCCAGGCACCGCCAAGGAAGTCCGCCTGATTGGGCTTATAGGTTTTGGTCGCCTCAAACGCCTCGTCCAGCTCCGCGGTGTTCGCGTCAACCATTCCCTGCGCTTCATCCGCGCTCAAAACGCCCTCGGCGACAAGCTGCTTCGCGTAAATTTCACGCGTCGCTTCCTGCACAGCGATCTTCTTATACATCAAAGGTTGTGTAAACGCAGGCTCATCGCCTTCGTTATGGCCAAATCGACGATAACAATACATATCAATCACAACATCACGTTTGAACTTCTGACGGAATTCTGTGGCAATCCGCGCAACATGCACAACCGCCTCGGGATCATCGCCATTCACATGGAATATGGGCGCCGCCAGCATTTTCGCAACATCGGTAGAATACGGCCCCGAGCGCGAAAATTTCGGCATCGTCGTAAAACCGATCTGGTTATTAATCACAATATGGATCGTGCCGCCGACGCGATATCCCGGAAGCTCAGATATCATCAGCGTTTCCGCAGTAATCCCCTGCCCCGCAAAGGCCGCATCCCCATGCAGCAAAAGCGGCAATACGGTCGCATCCTCCGATCCCCCGCGCTGCATTTGCTTCGCCCGAACTTTCCCGATCACAACCGGATTTACGAACTCAAGGTGTGAAGGATTGGCCGTCAAAGACAAGTGAATATTATTCCCATCAAAATCACGATCGGAAGACGTGCCCAAATGATATTTCACATCACCTGACCCCTGCACATCATCAGGCGTCGAAGACTGCCCCTGAAATTCCGCAAACACGGCTGTAAATGGCTTGCCCATTACGTTCGTAAGCACATTCAAACGCCCGCGATGCGCCATCCCGATCACGATTTCTTCAAGACCAAGCTGCCCCCCGCGCTTCATAATCTGCTCGATCATGGGGATCAACGCTTCCCCGCCATCAACGCCGAAACGCTTCGTCCCCGGATATTTTTTGTGCAAGAACTGCTCAAACCCTTCCGCAGCAATCAACGCCTTCAAAATCGCTTTTTTACCCTCAGGCGAAAACGAAGTCTTATTGCGCGGCTCTTCAATTCTTTCCTGCACCCATGCCTTTTCCTGAGGATCCGTCAAATGCAAATATTCCACGCCGATTTTGTCACAATAGGTCTGGCGAAGCGCCGTCAAAATCTCGCCAACCGTGGCTTCTTCAAGCCCCAATACGCCGCCGACATAAATCTTGCGGCCCATATCAGAAGATTCAAACCCGTAATGCGCGGGATCAAGCTCTGGGTGCGTGCCGATTTCCTTCATACCCAGCGGATCAAGATCAGAAATCATATGCCCGCGCGCGCGATACGCCCGAATCAGCATCAACGCGCGAATAGAATCCACCGCCGCCTGCTTCGCATCTGCGCTCGAAGCTGCTGCCTGCGGCTTCTGACCGCCCGCAACATCATTCGCCGGATCGTCAAACGCCATCCCGAAACGGCGCGCAACCTTGGAGTTTTCATGCGGCGTCCAACTCGCCCCCGCCAAATCACCCAACAAAGACGCTTCATCATCATTCAGACCGCCAAAGAAATCGCGCCAGCTTTCGTCTACCTTGGTCGGATTTGACAAATACTCACCATATAGCTGCGCGATATACTCCGCGTTTACACCAGAGAGGAATGTGAGGTTTTGAGATTCTGTTGCCATAGGGTTTAATCGCCTTCTTCGAGGGTCAAAATTGATGAACTATAATGGATTTAATTCCACGCAAATGCAAGATCAAGCCTGCTTTTGTATGGTTGAAGCTTTAAGGTTTCAGCGCCGCCTTCAAAGCATCAATAGCGCTGCCCTCAGACGCACTCACATTCATGGGGTGCCCCGCGTCATCAACAGAAACGCCGGAAAACCCGCCCGTAAACTTTTTCAATAATGCACCAAAACCGCCGCTTTTTTTATCCGCGTCATCAAAAGAATTAAACTCGCCATAGGCCTGTGCAACGCTTGTCGCAATCTCAATCAACGCCCCACGAAAATCCTTAAGCTCGTCATCCGTAATCCGCCCTTCAAGCAAGCTCACCGCCATCATGCAATCTTGCGGCGTCGTAAAACTCCGCTCTTCCCAACTCCCCCACTGCATTTTTAAATCCAGCGTCTGCCCCATAATCGCCACAGTAAAAGGCATATGCGCGTGGTGCTCGGCAATCTTGCGGATACACGCCCCCAACGCATCAATCTCCCGCGCATCATCCTCCTCGCCGCCCTCATCATCGGCATGGCTCACAAAAACGCCGGCCTTATAAGGCAGCGAAGCCAGAAGTTCTAATTCAGACGCTGAAAACTGAGCCAATACACTCATTATTTACACCTTTCTCAAGACGCGTAGCGCGTGCCCATGGATTGCGCCAAAAGATTGAGAGCCTTGCGTTCATCTATCGAAATCCGCAAAAACTGATCAAAACTCTTCGAAGCCTCTTTCCTGATCCGCCCGAACACACGATGACAGATATACATCCAATACAGCCTGATCTTATCACCCAGCGTCATATTCTCATATTCCCGGAAAGCCAGTGCCACAGCTTCGGCAATCTCCATCACCCGGAATACATAAGCATTCACATCTTTTTCCGCAACATACCGCCGCAATACGTCAACGCAGGCTTCAGCCTCTTTCGGCACATTTTCAATATCTGCCGTCCAGCCTTCCCATTCCTTCTTCCGCGCCAGCGTTTCCTCCATGATATAGTGTAACATCTCGGACCCAAAAACTTGGCTCGCAAAGCCCGCAATAATATTCGAAAGGGCCAAAAGCTCCTTGGCATCCGCCTTATCACCGCCCGTTTGATCGCTGACCGAAATCCACAAACCCGCCCGATACGGCAGACTGACAATAATCAAACGCTCATCAACAGTAAGACTGTCCAGAATATTTTCATTAATGAGGGGATCATAAACCATGCGTGTATTTTAACGCCGAAAACAAAAAAAAGTAAACGCAAAGAGAGCGTTTATATGGAGGTTTTAAGCTTTTTCAGGGGGTGGGAGAGGGTTTAGGGGTCTTGTGGGTTTGAAAAAGGTCTTAAAACGCTCCATATAAACGGCTTGCTTTCATCCCTGCTCTTTAGGGTTTAGGGTGTGGGGGTTGGCAAGAGCAAGGATTTACGGGGGTAAATCTTAAATCTTTCACTAAAACGGCAGCACAAGATCAACGTAATATGACAGAGAATTCGGAATATTCGCATCCAACACGCTCGCCATTGTGAACACTGTGATACTCGTTGCAATTCCATATATATAATTCAACATGTCTATGGCTCCCTGTTTTAGTTCTGTTAACTCTGTCCGACCATTCCAAGCTGGTCTGTTATGTATTAATCATTGCAAACCTCATGCCATTTTTTGACATAATGATTTTCTGCGGTTTTGAGGAGTGCAGAACAATAGAATTGTTATATTTCAATAACTTACGGATATGCCAAGAAAAGGCCCTCACGGCAAATCCTGCCTGCACCTCTTGCCGCGCGGCATAATTTTCCGTAATTTAATTCTTGGGGCTGTACCAGATAACTAGCCCATATAATGTTTAACCCATTGTTTAATTTG
>CAYGJS010000055.1:0-4855 GCA_964350435.1 uncultured Micavibrio sp.
CGCGAAGGCGGCCGCACCGTCGGCGCCGGCGTCGTTTCAAAGATTATTGAGTAAGTTTTCCTTCCAATAAAGATTTTGAAGGCCGGGCTTTGATCCGGCCTTTTTTATGCACTGTTTTTATGGGCTTTCCCCCAAGACGTGTTAAAATGGAAATATGATACGGGTTTTTCAAATTTTAACACTGCTTTGGGCTTGTGCGCTGGGGTTTGGTGGCACGGCAAAGGCGCAAAGTTACGATATTCCGCCTGCTTCCATTGAAAAAATCCAAACCCAAGCTTATTATGCCAATCCAGCTTTTGAAGCTGCGGCGCGGTCTGTTCTTAAAGTTTATAACCCGGCTTTCAGTTTTACGGCGTTTCGCCGCAATTACGCTCTTACCCGGCAATATGCACCAATTTCTGATCCGGTGACTGAAAAAATGCTCGGCTATGTCTATGTCGTGGAAACCTCGGACAAGCCGGAGGAGGTGCAGGAGGCTTTGCGTGATTATCAAGCGCTGGTTTTTGAGCATCTGGGCAATATTCGGGTTGTCATACAGGCCTATTCTCAAGCTAAAAGGGATGAACGCTTTGGCGATGCCAAGGCTTTAAACCGGATCCGTAGCGGCCTTCTCAAAGATCTCATGGTTTCGGGCGACGGGCTTACTCTGCGCGGTGCTTATGATGTCATTACGCTGGATGAGGAGGTATATCTTTTTAGAAAACTTGGCTTACGGGTTCTTGATACTCTTCCCAATAAAGAAGGGGCGATCTATTATAATATGCATTCCGTGGAAGACGTGCGCACAGGCCGGGCTTTTACCGTGTTTGTTAATACAACCATGGTCATGCAATATCTGGATGCTGTTGCTGACTTAAAAAAAGACCGTAAACTGAATATCCGCAGGCAGTAGCGCATATCTATGCATTAGATGCTGGATTTCTTGCGCGTGTTGCGGTAGTGTCTGCCTGGTTTTGTGAATATTTATAAATAGGGGTATAGCTCAGTTGGTAGAGCAACGGATTCCAAATCCGTAGGTCCCGGGTTCGAGTCCTGGTGCCCCTGCCATTCAGTCTTCCAATCCATCCGATGTAGAGAATATTGCCGCTGAAGCCCAGCGTTCCGCGCGCCTTCGTGATGTGATTGTGTTCGACACGCGCAGAGAATTCCCCAAACCACCTATTTCCCACCCGTTTTCTCAAACGGTCATTTTGCCGCGTGTCGGTGCCATGAATCCCTGTTTTATCAGGGAAATAACAGGAATTAGTTTCAGTTTTTGATCTCAAATTTTAGACACAAGCGAGAGAAACCAATGCCTACAGAGAAAAGAGGAATTTTAGAAACAGGGAAGTAACTGGAAATCAGGCTGCGTTTTGAAGGATTTTGAAACTGCCAAAAATTGCTGAACTGACATAGTCGTGGGAACAGCTCTCTCGCCGTGCAATGGCTTTGATGGCCATGCCATCAAAATGCTCATCCCGCCAGATAACACCTTGGACCAGTTTCTTCAGCGCCTTGGCTGGCAGATCGAAGAGGTCTTTGTCATGCGACTTAATAACCACTGCACCATCCTGCGCTCGCTCCGATTGATATGGCACCTCTATGACCGCTTCTTCTGCGGCACAAGTCAAGACAATGCTGAGATGTTCTTGCGCTAGCTTTTTTAGTCCGGAAGGATGGAGGTGAACTTCCAGCGCGTCGTGATGGACGATCACTTTTATGACTAACGCACGCACCAAGTTATAAGTGGGGATCATATTTTGATGCTTCATCAAATAATCAAAACTTGCGCCTTCAGGCTCACATACAAAGTTAAGTAGCTCCTTTCGCACACTCCCCTCAATCACAGATTCAATTTCCTGGGCCGGAAATCGTGCGCGCTCATAATTTGGATGGCTCACGTCTTCAGCCAAGGTTTTGTTCGTATAATAGCGGTATCGCTTGCCGCTCTTCTTATTGGTAAAAACTGGCGTGTATGGATTGCCATGCTCATCGAACACCCGCCCCGTTAGCATATTCCGGTGCTGTGTTCGCGCTATCCCCTTCGGGCATTGCGCTTGATTTTTAAGCCTCGCCTGTACGGCATCCCATAGTTCAGTTGGGATGATGGCATCATGCAGTCCCTCATGGATTGTCCCTTTGTGCGAAATCTTGCCAATATAGACTGGGTTCTGCAGCAAACTATAAAGCGTCCCGCGGCTAAAATATGTACCGCCATAGCGAGAGCCTTTTTCTGATACACGCTGACGGCTTCTAATGCCGCGCTTTTTGAGTTCAAGCTCTAATGCCCTGACATTGCCCACTTCCAAATACAGCTCGAAAATCCGTTTAGCTTGCGGGGCATCTTCTTCATTGGTGATAAGCCGCCGATCACCAAGATCAAATCCGAATGGCGGGCGCCCGCCTTGCCACATCCCCTTGGCCTTGGACGCAGCTATCTTGTCGCGGATGCGCTCGCCAGACACTTCACGTTCAAACTGCGCGAAGGAGAGCAACACGTTTAACGTCAGCCTGCCCATGGATGTTGTAGTGTTGAAGCTTTGCGTGATGCTCACGAAAGTCACGCCATATTCATCAAACACCTCGACTAATTTTGAGAAATCCGTCAGCGAGCGGGTTAAACGGTCAATTTTGTAGACGACGATAACGTTGATCTTTCCAGCTTTGATATCTTCGATTAATCTGTTCAGTGCAGGGCGTTCAAGAGAGCCGCCGGAGAACCCGCCATCATCATATTGCTCTGGTGATGCTGCCCACCCTTCTGATCGCTGGCTTGTTATGTAGGCCTCACACGCTTCGCGCTGAGCATCCAGTGTGTTGAACTCCATATCTAGGCGTTCGTCTGTGGATTTTCGCGTGTAGATTGCGCATGTCTTTGTTATGCTCTTCTTCATAGCAACATACACGCTTCCTTTACGGAGGAAGTCGAGAGAGAAAATTGACAAACTTTCAATTAAGTTCTACTTTTTACTTGGAATTATTAAGAACATCCGTGAAGACGGATTAAAGAAGAGTAACCGCGCTCTTTAAAGCGGTTAAATACGGGAATGGTGTAATGGAAACACGCTTCGCAAGAAGAGCATAGCAAGGTTCGATTCCTTGCTCCCAAAGGGCAGTAATGATAACACTGTTTTTTGGGAGCAAGGATTTGAAAATGCGAGCAGACGATATAAAACTACACCAGTATCACTCCAAAAATTTAAGTTCTTTAGACGCTGCGCTTTGCCATACAGCTTTAGCGGCTAAGGGGGCCATTAGGCAAAGGCAACATAAACAAGTAACTATATTCAACAGAATGTACGCATTTACTTTGGGAGCATGGGCGGAAGTAAGGTTGTTAAAGCTTCTGTATGAAACAGGCGGTTTTCCAATTCGCATTCGAAATCAGATAGAATCCTCCCCCACTCTCTACGAAAAATGGATTGAATGCATAGACAGGGCATTTCAGCACAAATACCGCAGACCTCCTAGTCGACTGCCTAAAACAGCAAAACTTAGATATGATCTTATTATTCAGTACATGGATACACACCTTAGGCCAACAATAACCATTAGAAATAAGCTTGCACATGGGCAATGGATATATCCTTTGAATTGCGATCTAAATGCAATTGAGACAGAAGCAAAAGCAGCGCTCGAACAACAAAATATCATGGTGTTGCAATATAAAAAAAACATGCTGAATGCGGTTGCATCAGCAATACATGATTTAGTTGTTTCAAGGCCAACATTCGAAAGAGACTTCGACGCACATTTCCAAAAAATTGATGATATCGAGCGCGATTTATCCACCCGTACATATAAAGCTTATGTGCGAGAGTTAGTTGAGCGCTATGAACGTGGAAAACAAAAAAGAAATTCCTGATATTATTTTAAGGAAGACTCGGTTTTATTTTTTAAGCCAAAAAATACCCAGCCATTCCAACGTGACCCTGTGATGGTATTGGCGATAAGAGAGAGGCTAGTGTAAATGTCACCTTCATATTCAAATCCATCACGCGTCACTATCACACAATGCTTTTTCCCTTTCCACGTGCGCACCAGCCGCGTGCCGGGTTTAAGTTCGATTGCTTTATCAAAGCTGGCAGGGTTGCGTTTATAGGCCCTCACAAGCTTATCTAACCGCGCCTGTTGCTCCGGCGCTAAACCCTCCGCTTGCTTGAACTTAATGCTCTCAATCATCATCGTTCGGCCCATTGTGCCATGAGGTTGCTTACCCCACGCTTTAGCCCAGCGTGATCGTAGTTCGTTTAGTGGCAGGTCTTTTAAATGCATATGGCCCTCACGAGTTAACGTCAGGGCCATGCACGCTTCCTTTCACGGTGAAGTCCAGTCAAATATTATTCGTTTGCTGGATCATCGCTGGGGTACTTCGGTGGCCATGGAGCCTCATATAGACGATCAGACTTTAGCTTTTCGTGATGGCGTAGGAACACCTTCCAGTCCTTATCATCGTAAGGTTCATCGTTCTCATAAGGCCATGCTTCAACACCCTCACCACGACGCATATCACGCTTAAACATGAAATAGTCATACATAACGTCATAATGCTCGAGAGACCCGGGATCGCAACTTGCCTTCAGCTTGCGCTCTTGCAATTTAGACCACGAAATCATCCAATCAAACAACGCAGCATCATTTCCGGATGCTGCAGCTTGCAGATATTTTAATGCAAGTGCTGTAGCTCTAACATCACCCTTAGCCGCCTTGTTGTTCAGCTGCGAAACAATCACATAGAATTTAGGCACCATTTTGCGGCGACCATTTTCTACGATCTCGACTAGTTTATGTGCATCATTCATGATGAAACTGCGGAAGCTATTCATCGAAAAGCGTTTCATGCGATCGTCCTCTTTCGGGCGCCCTTTCGGGTTAC
>CAYGJS010000056.1:0-4843 GCA_964350435.1 uncultured Micavibrio sp.
CCCCAGAACCAGCCCCCGGGCCCAAAATTGAAGCCCCTGCGCCGACAATGGCTGCGCCCGAAATCGCCTCACCTAAACGCAGCATGTCTTCACGCCTGGCTGAGGAGATTCGTAAAAATCCTGCCTTGATAGCCAATGGCGGAGGGATGATTGATTTGCGCAAACCATCAGGTTCTGCCGTATCCTTGCTGCAAGACGCCCCTGCGCCAGCGAAGGAAGAAACGATTAAACTGGCGGATGTCATGCTGCCGGATGATGCCGGCAGCGCACCGCAATCTTTACAAAAAAAGATCGAAAATGCGCCAACCACTCCGTCTTTGCCAGAGTTGAAACTGCGCGACGTTGAGCCTCTTGACGCTGTACCTCCGAATGAAACCCGCACACCTGAAAATAAAAAACCTGCAGTGCCTGAGAATGAAAAACCGGTACAAATTGCATCTTCTCAACAAAACCGTACGCCGAGCATGAAAGTGACCCGCGAAAGCATCACAGCCAATGCTGATTTTACATCCCTGGAACCGGCTGCTGCTGAATCGGCACCCTATGAAAACAGCGCGTTGGCGGGGCGGATTGCGGCGTTGGAGCGCCAATTAGGCAAACTAAAGGCTGAGAATGAGGCCCTGAATGATGATTTGCAGATGACGTTGCGTGAATCCGAGGATGAGCGGATGTCAATTTCATCCGAAAACTGGAACCTTGAGCGCGCAACGATGCGCTATAACGAGGCCGAACGCCAGATTAAGCGTTTGGGTCTGCAGCTGGCCAGCGAGCGGGCGAAATGCACCGCCGAGCAGAAAGATCTGGAGGCGATGCTGTTTGATCCGCAAGTTACGAATGATCAGCAGCTTGCACGTCTGGCAAATCTGGAAAGTCAATTAATGGAAGCCAAAACCGAGATCGAGAACCAGCGTATGATCTATGAAGAGCGTTTACGCACGCTTGAAAGCCAGCTAAGTCAGCAGTGAAGGGCGGTTTTCTGTTCTCTGCCAGGCAAAGCAGCGTCTATAAATCCGCAGACAAAAAACACCCCTGCCGCAGGATAGCCTCTGCTGCGGGCGTATAACCGCCACCCTCATTGTGCAAAATCAGCCCCGCCGAAATCCGCGCAGGGCTTCTGCGGTGCTTGCACGCCCGCACAATAACGCGCTTGGCTTCGCGCCCCGCTTTCGGCCAGAGCGGAATGATCTCGATCGCGCCAAAACGCTTGCCCATCGCAAGAATGATCTCATCCACCATATCTGCGCGATGAATCATGGTCATGGAACCTTGGCCGGTAATGCAGCGAAACGCGCAATCCACCCAGTCCTTTAAATCCATATCATCCTCGCCAAACCCGATCGCGCTTGCCAAAGCAGGCGAGGGCGAAGGCGTGTGGTCACCCGCCTCCAGATAAGGGGGATTGCAAATCACATGGTGAAACGAGAGAGCCTCAAAATCCCGAATATCAATGCACTTAAAATGCGTGCGCTCTTTCATCCTGTTCAGCAGCGCATTTTTCTGCGCGATCTCGATGACTTCGGGTTGAATATCAATCCCCGTAAGGCTCGTGCCCACAACACGGCTCAGCGCGCAAAACGATGCGCTCCCAACCCCGCAGCCCAAATCCAGAATGCTCTCGCCCTCTTTGGCCGGGCAAGCAGCCGCCAGCAGCACCGCATCAATCGTGGTGGGAAACCCGTCTGCGGGTTGCAAAAGCTCTACACGCTTGTTCAAAACATGGATGGTTGCCATGACGTGTTATCTAAAAGGTTTGAAAAGGGAAAGCAATGCCTAGCTGCGCGTTTGTCCCGTAGGAAGATCAAGCTGGGTCAAAAGCATGAGCTCCATGGGGTTCTGCAGCAAAGCATTATAGCGCGGCGGCGCATAGGCCAAAAGCTCCAGACTTCTGTCATGCATATTGCGCTCCAGATTTTTCTGCGCCGTATACATCGATGTATAAACCCGGCTCCGCATGGCGTCGTTATCTGCAATCTGCACGGCATCCGCGTTATGTTCTGCCACCATAATATAGGGCTTTGGCGTCTCTATCGGCGCTTCTTTGACCTGAAACTTTTTATCAAAAAACGCATAAACCTCTTCAATAGATTTCGCGCGGCCTGTATTTTTGTCATAAAAAACGCCCTTATTGCTTCTCGCCGCTTGCGGAAACAAATCGGCTGCCGCACGCAAAGGATTGCTATCGCGGGCTTTCAGGAAGGCCGATGCCCCGCCCGCACCCATAAAATGCGCGAAATACAATTCTGTCGGGCCAATCTCTTTTTCACCTTTTGCCCAATGTGCCTCAAGGAACTGCTCGTTTTCCGAAGCAAACTCGGCCGCCATGGAAGACGAAATTTTCGGGTCTTTGCGAAGCTCCAGAATTTCATTCCGGCTCATGCCATCCGTATCAACGCCGTATTTATCACCATGCCGGTTAATCATATCCATCCATGTGGATTTGATAAACTGATAAAGCCCCGTCGCGCTGGACGTTTTCGCCTTGGCATCGGGGTTAAAACTGCTCTCTGCGCTGGCTTGCTGCACCATATAGGCAAAGTTTACACCGGTCTTGGCTGATGCGCCTTCTATCGCGCTCAACACATGCGCCGGTGCTCTCGCAGAAATTTGCGCTAGAGGATTGTTTTGAATGCCTTTTGTTAAGCTCTGCATGATATGATAATCTCTATAATCAATGTTCCTGACATAGGAAATTGCAAACCTCATGCCAAATGACCAAAAAGGACTAAAATGAGCGATTATCATCCCCCCCTCGAAGACATGCACTTCCTTCTCCACGATGTTTTGGGATTCGAAAGTGATGAATTCGACCGCGACACCTGCGAAGCGGTTCTGGGCGAGGCGGCAAAATTGGCCACCGAAATTCTCGCCCCGCTCAACGCCGCAGGCGACCAAAACGGCGCAACACTAAACGTAGACACACACGAAGTCACAACCACCCCGGGCTGGATTGACGCTTATAATGCCTACCGCGATGGCGGCTGGAACGCCGTGCCCTTTGATCCCGAATTCGGCGGTCAAGGCATGCCCTACGCTCTGGCCTTCCCGATTCAGGAAATGTGGCAAGGGGCAAATATGTCCTTTGGCCTCTGTCCGCTCCTCAATCAGGGCGCAGTCGAAGCCATAAATCATCATGGCTCGGACGAACAAAAGGCACAATACCTTCCAAAATTGATCGAAGGTACATGGACAGGCACCATGAACCTGACCGAACCGCAAGCCGGCTCTGATCTGGGTCTGGTCCGCACCAAAGCCTCCAAACACGGCAAGGCCTTTAAAATATCGGGCCAAAAAATATACATAACCTACGGCGAACACGATCTGGCGGAAAACATCATCCACCTTGTCCTCGCCCGCATCGACGGTGCGCCTGATGACGTTAAGGGCATCTCGCTGTTCATCGTCCCGAAATACCTCGATGATGGCGCGCGCAACGATGTGAAATGTATAGGGCTGGAGCACAAACTCGGTATCCATGGCTCCCCCACCTGCACCATGGAATTTGACGGCGCAATCGGCTATCTGGTCGGCAAGGAAAACGAAGGCCTGAAATATATGTTCACAATGATGAACAACGCCCGCCTTTCCGTCGGCCTTCAGGGCGTAGCCATCGCAGAACGCGCCTATCAACACGCCAAATCCTATGCCGCCGATCGCTTGCAAGGCAAAAGCTATGAAAGCGGTGAGCGCGTCAGCATCGATCAACATACGGACGTAAAGCGCATGCTGCTGAGTATGAAATCACAGATCGAAGCGGGCAGGGCGCTGACCTTTGAGGCGGCTCTTGCTCTCGACAAAGGTGATAAATTAAAGGTTGAAATCCTCACGCCTATTGTCAAATCCTGGTGTACCGATATGGCGCTCGAAGTAACATCACTGGGCGTTCAAATCTGGGGCGGTATGGGCTTTATCGAAGAAAGCGGCGCGGCGCAATATTATCGCGATGCCCGCATCCTTCCGATCTACGAAGGCACAAACGGCATTCAGGCGCTCGATCTTGCATTCCGAAAAACCTTGCGTGATGGCGGCATAGGCACAAAATCCTTCATCGCCGAACTTAAAAGCTACGCCGATCTTAAAGAGTTCAAGGCTCTGGAGGACGCAACCGATGTGCTTGTCACTGCGGGTCTAGACAAAAATCTTGATCTGGTCGAAGCCATGGCCACCCCCTATCTCAAAGCCTTCGGCATTATCGCAGGAGCAGCGATGCTGGAGCGCAGCACCCAAGCCTTAGCAGACCGCGATGATGACTTCGCCAAAGACAAACGCAAATCCGCCGCATTCTTTATCGCAAATATATTGCCACTGGCCTCGGGATATCTGTCTGCCGCTATCCACGGCTCAAAAACGATTTAGAGATGCTGCGTCAAGGCTTTTTCGGCGGCAAATAACGCCCATACCGTTCTTGCGCCGAAATGGGATCAATACAGGTCAGCAAAGCCCGCGTGCGAAATTGAACCATCGTTTTGGCACGAACATTCGGCTTAAACCGGTCAATAAGATCGCTATAGGTGTTCGCAAAACATTGGCAAAACTCTTCCGGGTCTTTGTTATCCGGCACCAGATTGATGTATTGCTTAAAGCAGCTTAAATATTCCTGCCCGGCCGCCTCGGTGGAATCGCGGCATTCGTCTTGTATATTCATTATAATCAATGAAGGCTCTGCAAATTCACCTTGTTTGACTCGTTCCTCCAGATATTTAAGTGCCCGACACTCACAATCAAAATATTGTGATTTGACAAACCCTTTCTCGCAGGTTTTTTGAACTTCTGCGGCTTCTGAAATATATTTATCAGGAATATCCTGAGAAAAAGGATCAACCACTTCCGGCTTTTCAATCGCCGG
>CAYGJS010000057.1:0-4799 GCA_964350435.1 uncultured Micavibrio sp.
GACTGATTTTTAACCGCTTGTGAATCCGTTAAATGAATTTAGTGGGATAGGTTCTGTGTAGATTGCTGCGATGTTTTTTCTGAATCGAAAATTAGTTATGAGCGGAGGCGTCGCTTCACACGAGCTGGATGTGCGGAGTTTTGCCGCGGGCATTGCAAGCGCTTTGCCGGCCGGGATTGTGCGCTCGCCGGAGGATTTTCACGGTAATGGGCTGGATTTCACGCTTGAAGATCCGGTGAATATGTGGGCGGCGGATCAGGTGCTCGGGCGTATTGCGGTGGGGATGCGCGAGGCGATGCATCCCGAGGGGACGCTCTATGTCGTGATGGGGGAGACTCACTTTACGCCCGCCCATATTTTGGCGCAGGCTGGGATGATGGACACTTTGGCCGCGAAATTTAATGAATGCGCCGATCCGCGCTATAAAACCGCTTTAGCATTGGAGACTGCCTTTAATCAATTGGCCAGACGAGCTGCTCAGCACTATAAACTGCGTGTTTCAAAGGCACAAAGATATGCTCTGCATAAACATGACCCCAGGGGGCACATATTCGCCTGCGCTGTGTTGGCGGATAACCGGCACTCATCACCCGCCGCCAGAAGCCGTCTATGGGCGGCGGCTCTGGATGGCAAAATGAAAATCGCATTGGCGGATGCGGCAAATATCTGCATTGATTCTTCTTATTACCTTGATCCCCGAGACCCAATGGCCGCATCGGTTGCTAAAGAGATGTATGGTATTAATATGGCTCAAGATAAATTACCCTGCACTTCCAGTACACCTGAAAGAGATATTCGGGGGATTGACGTCCGCAATGAAGTGCTGGCACGGCGCATTGCCGAGGCCGCCAAAGGGCATGGCATCGTCGTGACCCAAACCGGCTTAAGCCATTTAGGCGATAAACGACGGAGCCTTGATTTTGCAAACGCTCTGCCGGCAAGGCTGGCAGAGCATTTGGGTCCGCATGACCGCATCTTGACTCTTTTCCCGACAGCCGCGCGCGATGGTTTCACGCCTGAAAACCTAACTCCACCCGGGGCGCATCCGCATATCATCCCCATGGTGCTGCGCGGCCTTTCGGATACAAAGTTTCGTGAGGTAAATGAAGAGGATTTTGTTCAAGAACTTGGGTTTTCTTATCCCAAAGGATCTATCCCAGCGCGTTTTCAGCCGCTCCCTTTGCCCGATAGGGATGAAATAAAAGCCGAACTTCAGGCCTTGCTTAATGCGCATCCATGCGTTAGTTAAAAGGGTATGAACCCCGAGATTAAAAAACGTCTTTTACGCACGCTTATATTTTCCTTGATCGCCTTAGTGATCGGCGTGGGCGTGGGCGCGTATCAGGTTTCAATACAAAAAGCGCGCGTACTGCAAAAGGGCGTGAGCGGGGCGGCCGATATTGCGGGGCTAGAGCTGGGCGGACCGTTTAATTTAACCAATCATTTGGGCGAAGCCGTTACTCAGGATAGCTATGCGGGGAAATATAAGCTGATTTATTTCGGCTTCACCTATTGCCCCGCAATTTGCCCGACCGAGCTGCAAAAAATTTCGCAAGTGATGAAAGCCTTTGAAAAAGATACGCCGGAGCAGGCAGAGCGTTTGCAGCCATTATTCATCACGATTGACCCTGCACGCGATGATGTGCAGGCAATGAATGCGTATGTGAAGCTGTTCCACCCGCGTCTGGTCGGCTTAACGGGCACGCAGCCGCAGATTGATTTTATCGCCAAGGCCTATCGTGTCTTCGCAACAAAGGTCGAAAATGAAGATCTGTCCGATTACACGATGGACCATTCCTCATTTCTCTATTTTATGGGGCCGGAAGACCAGCTGATGGGACTTTATAGGATGGATGATACGGCCGATTTTATCTATAAAGACATGGTTGCAAAAATCAGTTCGTTGTAAATATATCACACTTCCTGTGCATTGAATGCACTGCACAATAGATTTCCCCTGTTTTTAACCTTTGCTTAACTGTATTATTTTATCCAATTAACTCTACTCGGTTTGAATGTCTTTCAAGCCAGCATAAAATAAATCTTGGGAGAGAAATATGAAGTTGACATACTCACTACCGGTTATTATTGCCGCTTTATGCGGTTCAGCATTGGTATCTACACAGGCAGAGGCTGCAGGGTTTTATATTCAGGAACAATCGGTATCAGGATTGGGATCCGCGTTTTCCGGATCGACGACAACGATCAATGATTCAAGCACGATTTACTTTAATCCAGCAGGTCTGACCCGCGTTGAGGGCACGCAGGCGCAAGCCGCCGCTCACGTCATCGTTCCTCACGCCGAGCTTAAAAACACAGGATCAACAAGCCTTGCCGTATTCGGCAGTCAGCCTATTGACGGCGGCGATGGCGGCAACCCTTATGAGCCTTCGCCGGTTCCGAACGGCTTTTTCTCCCATCAAATCAATGATCAGTACTGGGTCGGCCTGGGCATTACCGCGCCTTTCGGTCTGGGCAATGAATATGACAGAGATTGGTTTGGCCGTTATGACTCAATTAAATCCAATCTTACGAATATTGACATTCAACCGACAATCGCTATGAAAGTGAATGATAAAGTCTCGATTGGTGGCGGAATCAATATCCAGTATGCCGAAGCTGAGCTGACATCGGCGGTCAATGGCGGTGCCCTTGAAGGGATCAGTACGCTTCAGGGCGATGACTGGACTGTCGGCTATACTCTGGGGATGACATATAAGCCCTGGGAGCAAACGACAATTGGCCTGAGCTACAGGTCTGCAATCAGTCACAATGTTGAAGGGTCTCTGGGTGCCGAAGGCACCGGCAATGCCGATTTCTTTGCAAAAGGTCATGCCAATCTCGATTTACCGGACATCACCACTTTGGGCCTAGCGCAGGAGCTTAACGATAAATGGACAGTCCAAGGGCAGGTCACCCATTTTGGATGGAATAAATTTAGGGACATTACCGCAGTAACTGAAGAGGATGTCGTTGTATTGGGCGTCACGCGCAATGAAGGTGATGTGATTTCATCAATACAACAGGGTTTTGAAAATACTCTCTCCTATGCCGTAGGCGCCGAATACAAAGCGAGCGATGCCTGGACTTTAAGAACCGGTGTTCAATACGATAATACGCCGACAACAGATGAGTTCCGCACAACAAGAACGCCCGACGGTGACCGTATTTGGGTTTCTTTGGGCGCAACATATGCTTTGAGCGAGTCGTTATCAATCGACATGGCAGCGACCTATATAGATGTCGCAGAAGAAAAAATTAATGTGACCCGAAATAATGCTTTCAGCAATGTTGTCGCAACCAGTGTTAAAGCGGATTCTCAAAACGGATATGCAGGTATTTTCGCACTGGGATTAAATTATAAATTCTAGAATTTATTCTAAAGATACAAAACCGCCCTTGAAGAGCTTCGAGGACGTTTTTTGTAGACACGCACCCCTGCTAATCTTCAAGAATCGCATTCAGCTTCATGGCGATACCCATAGAGCCTTTAACTTTGAGTTTGCCCATCATGAAAGCGATATTCGGGTCTTGGCTGCCCGCCAGAATGCCTTTGAAGGTTTCCTGTGAACAAATCAGGGTGGTGTCGGCGTCCTTATCTTCGTTCGAAATTTCGGGCGGGTTTTGTGTGGTGTCAACATAAATTAAACCATCATCGCCGAAATCAAATTTGACCCGGGCGTTTAAGCCCGCCGCCATAGCCATTTTTTGTTTGATTTTTGCCGTGAGGTCTTCGAGTGACATGGGGCGCTCCTTATTCGTTTTTGTTATCTCTAAGGTTAGCGCAAGGCGGATACAAAGCCAAGCTGATACGCATCATCACAGAGCTATTGTGCCATACAATATCGGATGTTAGAATTATTTCAGGTATATCGATTCACTTTTTTCATCAGGATTTTTCATTATGTCGCGCAAACCTCTGCATTCTGCACTGCTGGTTGCCCTAACAGGCGTTGCGCTTGTCACATCGCACGGATCATACGCACAGGCCGTTGCCCCCGCATTGCAATTTTATCCCGCCAATGGCTGGGATTTGAAAAAGGATAATGTGGGATGCGTTCTTTCCACTACGTTTAATAACGGTTTTACGATGTCTTTGAGCGGCGCGGAAGCCTGGGTGGACGCGTTACAGGTTAATTTCCAACAGGATATTTTCGAACAGGGAAAAACATATGCCGCAAAACTGGACGTTCCCGGCGTTTCGAATGCGCGTTATGAGGGGATGGCGGTAAACACATCCACGCTCAGCTTGAACTTCAAGGAAAGCCGCAAGCTTTATAAGGCGATGCGCTCCGCGGCGATTATCGATATGAATGTAGAATCAAATAATTTCCGGTTTTACCTGACCGGATTTTCAAATGCAGCCGGTGATTTTGAACGCTGCATGGCTGGCGGCGGCATAAAGGCAAAGACCGCAGAGCCTGAAATTGTTGAGGCGAAGGCCGCTCTGCCTGATAACGCAAAACCGTTGGTGGCCAGACTTTCTGATATAAAAGACAAGCCTGCGGATCAGGATTTCATGACAAATGAGGCCAAAGCCCTTGAAGCCCGTGCCGCGCGGGAAATTGAATCCAGCAAGCCGATGGCCGTTGTTGAGATTACATCTGACAGCGCGCCGGTTGTGCAATCGATTCCCTACACCGAAACAACCAGGTTGAAAGAGACGGTTATCGAAGAAAAAATCGTCACGCAAGGCAAAGAGGTTATTCTTTATAATCAGGATACGCCTGTCGTCGCCGAAGCAAAAGTTTTGGCCGAGGTTGCGGCCCCAGCCCCAAAACAAGAACCAGCCCCAGAAC
>CAYGJS010000058.1:0-4477 GCA_964350435.1 uncultured Micavibrio sp.
GGGCTGGGGGTGCGATTGCCGGGGGGGCGCCAATTCATGAGATTGGTGAGATACACGGCTTTTTCGATATCTTCCGCATGACGGGCCAAGCCGATTGAGGCGAGAATTTTATCAAGAAGCTCCCCGCTTACGCCGATAAAGGGTTTTCCCTGACGGTCTTCGGCGGCGGCGGGGGCTTCGCCGATCAGCATGATTTTGGATTTTGGATTGCCGTCTGCAAACACCAGATTGGTCGCGGTTTTCTTGATCGTAAGCCCCTCAAATGCGGCGATTGCGCTGCGCAGTTCTTCTAGTGAATTTGCGGCTTTTGCCCGTTTTGCGGCTTCGATGCGGGCGTCGGATTTTCCCATGATCGAGATTTGCGCGGCGGCGGCGGTGGAGGGAGTAGTGTTTGAAGCTTCAGGCAAAATATGGCTGATATCAACCTCAGCCGCCCCGGTTAGCCTATTCACGGCCTCATCGACCACAGCCACATCCACCCCATTATCAAGGTAAAATTGCAGGGCGGCTTTGGCGGCGGCGTGATTCATTGGATTTTTGCTTAAAAAGCCTATGTTTATGATACCGAGTTTAGGGTAAAATATAAGATGAACATTCTAAAGAGGTAAAAGCACTTTATGCCCGATTCAATACGATCTGATCGCGAAAATATGGAATATGACGTTGTTATTGTCGGAGGCGGCCCTGCGGGGCTGGCTTGTGCGATAAGGCTTAAGCAGCTTGATGCGGCGCTGAATGTGTGCGTTTTGGAAAAAGGCTCGGAGATCGGGGCGCATTTGCTTTCCGGCGCGGTGTTTGAACCGCGGGCGCTCAACGAGCTGATCCCGAATTGGCAGGAGCTTGGCGCGCCCTTGAATACGCCTGCGAAAAAAGACAAGTTTTTGTTTCTGACCAAGAATAAAGCCTTCCCCTTCCCGACCCCGCCGCAGATGCATAATCAGGGTAATTATATTATCTCGCTCGGCAATCTTGCGCGCTGGCTGGCGGAGCAAGCCGAGGGGCTGGGGGTTGAAATTTTTGCCGGTTTTGCCGCCGCCGAAGTGCTGTATCAAGGTGAGCGCGTCATCGGCGTGGCAACGGGCGATATGGGGCTGGATAAGCATGGGGAAAGGACGGACGCGTTTGAGCCGGGGATGGAGCTGCACGCCCGTCAGGTGGTCTTTGCCGAAGGGTGTCATGGGTCGCTGACCAAAACATTGATTGCGAAATATAATTTGCGAGACAATAGCGATCCGCAGACTTACGGTCTGGGGATTAAGGAGCTTTGGGAGATCGACCCTGCGAAACATGATGCGGGGCTGATTATTCATACGATCGGGTGGCCGATGGATCATGCGACCTATGGCGGGTCATGGCTTTATCATCTGGAGGATAACCTTGTTTCTGTCGGCTATGTTGTCGGGCTGGATTACCAGAACCCGTATTTGTCGCCGTATGAAGAAATGCAGCGGTTTAAAACCCATCCCGCGATCCGTGATCTTTTTGCGGGCGGACGGCGGATTGCGTATGGCGCGCGGGCACTTGTTGAGGGCGGGTTTCAGTCCATCCCGAAGCTGACATTTCCGGGCGGGGTGTTGATTGGTGATACGGCGGGCTTCCTGAACACGCCGAAAATCAAGGGCAATCATACGGCGATGAAATCGGGCATGGTGGCGGCGGAGAGCATCATTGCAATGTTCTCGCGCAAGGAAGCGGACGAGGCCGCGAATTGGGGGCGCGAGTGCACGCGTTATCAGAAAGACATGGAAAAAAGCTGGGTGTGGAGCGAGCTTAAGAAGGTTCGCAATATCCGCCCGGGATTCCATAGGGGGCTTTGGTTCGGGCTGTTTAATGCGGCTTATGAAACGCTGACGATGGGGCTTTCGCCGTGGACTTTGAAAAACCATGCGGATTACGCGCAGCTTAAAAAGGCCAGTGAGTGCGAGAAGATTGAATACCCGAAGCCCGACGGGGTTTTGACATTTGACCGCCTGACCAGCGTGTCGTTTTCAAATACCAATCATGCCGAAGAACAGCCCGTGCATTTGCAGCTGATTGATCCGTCTCTTCCTACCGGCGAGGAATATACGGAATATGCGGGCCCGTCACAGCGTTTTTGTCCGGCAGGGGTTTATGAATATATCGTGGATGCGGGCGGCAATCCGAAGTTTCAAATCAATGCACAAAACTGTGTGCATTGTAAAACCTGTGATATAAAAGACCGGTCACAGAATATTAACTGGGTGACGCCGCAGGGCGGTGATGGCCCGAATTACCCGAATATGTAAGAAGGCCTTTTGAGCATGAAAAAACCAATCGTTACTGTTGCACTCCTCAGCGGGATTGGGTTCCTGACGGCTGGGGGCATTACGCAATATGTGCTTTGGAAAGGCTCTACGGCTCTGCCCCCCGCTTCGTCTCTTGAGGCCGAGGACACCACCACGCCGCCAGATTTTCTGACACTGGCGCAAATTCAGGAAAGAGTTTTCCGTTATGACACCGTTTCGGGGAATTATCTGGCCGGCCGCTTCGCGCAGCGTCATCATGATTGGGAAACGGCCAGCAAACATATAGATAAAGTTATAGACAAAACCGGCGGTTCGGAAAATCTTTTAAAACGCTCTATGGTTCTGGCGATGGGCGCGGGCGACGCGCAGCGGGCGTTTGAGCATGCCCATACGCTGGAGGCGCAGGAATCCAATCCCGGCGCACTGGCTGAGCTGTTTTTATCCGTCGAAGCGTTTAAAGCAAAAGACTATGAAAAGGCGGCGGAGCATATCAGCAAGATGCCCGAGGATGGCTTGTCACAATTTATTATGCCGCTGCTTTATAGTTGGTCGAGCGCGGCGCTGGGGGCTTATGATACCGCCCGTCTCGACCAGAATACGGTGCATATTTTTCATGCGATTTTGATTTCTGATTTTATGAACGAACATTCGCAGATTGAAAATCTTCTGCAACAATCCCTGCAAGCTGTAAATCTGACGAGCGATGACATTCAACGGATTGCCGATATCTATGCCCATATTAAAAAACCGGAGGAAGCGCTGGAGCTGCTGAAAAAAATTCAGGTTCTGGCGCCTGATGACACGGTGATCGCAGAAAAAATTGCCAAGCTGGAGCGCGGTGAAACCGAAGCCCTGTTTGACCGCATTGAAAGCCCGGAAAAAGGCGTGGCGCAGGCTTTGTTTGATATGGCGAGAATTTTGACACGTGATTATAGCGACGAGAGTGCGCGTATTTTTGCGCAGATGGCCTATTATCTCAACCCCGAGGATAGCGACATCACAATGACGCTCGCGCAGATTTCCGCACGAAACGAACGCTATGAGGATGCAATCGGGTTTTATCAATCCATCAAGCCGGAGGATAAAAACTTTCTTCAGGCCAAACGGGATGCCGCCGATCTGCTTGAAGAAGAAGGGCGCAGCGCAGAGGCACTCACGGAACTGCAGCAGCTTGTGGATGCCCATGGCGATCTGGATGCGCGGATTCAAATCGGGGATATTCATCGCCGCAGCGAGAATTTTAAAGCGGCGATTGCCGCCTATAACCGCGCGGCAGAGGAATTTACCGATGGCGTGCCGGCGGATTACTGGCACCTGCTTTACTTGCGCGGCATGGCCTATGAGCAGGATGGAAACTGGAACAAAGCCGAGGCGGACCTTAAGGCGGCATTGGCGTTTCAACCCGATAATCCGTATGTTCTGAATTATCTGGGCTATGCATGGGCGGATAAGGGCGAGAACCTCGAAGATGCGCAAAAGATGATCCGCAAGGCGGTCAGTTTGAAACCTGATGATGGCTATATTACTGATTCCCTCGGCTGGGTGCTTTTTCGCATGAACCGTTTTGAGGAAGCCGTGCCGTTTTTGGAGCAGGCCGTTGAGTTGCTGCCCTATGATCCTGTGATTAACGATCATCTTGGCGATGCGTATTGGCAGGTGGGCCGCAAATTGGAAGCGCGCTTCCAGTGGAGCAGGGCCAAAAATCATGCAGAAGAGGCAGAGCTTTCGGCGAGGATAGACGAAAAGCTTGTTAACGGATTGGACCTTGTGCCTGCCGCTTCGTCGCCTTCCCTGCAGGAAGCGCATAGCGAAATTAAAGATAACCGGATTTAGTTTCTTGATTATTAACACGGGTTTTGCCTCTTGAATCATAAGACATCTCTCAAGCCGATCACCGTTTTTGCACCCGCGAAGATCAACCTTTATCTGCACGTGACGGGGCGCAGGGACAACGGCTATCACGAGCTGGACTCGCTCATTGCATTCGCCGATATCGGGGACGAGGTTCGGGTCGCGCCGTCATCACATTTTGAATTCGATATCGAGGGGCCATTTGCGCAGGCTTTTTCCGCCAAGGAAAAAGACGCAGGGCCCGGTTCATCCAACCTTGTGGTCAAGGCGGTCTGGGAGATGGCGCGGGAGGTTCAGCAAGCACCAAACTTTAAAGTGACTCTGGTCAAAAATCTGCCGATGGGGGCGGGGGTTGGCGG
>CAYGJS010000059.1:0-3754 GCA_964350435.1 uncultured Micavibrio sp.
ACAGGGGGAGTGTTCGGGATGACGCCAGAAGTTAAAATTCGAAAAGCTGTTTTTCACAAATCAACTTTGTGACATCAAGTTCGCTAACAGGCTTCGCAAAATAATACCCTTGCGCCATTTCGCATCCCATCTCCGCCAGCATCTGGGCCTCGCGTGCATCTTCAATCCCTTCCGCAATGATCTCCATCTTGAGATTCTTCCCAAGCCCGATGATCGAACGGATGAGTTCAAGCGCGCTCTCATCGCTCGCCATGTCCTTAACAAAACTGCGGTCAATTTTAAGTGTATTGATCGGAAAATAATGTAAATAACTCAAAGAACTATAGCCCGTTCCAAAGTCATCAATCGAAATCCCCATCCCCGCCTTCCGGCACATGCTCAAAGTTTCCTTGGCATTTTCCGGCTGCCCCATTAAAAGACGCTCTGTAATCTCCAAATGCACTTGCCGCGCATGAACGTCACTGGCAGCAACCGCATCACAAACACGTTCCACAAAATTATCCGCGGCAAAATCACGGCTTGAAAAGTTGATACTCATAAAAAGCTCGTCTTTAAACGGCGCGCGCCCCTGTATCCGCTTCAACGCTTGCAGCGATTCTTTGAGTGCCCAGCTCGATGCTTTGATGATCAGGCCGCTTTCCTCAATTACGGGAATAAAAACGCCGGGCGAAACATAGCCATGCTTAGGGTGTTGCCACCGCATCAAAGCCTCAAATCCTTTAACTTTCTTTGAAGCAAGGTCAATAATCGGCTGATAATGCAATGATATTTCTGGTGTGCCGAGTGCCTTTTCAAAGTCATTCACCATTTTAATGGTCTCAACCGCGTTCGAATCTTGCACGTATGACAGCTCAATGTCTTCAGCTTCATTGCGCCGCGGAGGATCCCCAATAATCGAGGAGCGTTTCAGCATATCCCGATACCGGGTCAAAATCACCTGCGTAGTCATATTCAGCACAGGATCAGCATTCCTGAGCCGCGCCGCAAAATCATCCTTGGTGATTTCCAGAAGTTCGCAATCCTCAAGCGCGCGCACCGTAGCTGTGCGCGGCGCATCGTCTAAGATCGCCATTTCGCCGATCATTGTCCCCGCCCCGCGAGAGCCTAGATACTGCGTTTCCCCATTGCCTTTTTCGATAAAAATCTCAACCCGCCCGCTCTCGATGATATAGGCACTCGCGCCAGCTTCACCCTGACGCATAATTATTTCACCTGCTTTAAAGGATTTTTTATGTTCGGAATTGTTCATAAAACCTATTTTGGGGCGAGCACCTCTTAAAATCAACGCAAAAGAAGTGCTTGACAAGGCTTAATACATGCGGCTATTGTCCGCCCACAAAGAAAAAAGGAAGAGACCAATGAAAGTTACAAATTCATTGAAAACATTAAAAACAAGAGATCGCAACAATCGCGTTATCCGTCGTAAAGGCCGCGTATATGTGATCAATAAGAAAAACCCGCGCATGAAGTGCCGCCAGGGCTAATCTGAACTATTTTGTGCGTTTTCGATCGCGCAAAACTTTCTTTTAAATTCATCCCCAATCCGCTGTTTTTTCGCGATTTTCTCAATGCATTTCGAAATTCTATCTGCTATAAACGCTCATCATTCTTAGAAAAAGAGCAAAATACGGATGTTTTCAGGACTTTTTGGGTTTATGTCTGCAGATATGGCTATTGATTTGGGCACAGCCAATACGCTGGTCTACGTCAAGGATCAAGGCATTGTGCTGAACGAGCCTTCGGTTGTCGCCATCGAAATGAATTACGGTAAGAAACATGTTCTGGCCGTCGGGAATGAGGCCAAGCAAATGCTGGGCCGCACCCCGGGCAGCATTTCCGCCACCCGCCCGCTTCGTGACGGGGTGATCGCCGACTTCGAAGTGACCGAAGCCATGATTAAATATTTCATCCGCAAAGTGCATAAGCGCCGCTCCTTCGTCTCGCCAAAAATGGTCATTTGTGTACCTTCTGGCTCCACAGCTGTAGAGCAGCGCGCGATTATTGAATCAGCCGAAAGCGCGGGCGCCCGACGCGTTGAGTTGATCGAGGAGCCTATGGCCGCGGCCATCGGGGCCGGTCTTCCCGTGACCGAGCCTTCAGGCTCCATGGTTGTGGATATCGGCGGCGGAACCACTGAGGTCGCGGTCATATCGCTCGGCGGCATCGTCTATGCAAAATCTGTGCGTGTCGGCGGTGATAAAATGGATGAAGCCATCATCGCCTATATCCGCCGCGTTCATAATTTGCTTATCGGCGAAAGCACAGCAGAGCGGATAAAAAAAGAAATCGGCTCCGCATGCCCGCCAGCGGACGGCGAAGGCCGCACCATGCAAATTCGTGGCCGTGATCTCATGAACGGTGTACCGAAAGAAATCGTCGTGACCGAGCGTCAAATGTCCGAAGCACTCGCCGAACCTGTCGGGCAAATTGTTGAAGGCGTAAAAGTCGCTCTTGAGAACACCGCGCCGGAACTCGCCGCTGATATCGTTGATAAGGGCATCGTCATGACCGGCGGCGGGTCACTTCTCACCAATTTGGATTTCGTCCTCCGCCATGCAACCGGATTGGCGGTCACCATCGCCGATGACCCTCTATCCTGTGTGGCATTGGGAACGGGTCACGCGCTGGAGCAATCAAAAATCTTGCGGAATGTGTTGATCGGCTCATACTAAATTCTGCCAAAAAACACCTTAAAATTTCACGCTTCGTAATTGTTTTTAAACAGTTTTCTGCGTAAAATAACAAAGAAGACATTGATTTGTTTTTCTCTCTGTGCCTAGCATGGAAAGTAACCTTTTTTGGAAAAAGTGTTCTTGTGAAACGCCGTTCTAAAATTTCAGCTTCTAAATCCATCACCCAGATGCTACCCCTCGCATTGGGCGGCAGTGCAGGGTTTTCTCTGCTGCTTGTGTTTGCTGCTTTGGGGCTAATGGTCTTTAGTGCTTTTCGCCCCGATGTCACCGCTTCGCTGCGCGCCGCAACTGCGGATGTATTTGCCCCTGTGCTCAAAACCATAAGCCTGCCGATGCAAAACGCCAGCCTTTTCGTCCGCGATGTGTCTGGCCTTGCTGAGATGCAATCGGAAAACCAGCGGCTGCATGCCGAAAATAAGCGCCTTCGTGAATGGTATCAAACCGCACTGCTCCTTCAGGCGGAAAACAAATCCTTCCGTGAATTGCTGAACGTCAAGGACGATCCCGTCACCACCTTCATCACCGCCCGTACACTGTCTGATTCCAGCAACGCTTTTGCCAATACCCTTCTGGTCGCCTCCGGTTCAATAGATGGTATCCAAAAAGACCTGGCTGTGATGTCTGGCCAGGGTATGATTGGCCGGATTATTGAGGTCGGTGAAAAAGCCTCCCGGGTGCTTTTGATTACCGATATAAATTCCCGTGTTCCAGTGATCATCGAAAACACAAACCAGCATGCGATTTTGACGGGCGACAACAACAGCAAAGCCAAGCTTGTGCACGTCCCTGCGGAAAGCAAAACCGCAGAAGGAGCCCGCATCATTACTTCCGGTAATGGCGGTGTGTTTCCGCCCGGCCTTCCCGTAGGGATCTTAAAGCATGACAAACAGGGCACGCCCTTTGTTGAACCCCTGGCGGATATGCGCAGTATCGTTTTTGTCCGGATTGCCCAACAAAAACCCGATCCGTATCTGCGTCAAGGCGCGCTCTTTTCTGAATAAAATTAGGGGCTGTACCAGATAACTAGCCCATATAATGTTTAACCCATTGTTTAATTTGTT
>CAYGJS010000060.1:0-3405 GCA_964350435.1 uncultured Micavibrio sp.
CCTCTCAACAACCCCCGCGCCCCCCCGGCTCGCCCGTACCCGCAGAGCTCCCCAGCTTCGCCGAGGCTTTAGGGCCGGAGGAATGGCTCGCCTATTTCAATATCTCCGCGCCCGACGGCAAAGTTGACCAAGGCGACGCCGCCAAAGCCTTCACCCGCCAGCTCGGTGGCCGCTGGAAAGGGCCGATGGCTCTCGCCCCCTATAAACAAATCCTGCTCGCCGCCTTCTGCCTGAAAGCCGCACGCAAACGCGCCCAAGGCGACGAGATGCTGAGCCGCATCGCAAAATGCTGGACACATAAAGGCGGTCTGCAATTACGCCGAGACAGAAAACTTCTCGGCGATGCCCGCAAAGTTCTCAAAAACAAAGATCTCTCCGGCGAAACATTGGCGAAATGCAACCGCCACGCCTTTGAAACCACCGCCCTGCTCCGCGGCCTGACGACCGCGCGCGAAGAAGGCGGCGTTCTCGCCTCCTCCAGCCTCGTCTGGCTGCGCGGCCATGACCGCACGCTCTGGTACCCGCTCAATAACCTTGGCCGCCAGAGCTACCACCTCGAAGCCATCGGCGCAATGGCACATTTTAAAGCCGAACGCCTGACCCAGCGTCCGATCCCGGTGCCAAAAGTGGATTTCGCCGTACAAACTATCACCGAATATATGGCCTCGAAAAAAGCGCGGCCCATCCCCCAGCTCGATTACAGCGGCTCCAAGAAACGCGGCATTAAAAAAGCCGTCTAACATTACTTAAAACCAAATGAGGAAGACCAAACCATGTTAAAAACTGCAAAAACCGAAAACAGCGCCAAAGTCGTAGATGGAAAACTCATCCTGTCGCTGCCCGGTGCCCAGACCCCCGTTGTCTGGCAAATGGATCTGGACCAGGCCAAATCCTCCGCGCTCGAAGTTCTGGATAAAGGCGAGGCCTCAACGCTCTCCCTCAAAACCCTCAGCGGAAAAATCACGGAAATCGCTTCATTCGCCGCGCGCGACCAAGCCGTAAACGCGCTTATGGATGCCTCTAAAGCCCTAGAAAACGCCCATGGTCAAATTCGCAGCGGCGAAATTGCCGCCGCCGGAACATACACCGCGCCAAAAAAGAAAAACGCCTTCAAAAAATGGGGAATCGGCATCTTGGTGCTACTGGCTCTATGGCTAAGCTTCCCGCTTCTGCTCGGCGCCATCCAGCCCCAGCTCCTCAATGCGCCCTCAACCGCAATAACCAGCAGCGCAGCCCCCGCAAATAACGATGCCCGCCAATCACAGGGCGTGCCCGTATCGGCGGATGACTTCCTAAGATAACCGCAAAAAACCAGGAAAGCTAAAAACCGCCCATGGCCATTAACCAAAGAAAATACGAACATAAATCAGGCGCGATGCTTCGCGATGTTCGCCCGCTATGGGTGCGCATCGGCGATACATTAATGACGCCGACCTGGTCTACATCGATTTTCTTTATGACCGGCATGGGAATCCTGATGAATGACTGGATTCTGGCCTTCGGTGATCTTGTCATGGTTTTCCTGCTCCTGTTTTTCTGGTGGCTCAACACCCGAAACCGCGCTCTGGCCTTCAAAATGCCCGCAGCCTCCCCCTATAAAGACCCCAATAATGGCCGCGACGGCAAACCCGGTAAATCCGAAGGAATTCTCTATCTCGGCAACGTCGAAGAAACAAAGGAAGAAGTCTGGTTCACGAACTCCGATGCCCGCACGCACATGCTCTACCTTGGAACAACAGGCGCAGGGAAAACCGAAGGCCTGAAATCCATGGTCAGCAACGCGCTAAGCTGGGGCTCCGGTTTTGTTTATGTCGATGGTAAAGCCGATACCGACCTCTGGTCGTCCCTGTCCTCGCTTGTTCGCCGTTTTGGCCGTGACGATGACTTGCTGGTGCTGAACTACATGACCGGAAACTCCGACAGCCAAGCCCCGTCCAACACCATGAACCCGTTCTCCTCCGGTTCGGCCTCATACCTCACCAACATGCTGGTGTCCTTGATGCCGGAAAGCTCGGGCGACAACGCCATGTGGTCGGAACGCGCCATCTCGCTCGTCTCCGCCATCATGCCCGTTCTCACATGGAAACGCGACCATCAAGACATCGACCTCTCGGTTCGGGTCTTAAGAAACAGCCTCGGCATCAACGCCGTGATCCGCCTCGCCCGCGACGAAGCCGTGCCCATGGACTTACGCGAAGGCCTGAAAGGTTACCTCGATACCCTTCCGGGATTTGTCCATGATGCCTATGACGATGACGGTAACGTCAAACCCCCCGGCCCCGATACGCCGCAATACAACACCGAAACCGCCAGCCAGCAGCATGGATATCTCGCCATGCAGTTCACCCGCTCGCTGCAATCTCTGGGCGATGATTACGGCTACATCTTCGACACCCAGGCCGCCGATGTTGATATGGTCGACGTCGTTCTAAACCGCCGAATCCTGATCGTTTTGATCCCCGCTCTGGAAAAATCCGGTGACGAAATCGCCAACCTCGGTAAAATCGTTGCCGCCACCATGAAAGGGATGATGGGTTCCGCCCTCGGCTCCACCGTCGAAGGAACCTCTGCCACCGTGATCGAAAACAAAGCCACCCACTCCAGCACGCCTTTCATGACCGTGTTCGACGAGGTCGGATACTACACCGCCGAAGGGATGGCCGTGATGGCCGCGCAGGCGCGCTCGCTTGGTTTCTCGCTGATCTTCTCGGGTCAGGATTTGCCGGCGATGAAAAAACGCGTCCGCGAAGAAGCCAACTCCATCACTGCCAACTGTAACATCAAAATCTTCGGCAAACTCGAAGACCCGACCGAAACTAAAGAATTCTTCGAAAAAACCGTCGGCTCTGCCATGGTGACGGAAGTATCGGGCTTCCAGATGGCCGGAGGTACGGAATTCGGATCTTACTTCGACACCCAGCAAGCCTCCGTCCAATCCCGCCCCCGCGCCCAATACGAAGAACTGCGCGGCTTCAAGGAAGGTCAGGCCGTCGTCACCTTCGGCGATGTGGTTGTAACCTGCGGCATGTTCTATTCCAACCCCGGCTTTGCCAAAGCGATGCGCGTCACCCGCTTCCTCGCATTGCCGCCGACGGATGAAAACGTTCTCAAACACGCCAATAACATCACCAAACTCCGCGACCTCATGGTCAACAAAACCTGGACCGCAGAGCGCGCCGATGTCGCCGTAGAAACGCCCGCTGAAATCATCGCCTTGAACGAAGGCTTCTCAAAAGCCCCTGAAACAGCCCAAGCCTCTGTGATCGATCGCGGCATCATGGCACTGGTCGAGGTGCACGCCATCAAAAACCCTGTCGATATCCCCGCAGCAGGCACAACGACCGCCGCCGCCGCGCCGCCATCTGCGCCCGCAATGCCCCCTACAATAGCTCCTCCAACTGTTGA
>CAYGJS010000061.1:0-3235 GCA_964350435.1 uncultured Micavibrio sp.
CGCTCAATCAGCGCTTCGAGGGCGGTGTAGAGCGCGGTGATGTCGTTTTGGGCTTTTTGTTTGGCGTGTTCGAGGTCTTGGTTGTGTTTTTCGATATCAAAGGGCATAGAGACAATATAGGAATAAATTCATATTTTGTCAATGGTAGATTGCTTCCCCCGGATCGGGTCCGGGGTCGCAATGACGGAGTTAATAAATGTCGTCATTGCGAGGAAGTCGAAGGCTGACGAAGCAATCTCCTTTAGACTGCTTCGCTATGCTCGCAGTGACCATCATAGGATATCATCGTATAAGTCTTTCCAATTCGGGTTCATACTTTCAATCAATGCAATTTTCTTTTTTCGTGAGCCGCTTTTAAGTTGTTTCTCTCGGAGTATGGCGTTTTCCATGTCTTCGAATTGTTCGAAATATACAAGAATTTTGCAATTATATTTGGCTGTAAAGCTTTTGGTGATTTCGTTTTTGTGCTCAAAGATGCGTTTGGAAAGATTTGAGGTCACGCCTGTGTAGAGTGTTCCGTTCTTTTTGTTGGTGAGGATGTAGATGGCGGGGGATTTCATGCGGATATTTTGTCATTGCGAACGCAGCGAAGCAATCTATAGATCGCCGCGCTCTCTTACGGTCGCTCGCGATGACGCCAGCTATTGTCATTGCGAGCCGAAGGCGAAGCAGTCTTGGTGAGTCAAAGTGGATTGCTTCACTTGCGTTCGCAATGACGAAGGATATCTTCCGCAACCAACCCAGCTTCTTCATATTGCTTCACCGGATCGTCGTGATCCTGGAAAATATCGGGGAGGTGGAGGGTTTTGACGCGGCATTCACCGAGGAGATCTGCGCGGGCGAGGAAGTCCAGAACGAAGCTGCCGAAGCCGCCGATGGAGCCTTCTTCGATTGTAATTAAGCGATCATGAGTTTTGACGAGGTCGCGGATGAGGGCTTCGTCCAGAGGTTTGGCGAAGCGTGCATCGGCGATGGTGACGGTTTTGCCGTCTTTTTCAAGCTGCTTTGCGGCTTTGAGGGCTTCTTCGAGGCGGGTGCCGTAGCTTAAAATTGCTAAATCATATTTGTAATCCCGCTGTAAAACGGGATCCATTGGATTTTTATTTTTAGATCCTATGGGCTCCGGCTTTCGCCGGGGTTGCATTTTTGTTTGATAGACAATTCTACCCTTGCCGATTTCGAGAGGCGTTGCTTCTTTTGGGAGGGCGACGCCTGTGCCTTCACCGCGCGGATATCTTAAGGCTATGGGCCCCGCATCATGCGCCGCCGCCGTGGCAACCATATGGCAGAGCTCGGCCTCATCACTTGCGGCCATCAGCACAAAATTCGGCAAGCACCCAAGATACGCCACATCAAACGCGCCGGCGTGGGTTTGCCCGTCCGCGCCCACAAGCCCGGCGCGATCAATCATAAAGCGCACGGGTAAATTCTGGATCGCGATATCATGCACCACCTGGTCATAGGCGCGTTGCAGGAAAGTGGAGTAAATTGCCACGAATGGCTTGAACCCCTCGGCCGCAAGCCCCCCGGCAAAGGTCACCGCATGTTGTTCGGCAATGCCGACATCAAACATACGCTTGGGATAGGCCGCGCCAAATTTATCCATCCCTGTGCCGTCGGGCATGGCGGCGGTAATGCCGACAATTTTATCATCGCGCTCGGCCTCCTTAATAAGTTGCTGCGCGAATACACTCGTATAGCTGGGCGCGCCAATCTTGCCCTTGGCTTGCTCACCCGTCACAACATCAAATTTTTTGACTCCGTGCATTTTGGAGGGCGAGGCCTCGGCAGGCTGATAGCCCTTGCCCTTTTGCGTGCGTGCATGAATGAGGATTGGCCCTTCGTGATCGCCGTCACGGATGTTGCGCAAGATCGGCAGGAGCTGGCTGAGATCATGCCCATCCACCGGCCCGATATAATAAAACCCCATCTCCTCAAAGAACGAGCCGCCGCCAATCGCCACCCGCACGCCTTCCTCGGCGCGTTTGGCCGCATGGCGCATGGGCGTGGGCAGCAGATCAAACAGCTTTTTGCCCGCCTCGCGCGCATTGATATAGGGGCGCGAGGACACCAGCCGCGTGAGATAGCGCGACATCGCCCCGACGGGGGGCGCGATGGACATTTCGTTATCATTCAAAATCACGATGAGATTGGCCTTGTTCGCCCCGGCATTATTCATGGCTTCATACGCCATGCCCGCACTCATCGCGCCATCCCCAATCACGGCGATGACGTGCCTTTGCGCATCGGCCACCTCTCCGGGGACAGTTACTTTACCCCCCAAAAGTAACTGTCCCCGGTTATGTTTATTCAATTCATGCGCCACCGCCATGCCCAGCCCTGCGGAGATGGAGGTGGAGGAGTGCGCCGCGCCAAACGGGTCATACTCGCTCTCGCTGCGCTTGGTAAAGCCGGACAGGCCGCCGCCCTGGCGGAGTGTGTGAATGCGGTCTTTGCGGCCGGTGAGGATTTTATGCGGATAGCATTGATGCCCGACATCCCAGATCAGCCGATCATGCGGGGTATCAAACACGGCGTGAATGGCCACCGTCAGCTCAACCACGCCCAGCCCCGCCCCAAGGTGACCACCGGTTTTGGACACCGCTTGAATAGTCGCCCCGCGCACCTCATCGGCAAGCTGACGCAGCTCTTGATCGCTCAAACCCTTCATATCGGCGGGGATATTGATGCGTGACAGCACCGCGCCGTCATTGCGAGCGTCAGCGACGCACTCTTTTTGATGAGCATCGGGGGATTGAGTCGTTGCCTGCGGCGCCTCGCAATGACGTGTTTGTGTTGGTTTCGCCTGTTTCATAACCCGCCCTTTCTACACTAAATCATATAAGGCAAGCAAAGGTTTTTGTGCTGAATACAAGCTTAAGATTCATTTTAAAGCTTCAGGATTTATTAACCGCGCTTGCCTACAATAAACACAGACAAGAATGCAGAAAGGCTTGTAATTATGGGTGTAAATATTATTGCAACCGACGCGTCAAAACAGGCATTTCCGATACTACCCCATCTTTCGCATCTATACCCCGAAGAGTCGGACGATATTTATTTCATAACATTGGACGATTTTCTGCCATTCTTAACAGAATTAGCCGCTTCTGATGATAACGTTCAAGGATCACTTGAACGTTTAGATTCATATCTGGCCGGAGAAATAGACGAAGAAAATTTTTGGGGCTGTACCAGATAACTGAAAAAAAGTTACTGGTAGGCTATGAGAAAA
>CAYGJS010000062.1:0-3168 GCA_964350435.1 uncultured Micavibrio sp.
TTTCGGAAAAAACTACTAACTAAAAACTGGGCTGAATTATAGGGGGCAGGTCATTGCCCCGCGTGGTGCGGGTGAGCGGGGTTTCACGCATACTCACAGGAGCACTCTTATGGCGCGGTCATATGGTTATTACAGAATTTCAACGGCGGATCAGAACCCACAAATGCAGATCGACGCGCTGAGCGCTGCGGGATGTGATGAGATTGTCGGCGATGTCGGCATATCCGGCAGCAAAGCCTCCCGCCCTGCTTTCGATGCGCTGATGGATAAGACTGGCGAAGGCGACAAGTTGGTCGTGTGGCGGCTGGACCGCATGGGCCGCTCGCTCCGGCATCTGGTTGAGGTCAATCAAACGCTGGTTGAGCGCGGCGCACGGTTTGAATCACTGACCGAGAAGATTGATACTTCAACGGCGATGGGTGAGTTTGTGTTTCACATCCTCGCGGCGGTTGCGCAGCTGGAGCGCGAGATCATCCGCGAACGCACGATTGCAGGGATGCAGGTCGCGGCACGGCGCGGGCGCTTCCCCGGCCGCCCGAAAAAACGCCGGTTGATGGCGATGTTTAGCGCGGGGATTTAGGCGAGGTGCTCAATCCCGGTAGAAGTCGAACCGCTTGTTGATCTCAGTGATGATTTTGAACGTCCGATTGAAGTGCGGGGCCTCATTGTAGATTTCACGCCATGTTTTACCGTCCGGTGCGAGATCGTCCCCAAACACGAACTCATGGTCCAAATGTTCGTCATCAAAGATGTATCCACCCGGCCCGACCGCTTTTGGCGTCACGCTCAGCTTTCAATTTGCCGCGCTGATCCTTCGCAATCTCGATTTTCTTTTCAAGCTCTTCAATTCGGCCCTTGGTTGGGTCGATATAATCATCAATGCGATCAACGGTGAGAACACCCCATTCATCACTCGGAATATTTGAACGCTTCAGCAGCGCAATATGATCCGGGTTCGTCGGATCGTATTCGCCGCTTTCAATGAGGTCGCGCAGCTCTTCAAGCGCAGCCAGCTGCGTTTCCAGTTGCTCCAATTCGCCTTCATATTCGGCAATGCGTTCATCGAGCGCCGCAATCTGACGCTCCAGTGCATCCAGCATCTCGAGAAACGTGACCAGGCGGCTATTGGCGTCCTTGCGCTCTTTTTCCTTCGCGCGAAGGGCCTCGTATATGGTGGCGGTGAATGTCGAACCGGCGGTGCCGCTCACGCTTTCAACGCCGCCCCCTTTGACCTGAAGGTCTACAGCGCTGCCTTCATGGCCCGCTTTGATCTCAAACATACTGGTTAGGCTGGGTTTGTCCTGAGTTGTTGGCTCGCTCGACGGCGAGAGAAGCCCAGGCTGATCGATATTACGATGATCTGATCACCCATTTTGATCGGCTTTGCGAAAATCCGTTTTTGTTTATGGCCGTCGATGACATTCGCGAGGGCTATCGCCGCAGCGTTTGCGGGAAGCACGCGGTATATTATCGCGTTGAAGGGGATGCCGTGGAGATCATGGCTGTTTTGAAGCGGCAAAACCCGGCAACCCATTTGCCGTAATCATAAAGCGACCGGCGCTGCGCGAACGTCGTCCTGTGCTTGCATGGAAGAGGTCTTCCAAAAAGGAGGACCTGATGAAGCAGAAACAGCTCGAAGCACGGATTGCGACACTCGAAAACTTGATGACCGCCATGGTGGCGACCTGGGCCATCGAAATGAATGACCCGGAGGGTGAGAGCGAATACATCTTCGCGGTGGCGGGGTTACTCGCCCAAGACCGCTTGCGTATGGCGCAGGTGGGACCTGAGAAACAGGTTGCGCGATCCGCACTGCGCAACAATGCCGCCGCCTATGCGCGGATCGAAGCGTTCCTCAAAACACGATGGCAAGAATGATTGTCAGAAGAATCGGCGATAATGCGCCGATGGTTAGGAGCGCATAGCCGAGCAGGCTTCCCTGCGGCGTGTAATCGGGGGCGTCGTTCCAGCTCATGGAGGCAGTATTGATCCAGACATTCAAATGTAAAGCAATTGTGCTGGTGGCTGCGCTTGGAAGTTGCGCCGTACCGGAGCCGGTCAATGATATCTATTGGTCAGACGGCGATAGCGGCAGATATGACGGCAACAAATTCAGGCTCGCCAACATCGATGCGCCAGAGACCGGCGGTGTCGGCTCGCGGGGAGGGGCTAAGTGCGAAGCCGAGCGTGATCTTGGATATGAGGCCAAAGCGTTCATGGTCGAGGCAACGAGAACAGGTCAGCTCGAAGTGATCTGGAGCGGTGAGACGGATCGTTATGACCGGCGTGTGGTGTCGATCACGGTGAACGGGCAAAGCGTTTCAGAGATGGGCGTGAATGCGGGGCATCTAAAGCCGTGGCCGCATCTAAATGGAAGAGCGTTAGCGGATAAGCCGAGATGGTGCGGTTGAGGAAGAAGTGCAGTTTTGGTTCAGCACGTGGGGCAGTTGGCGATATCAGGATTGAAAGTCCGGTTGAGGGGGCGAGCATTTTTAAGACGCGCAAGGTGTAGTCGGGTAATACCCGACACCTTGGCAAGGGGGCCCGCTGCGCGCCCCCGTTGCATCCCCCCGTGCGTGGCTCTTCCAGGGCATTGAGCCCATCCAGAGCCAAGAGAACGTGTCGCCGTTCAATCACTCGCAAGGGAGACTTCGCTCTCCCCTGCACCCCATCGACATGGGAGCATTCTGCGCCCCCAAGACCCCCGACCATTTCATGGAGACCTAATGAAGGGAGCTTTCGCGCTGCCCTTCCTTGGAACCATCCCATCGACCAAGGAGCCTTACGCTGGAAAAATGCGACAAGATTCAAAAGGCCGTGAAAAACCAGACAAGTTGCTCCGACACATCCGGCGCGTTCGATATCTTCGCGAAAATGCTCAACGCCTCGGCGAGCGTTTGGGACTAACGACACAGCCAAGGATTCACGGGCTCATGGTTGTGGATGCTCCACAGCCTATGAACTTCTACATGCTTGAGGAAACCCCAGATGCTCACTCTTGCCCGCTAGAAGACTTAATCGAAAATATTTCCAATATTCTGCTCTGTAGTTAGCGGTACTATATTTATAAATTCAGCCGCATCGGCTTCGCCGACCGGGCTTTCGTGAACCGAGCCCGCCAGCGGTCTTGGCCATTCGGCTTCGATCCCTTGCGCGTAAAGGCTTAGG
>CAYGJS010000063.1:0-3037 GCA_964350435.1 uncultured Micavibrio sp.
AGTTTTTCAGCAATATTACTCAAAGCCGAGAAAACGTCACCTTCATTCTCATATATATCCAGATCACTGGCCTTCGAGGCCAGAAAGTTACTGTATCTCTTTAATTTATCGCTTGGCATTATGCTGCCTCCTTTATGTTAGCGGTATCAATTCTGAGTCTGTTCGCAAAACCACCATGGCTGCGAACCTGATCGTAAATGACAAGTGGAAGGTCGGCTTTGGGCATCCAGACCCGCCCGACTTCAACGGCGGCGGAAACTGGCAAAACCGGGAAAACATGTATTTCGGCATCTTCTCCGTGTTGTGCCTTGATCCGGTCGAAGGTCTGCCTAAGTAAAATTCTGAACTCGCTGAGGTCGTCACGATGACGGAGAATATCGTTATGTGGGTTAGCGGCGGTGATTGACCATACCGGCACATCGCCAAGGACATCTGCAACCCTTTTGTCCGTTACTGTTGCGCTGAGGGCGAGCTTCAGAGCTATGATTTTACCCTGCTGGCCGTCGGCAGGCTGCCCTGTTTCAAATTCGATGCGCGACCCGTCATTTTGCCAGCTCCATGTTTTCGGCTCACGGTGGAGCTGAAAAACATCAACAGCCGGGATATCCGACAGCAGGTGACCCAGTTCTATCAGCAGTGGCTGCGGAGCTAGTGCAAAAACTGAGATATGCTCAATAATGCCGCGCTGAATACGGTTGCGAACCTCTCCCTGAAATTGCAAGGAAAGGTTTTTTATCTGAGTATCCCAGTATTGCTGCTCATGGTCTTGGAGGCTGCACCCAACGATATTCAGCGGAATCCCCTGTTTTTCAAAAGGATAACGATCTGGAAGAACGGCCCGTTTGGCTAGATCAAAATTTACCGGACAATCATGTTCTCCAATGCCGGCCCCGTAAAGTAGGAGGTGTGTACCCATATCATTTTGTATATCGGAAACTAAAGCAATACGGCTCTCGTGCGCTCTCTTCATCGCAAGCAAGCGGGTCTCTGGGTGCTCTTCAATCTCTTCCCGGTCAATCAGGCGGTGATGGGTGTCGCACATGAGCATCACATTCTCGATATCATCCGCTAGCTGAGCTGACCGTTTCAGATCGCCGCGCGGCCCTTTTGGCTCACGAGCGACAATATGTGCCACATACGCCGTATTAAGACCTTCGGCGCCGGAGATAATGTCACCCAAAAGCGGTTTGTTACACCCTTCGTACTGGCAACGCCCAGCGGCGTGGGTCCATAATATAAGACGGGTTTTATCAGAAACCGTTTTTGCCATTTTTATCTATCTTTCCATCATTCGAGTTGTGCACAGGTTAAGGTGCCGCAGAATACGATTTCTTGAGTCACTGTGCGAGGCCGTGTTATTGTTACAGTAGTTAATTTGCACGGCTGTGTCAAGCTGTGCTATACACACACATGGTTATGAGCACAAAAACAAAAAAACTAATTGCCGCCCTAAAAAAGAAAAGAGAAGCGGAGGGCCTTAGTATCCGGGCGCTTTCCGCTGTTATAGGCGTAAGTTTTTCGTCCTTGGCCCGCATTGAAAGAGGAGATGGAGAGCCAGACAATAATTCATGCATTCGCATCCTAGAATGGCTAGGGGAAGATGGACATGATTCGGGTTTGTCTTTTGAAAATGTTGCCCTCGTACATTTTAGGGCAAACAAGAATGTTAGCTCCAAGACAATAGATTGCCTTTTAAAAGTCGCAAGCATATTGAAAACGGAATACGAATGTGAGAACGAGCCTCGAGCAAAACATACTGCCGATTCATCCAGCCTCCCTCAATCTGCCAGCCTAATTCTCTCGAAACCGGAAATGGAGACGATGGCGCAAAAATTTAGAAAAGACCTTAACGTATCTGAGGCCGATGCATTGGACTCTCTCAAAATTGAAATAAACGGCGTTCAGGTTTACACACCAGATGAAATAGAACATCTGGATGAAAGATGTATTTCTTACCTAAAAAACAAAGGATCTGATGAATGGTCGGCTATGAGTGTTCCACTAGATGAGGAAAATGACAAATGGGCCGTATTCAGGAACGCAAATCATACGATAGAACGTCAACGCGTCACATATTTAGAGGAGTGTTGGCACATCTTGCTTGGTCACAAACTAACAAAAATCGCTAAAATCGCCGATGCTTATGGGCGCACGTATGACAGTAACGAAGAACACGATGCATTCTATCTAGCATCAGCAAGCCTCTTGCCTGAAAAGGCTATAAAAAAGCTCGTTAATGAACGTAAGTCAGCAGAAGATATAGCCAATCAATATGGCACATCACCTGAACTAGTCGAATATCGCATAAAGCGTCTTGGCTTGTGGCGACAATATACTGGTAAAGAAATAAAGATGACGGTCAAAAATTAAGCTACAGTTTTCTAAAACTCAGGACATTAAATATTTAATAGGCAGCTCCAAAGAGAGCTATCCCAGCTTAGATATAAGTTTATTAATATTAAAATTTAAGCACTTAGAAATTTCTATCAGTTCAATTAAATCCAGTCGCCTTTCGCCTCCTTCGTATTTAGCAACAAACGATTGATGTTTACCTATCATTTTGGCTAATTCCTGTTGGGTAAGGCCAGCCTTCTTGCGCCCTTCGATAAGAAGTTCGCATAATTTAGTGTGTTTCTCGCTGTATATCGATTTTTTCAATGAATTCTGCACTTAAGAGTTGATGTCTTGTGCAACTAGAGTTAATCCTGTTTTAGGATTATCCCAAAACGGGATATTTAAAAGGAGTTGAAGATGACCAAGCCAACCAAAACCATACTATCTCTATTAGCGTTAGGCACATTAACCGCATGCGTATCGACAAGCTGGAATGCGACCAATCACTACGATGATTTTACGGGCACCAAAAGCTGTCGCGTAGAACGCGGCACACAAGCTGGTCGTGATTTTGCACGCGGGTTTACAGGTATTTATTTTACACAGCATTTCTATGCTGAAAACCACAACGGTGAAATTCGTGCTGGTGTAACCCGAAAGGGCGCCCGAAAGAGGACGATCGCATGAAACGCTTTTCGATGAA
>CAYGJS010000064.1:0-3033 GCA_964350435.1 uncultured Micavibrio sp.
TTTCGGAAAAAACTACTAACTAAAAACTGGGCTGAATTATAGGGGGCAGGTCATTCCTGCGTTAGCTCCATCGCCCAAATTTTTTTATAAGCGTTTCCGGCAAGTATTGCTGGCTTGTGAAAAAACTTATTCCCAAACCAATCACTAGCCTGAGCCAATAGGTAAAATGTAAAGGCAAAAGCAGCTAATGATAAATACCCCATATCAATGCCATATCCCAAAAGAGTGCTGTGAATAAACAATGTAAATCCAAATAATAACCCCACACTAAGGGCGCAAGCGATAATAAAAAACCCAACTATATACGGTAGAATGTAAATTATATTTAAGGTTTTTAAGAAGAATGCCAGCCAACTTGTCTTGATACGGTTAATAAAATACTGGTTTAAATGTGGCGGGAACATAATTCCAAACATAAACATAAAAAACACTGTTGATATTTTTAATGTCTGGTTGCTTATATTAAAATCATCATGGGGGTTATCAAACAGTGAAACACCAATGTTCAATTGTAATGAAAGAAGCTCGGATAAAACCGTCAGGCAGTAAGTAAAGGTAAAACAAGCCCAAAAGCTAAAGATAATATACCTGATATAATATATTGCGATTTGCATATACAATTCCTGCTAATGAATAAACCACCGGACAAACAGACACCCCTATAAGGGGGTGTCCGTGTCTGTCCTTGAGTGGAAAGTATATATTATCCTGTCTGTCCGGTCTTGTCCTTTTTGTCCGTAAGCCAGATATAACCATCCCACTCGGCAATATAGCCGCTGCTTTTCAACTTTTCTTTTTGCCCTGTGGAAAGCCTTATCCAAACTGTCCGGCTTGTCCGTAGCGGCAATTCCGGCCTTAAAAAAGTGTGCCACAAACAGAATAAGCTAGAATGTTAGGAATAATATGAAATTGAAAATATGTTTAGCCTTATTGGTATTTTGTTATGCGCTGTCACCACACTCTTTACAGGCGCAAAGCACCTACTGTGACGACTTCGGTAATTGCACAGGCGGTGGGATAAATACATATTCAGACGATTTTGGAAATACAACTGGAACTGTAGATAACCAAAGATATAACACTTATGAAGACGATTTTGGTAACACGACAGGATACGTTGGCGACAACAGAATAAATACTTACGAAGACGACTTTGGCAACACGACAGGGTATGTGGGCGATGACCGTGTAAACCTTTATACGGATGATTTCGGGAACACTACTGGATATATCGGCAATGAACGAGTGAACTGCTACACAGACGACTTCGGAAACACTAGCTGTTAATTAAATCGCTCCCAAACCGCTGCATGACAAACTGCGCTAAATAAGCGTCACAAACCTCTTCAGCATCATGAATTTCTTCAATCATACGCTCATGTGTCTTGTGATGCATCCCCTTTGGTTTACGCCAATAATTATCACCACCAAGCCTGTTCTTTAACGTCCACATTCTATCTATTGCCCTGTCATGGGAGCTACGGCTTTGTGACTGATATTTCAGATTGAAAGCATAACGGCTTGCAAAACGTTTGCTTCCGGAAGGCTTGAATAATACAGCGGCTCTTTTCTGCGTAAAAGGACATATGAACCACAGCCGTTTACCACCATAATTCGGCTGTGTTGTTTCCAGCCTGATTTTGTAATCTATTTGGTGGGGTTCATCATCGTAATACGACGTGTGGGTATAATGAACCCGCATCCACATATCATTTGCGTCCAGCGTATTCGTCTCATAACCGATTGCGGCGATTTTTTCACCTGTCATAGCCCTTGTCCATTTAAGACGTCCAGAACGCCATGAATTAAAAGCAAGCATCCCGTCACGCTTCAGCTTGTTTATATTCAGCTTCAAGCCTTCATCGATTTTAGCCGTTGTGCTAAATCCATTCCTCCCAGAGCCATATCCGCCCATGTTGCCTCCAATATTTTTTGCGAAATCATTAGGAAAAATCATAGCACATTCTGCCATCAAGGTGGGAGCAAAGCTGAGTTTTAAATTAAAATCCAGGTGGTTTTGGTATGTAAACCCCAACAAGATTATCATCGGGATTATTGAAGCTATCCTCACCAACTATAGCATTTGGATACCGTATTGGGTTACCCGGTGCTAATGGAGGTGTTACTGTTACTCCGTCTGGCGTTTGTTCAACAATGTCATTGGTTGCATTTGTTACCCATACATATGTATGCCCGTCTCTCTGAATTTGATTATCAGCTTGCATATCTTTTAAATTATCAGCTGTAGTTTTTATTTGAACTTCACCATCGCCAGAAACTTCAACTGTTCCCATAGGTTCAATCTGTGAGGATATTATTTTAGTCTTTACCCCCAAAATATCGGCAGCATCTAATATTATTTGTCGCGCAACGGATGCAATAGGACCACCATCTGCTATACTTAAGACGAAATTATCATTGTCGATTTCAAAGTTCTCTCGTATGAAGCTTGCTAATTCAGCAGGGTTATCGGCTGCGTCAATGTGACCTAAAAGATTTTGTTTTCCATCACTAACAATTATCGCGGAGCATGTTACCAAACCACTGGTTTCCATAGGTTCATTGGATATAGCCAAATCGCCTTGCTCCACTGAAAAAGGTCTATCACTCTCCGGATGCATAATAAATCTAAATCCCATTGCTCAATTTTAAGACAATAGTATTAAAACTCTCTTAATTTGCCTTTATCTATTGTTCAGGACAACCAGACACCCCTATAGGGGGGGTGTCCTGTCTGTCCGGTATCCTGCGCTTAATGGAATTTTGTCTGTCCTTATTTGTCCGGCTTGTCCGTAATCCAAACATAACCATCCCATTCCGCAATGTAGCTTTTGGCTTTCAGCGAATTTCTTTGCCGACCAAAGGCTTTAAAGATGCTGTCTGGGTTGTCTGTATCTGATATTCCAGCTTTAAAGAAATGGTCTTTAAAATCCTCCAGCCGGACAACTTTCTGAGACTTCATTCCTCTCTTGGGAATATTGGTCAACCCCCATTTTTTAATCCAGTTTTAGGTTCGTAATGTTCGCAGTTGTT
>CAYGJS010000065.1:0-2935 GCA_964350435.1 uncultured Micavibrio sp.
GCCTCATCACTATGGTCATTATACGGGATCATCTTCTTCGATATCCCATAAGCATGCAGCAACTTCCCCGTAACCCGCGTATCCTCACACGCCACCAAATCCGCCGCCCGCAAAGTGTCGAGTCCCCGCAAAGTAATATCGCGCAAATTCCCGATCGGCGTCGCCACTAAATACAGCCCTGCGCGCAAGATCTCTTGTTTAGCCGGATAATTTTTTGTAGGTTCAGTGTTCATCAATACAGTGTGGAAGGTGTCATGCATAAAATCAAGAAAACGCTGAGCGTAACTCTCCTTATTATGGGGCTGATAAGCCTGAATGCATGCGCCCCCGGCGGCGGTTACGGATCAAAAGGCTGGGAAAACCGCAGCCCCCGCGTCCAAACTCCCGCGCAAAGCGCCCCCGAAAACATCGACCAGCAATCTGCCGCCCAAATCGAAAACGCCCCCGCCGCGCCAATAGACAACCTCGCCCCCGTAAAAGTCGCCATTTTGCTCCCCTTAAGCGGTCAGCACAAAACCATGGGCGAATCTATGCTCAACGCCGCGCAAATCGCCCTCTTTGATGTCGGCCACACGCGGTTCGAACTCATGCCGCGTGATACATTGGGCACGCCCGCAGGCGCAAAAGCCGCCGCCCAAAACGCCGTTAATAATGGCGCGCAGCTTATCCTCGGCCCCGTCTTCGCGGCCTCCGTCCGCGCCGCGCAGCCCGTGGCCCAAAACGCCAACATCAACATGATCGCCTTCTCCACCGACTGGACTCTAGCGGGCGGAAACACCTATATCATGGGCTTCCTGCCCTTCGACCAGGTCGAACGCGTTGCCAAATTCGCCGCCGCCCAAGGAATAAAGCGCACCGGCATCCTCGTCCCCGACACCGATTATGGCCGCATCGTCAAATCCACATTCTCCACAATCGCGCCGCGCTATGGCATCGCTCTCTCACAAAACGCAACCTATGCCGCAAACAGCAGCAACCTCGCCCCCGATATCCGCAGCTTCAGCCTGTATGAGGAGCGCGCCGCATCCAACGCCCTCGCGCGCACGCCCTTTGATGCCGTTCTCATGCCCACAGGCGGCGAACAAGCCCGCACCATCGCCAATCTGCTCACCTATAACCAGCTCCCGCCCTCAAAACTGCGCCGCATCGGCACTGGACTGTTTGATGACCCCGCGCTGGCCACCGAAGCCAATCTCGACGGCGCATGGTTCGCCGCGCCTTCCCCGGATTCCCGCAAGAGTTTCGAAAGCCGCTACATCAGAACCTATGGCACCAAACCCCAGCGACTCGCCACACTGGCCTATGACTCCACGGCTCTCGCCGCCATCCTCGCCCGCACAGGCTTGCAGCAACAGGGCCGCCCCGCCTTCACCCGCCAAGACCTCATGAACCCGAACGGCTTCGCAGGAATAGACGGCATCTTCCGCTTCCGCCCGAACGGCACAGCCGAACGCGGCCTGGCCGTCCTCACCTACAACCACGGCCAAATAAAGGTGCTCGGCAACCCGCCAAGCACCTTCCAACAGCAACAACAATAATCTTTAAAAAAAATAATCAGGCCTTCAACGCGTGCCCCGCCTGCGTGATATCAAGAACATCCGCGCCCGCCGCTTTAGCCATATCCGCGCCAATCCAAGCCTGCATCGCGCGGTAAATCTCCCGCGGCACATTCACATTGCAACATGACTCAAGCCCCTTAAACCCGGGGAACGAATTCGCCTCACATATAGTATAACCGTTCTCGTCATATAAAAGATCAATCCCCGCCACCTGCAAATTCAAAATCTCCGCGCACTGAATCGCCATCGCCTTGGCCTCCTCATCGGGATGAAACTCAACCACATCCGCGCCCTGTGAATAATTCGCCTTGAAACTGCCATTGCGCGCTCTGCGCTCCATGGATGCAATGACCTGCCCATCAACCACAAACAGCCGCAAATCACGGCCATGGCTGCTGGCGATATATTTCTGGAAGATCAGCTGAATCCCCGGATTGGTCTGCGAAATTAAACTCATCAAATCCTGAAACGAATTGCGGTTATCAATCAAAAACACGCCGCTGCCATTCACCCCCAGCAACGTCTTCACAACAACCGGAAACCCGATCGTTTGCTCAATCAAATCTACATCCACCGGAAACTTCGCCAGCATCGTTGTGGGCGTCGGCAACGAACTCTGCGCCAAAACCTGATGCGTATGCATTTTATCCGCCACCATCTCAATCGAGTTCGAATCATTAAAAATCCGCACGCCAAGGCGTTCAAGCTGACGCACAACCGCCAAAGAAAAATATCCGCTATCAATCACATAACACCGCGGCAGCACAAAATCAGGCAGCGGCATCGGCACCCCGTCCACCAAAACAGAATCGCGTTTATCGCTGACCAAAAGATCGAATTGCTCAGGATGAAAAACCTTAACATCAATCCCCATCTCACGCCCTTCGGCCAAAAAACGGCGAATCTCAAACGCTTCCGAACTCGCGGATTCAATTTCCTCGTTGAATAAAATCCATACTTCCATAGGTCTTGTTCCTTCCCTGTTCAAGGCAGCCACGCTTTTAAAAAGCATTTTTTATTTCGTATAGGCAATAATTTAGACCAAAAACCCCCTTCAGCGCAAGTTTATACATAATGAAAAAATCCCTTGTGAATATGTGTTAAACTCCCCTTAACAAAAACCGTGTGATAATAATAAGATAGCATTATTGCATAGTAATCGGGGATTTGAATAAGTGGGGGCTTTTTACCGCCAAAACTTGACACACACCCTGCAAACCCTGGCGTTTGCAGTAATCTTTCTCGCCTGCTCCATACCCGCATATGCACAGGACATTACCTCAAATTTGGTCGGGCATTGGAAGCTGGATGAAACAGCAGGAACACCTGTAATCGACAGCACAGGGTCATTCAACGGCACATGGAACGGCAGCCTA
>CAYGJS010000066.1:0-2885 GCA_964350435.1 uncultured Micavibrio sp.
TTCTTTCGCGCGGCGGATATGCTTCGCCACCCGGGCTTCCGCTGTTTCTTGCGGGCCGATAAAATTCTCTTGCGCATAGGCGGGTGAAAAAACAAAAAGCCCCGCCGAGAGCAGCGCAGAACTTATGAAAACACGGTGCGCAGACCTATACGAAACGGGTAAAATTTTTGCGATAGAAGCTATCTCTGACATAGGTCTCAACTAACCACAGCCTAAGCATCGCCAGCAAGCCGATTGTGATGATTGTTGAAATTTAATTGAACTTTTAAAATTTCCTCTGCTGAAAAAATATGCTACCCAAACCATATGAGCCAAAATGAAATCAACAATATCTACGACCTTTCTCCTGCTGACGGGGGTAAGCCCGAAAGTCTGGTCCTCCTCCTCCATGGCCTCGGCTCGAATGGACGCGACCTGATTTCGCTCGCCCCGATCTATGCGCGCAGCCTGCCCAAAACTGTGTTTGTTTCACCGGATGCGCCGTATCGCTGCGATATGGTGCCGCCCGGTTATACGGATAGTTACCAATGGTTTTCCCTGCAAGATCGTGACCCTGCAAGAATGCTCAAAGAAGCACATCACGTCCTGCCCATTCTCGAAGCCTTTATCGTGCAGCAAGCCAAGCATTATAATCTGCCGCTGTCAAAAGTCGCGCTGGTTGGGTTTTCCCAAGGCACAATGATGAGCCTGCATACTGCGCCTAATATGGATGACGCGCTGGCGGGCGTCGTTGGATATTCGGGCGCACTTTTGGGTGAGGCAGGGCCACAAAAGCTGCCTATTCATCTTGTCCACGGTGAGGCCGATGATGTTGTGCCTGTAATGGCCTATACGCACGCGCGCAAAACCCTCGAGGATTCAGGCTTTAAAATCAGCGGTCACACTACACCGGGATTGCCCCACTCGATTGATGAAAAGGGCATCGAAAGCGGCGCAAAATTTTTGCAATCCGTGCTTTTATAATTTCCAATTTTTGCAGCAATTTATCAGCGTTTTTTCATTAAGAATATTTTAAGGTTGCTGCATCGCACAGGCTCATTTTTTGAATCAAAAAAAGACTTCAAATTACTGATTTAAAACAAAAAAATTTTAAAAATATAAAAATGCTGCAATACGGAAATTGATGGGGTGCAGCACATATTTTTCGCTGAAAACCTTCGGAAACTCTACGTTTCATGCTATATTATAATTATCAGATTCGCGAGGTCTGATCGGCTCATCAAACGAAGAGCTCCCCCCTCTACTCAGGCCTCCGCCGTCGTCAACGGACAGACTGAAAAGGAGTTGGGCAAAGATGAGTTTATTACTGCCACTGGAACAATGTCAGGCTTTAGTACTGAATGCCGATTATAGGCCACTGAGTTACTTTCCCCTATCGACATGGCCTTGGCAGGAAGCTGTTAAGGCCATTTTTAGAGGAAGTGTCAACGTCATATCGGAGTATGAAACAACCGTCAGCTCCCCGACCTTCCAAATGAAATTGCCCAGCGTGCTGGCCTTAAAAGAATATGTGCCGGTGGCAAGAAGCCCGGCCTTTACACGGTTTAATGTTTTCTTGCGCGATAAATGGGATTGCCAGTACTGCGCAAAAAAATACAAGACACATGAGCTGACGTTTGATCATGTGATACCGCGCTCCAGAGGGGGGCGCACGAACTGGGAAAATATTGTGGCGGCGTGCCAGAAATGTAACACCGCCAAGGGCTCTAAAATGCCCCATGAAGTGAATATGTATCCGATGCAGGAACCCCGGCAGCCCACGATATACGAGCTGCAGGATCAGGGGAGGCAGTTTCCGCCGAATTTCCTGCATAAAAGCTGGGGGGACTTCCTCTACTGGGATACAGAGATTGAAGACGTATAGTTTTGGCGTCTTAAAACAGGGTTCGACCAAACCACGGAGAACGGTTTATTAGGTTTTCCTGAACGTAGTGATTGAAAAACATTATGCACAGCGAAAATGTAGCTCCTATGGTGACGTCGTAACAAAGAGGCGGAGGAAAGCCAATTTTGGTTTAAACCGCAAAACGTGCAACTAAAGGAGAAGTTACTATGTTTAAACATATTACAAATCTAGCACATACAGGCTCAATCACAGATGCGATCGGGTTCTACCTGTTCCACGTAATTCTGCTGGTTGGGCTTTCAACCTTCCTGGGTCACTACCTCGTGACCTTTGGTGTTGTTGACGGCACAGTCGGAAGCTTTTTCGACGGCGGTTCAATCCACACCATGATCGGCGCCGGCTGGACATTGATTTTGTCCTCCATGGTTCTGACAGGCAAGAAAATGACCAACGACATCATGTCCGTGGTGATCGCGCTCGTCGGTGTGTACCTTGCGTACACAGTGAACGTGATGCTGGGTATGGTTGTTGTGGCTTACCTTACGACACTTGGTAACAAGTAAGTCTTAAGCATTAAAGTAAAGAATGGCCGGGCTGGCGTAATGCGGCCCGGCTTTTTTATTGTTATAGGCTTCTAAGGGGTGTCGTAATTAAGTTCGCTTGCGTTTAATGTCTTGATTGTCCGACAGGGGGTTCTGCCCTCTGTAACAATGATTTCTAACATATCAGGGTTTAAGCCAAGCTCTTTAGTTAACCGATCTCTAGTATAGGTTAGATAATCATTGATTGAGATTTCGTCTAAAGTAGAGCCGTTTTCATCCTGAAGTCTCATGCGGTGATAATATGAGACGTTACTCGTGTGTCCTAAAAAATCTTTTGAAATAGGGAGTCTAGATACTGTATCTGTTCCGTTGACTGTTAATACGCCTTCGTAAAGATTGAACTCCAAATTTTTGGCTCTTGCTGAAAGACAGTGTTCTTGGATGGTCAACCCCCATTTTTTAATCCAGTTTTAGGTTCGTAATGTTCGCAGTTGTTC
>CAYGJS010000067.1:0-2853 GCA_964350435.1 uncultured Micavibrio sp.
GACTGATTTTTAACCGCTTGTGAATCCGTTAAATGAATTTAGTGGGATAGGTTCCACCGCCAGCAATTATGTCAACAAAAAATCTGCGTGCATCTAAAACCAGCTTTGTCATTGCGAGGAGCTTTCAGTGACGAAGCAATCCACTTCCCTATATAACAACATTATAGATTGTTTACCCCGGATCAAGTCCGGGGCCGCAATGACGTTTTTAAGACTGTATTCGTTGTGATCGTTGTGGTTTAAATATTTTTATGAGCGCTGAACAAAAACCAAAAGACCAGCCCCATTACCGCGGCCACCGTGATCGCCTGCGCGAGCGGTTCCTCGATAGCGGCGCAGATAGCTTACAAGACTACGAACTCCTCGAACTGGTGCTTTTCCTCGCTATCCCGCAAAAAGATGTCAAGCCGCTGGCCAAAGACCTTCTCAAACGCTTCGGCGGCCTTGCCGAACTGATGAACGCGCCCATCGAAGAACTCACCAAAATCGATGGTATCAAGGACAAAACCGCCCTTGCCCTGAAATCCATCACCGCCCTCTCCCACCGCGCGCAAAAATCCGCGCTGATCGGCAAACCCATCCTCAATTCATGGACACGCCTCATGGATTACTGCATGGCAACCATGGCGCACGAAACCCGCGAATATTTCCGAATCCTGTTTCTGAACAAAAAGAACGAACTGATTGCCGATGAAATTCAAGGAGCAGGCACCGTCGACCACACCCCCGCCTACCCGCGCGAAATCATGAAACGCTCCCTCGAACTTGGCGCCACCGCCATCATCCTGATGCATAATCACCCCAGCGGCGACCCTAAGCCCTCCGAAGCCGATGTCGAACTCACGCGCCATATCATCCGCGCCGCCGAGCCCTTCAACATCACAATCCACGACCACATTATCATCTCGAAAAACGGCTATTCTAGCTTTAAAAATCTCGGCCTGATATAATCGAGCTGTGAGTGAAAACAAATATAATCTCAGACGCGGCCCCAGCACCCTGCTCATGCTCGCCCTGCTCTTCGCCGCTTTCGGCGGCGTCTGGTATATGGCAGGCGGCACATCCATCCGCATGCCGGGCTTTACAATCGACCGCAAAGCCGAGGAGCAGCGCATAGCCCTCATCCGCAAATGCCGCGAAGTCGTAAAGATTCCGCAAAGACATTCGCCCAAGACCCTAAAATCCTGCGAAAAAATTCTGAAATCTTTGTAAAACCTCCCGCAATTATTACCGTTTCTGAAAAGAATCGGGTTTAATACTGCAATGGTTAAAATATCTCATGTCTTCCCTGCGAAAACAGGGATCCATTCAAAATTCCTTGTATTTATAAGGAACGCCTTATTTTTGCTGGCGGTGTGCTTTCTCGCCTCCGCCTGCCAAACCACCAAAACCATGCCGACCTCGGAACGCCTTGTCGGCGTAAAGGGCATGAAACTTGCGGCTTTGCGCAATGAAATGCGCGCGCAAAATCTGGAAATCGGCGCCCCCACTTTCATCCGCATCTTCAAACAGGATCTCGCACTCGAAACTTGGGTTCTGGACAAGGAAGAAAACACTTATCGCCTGTTCAAAACCTACCCCATATGCAACGTCAGCGGCAATCTGGGACCAAAGGTCAAAGAGGGCGATCTTCAGGCCCCCGAGGGCTTTTACAGCGTCGGCGCGGAACAAATGAACCCGTGGAGCCAATTCCATCTCTCCTTTGATGTCGGCTATCCCAATGCCTATGACCGCGCCAATAACCGCACAGGCTCGCACCTTATGATCCACGGCGACTGCAAATCCACTGGCTGCTACGCCATCACCGACGAAGGAATCGAAGATGTCTATCTGATGGTCGAAGCCTCCATTGCAAACGGTGCAGACGTCCCCGTCCACATCTTTCCCTTCCGCATGACCGAAGCCAACCTCGCCATCCACCGCGCTCTGGGCTGGGAACCCTTCTGGGAAAACCTGAAAACCGGCTATGATCTCTTCGAAACCGCCCGCATCCCGCCAAAAGTCGAACACGACAAATACCGCTATGTATTCTTAGAGGCCAAATAAATCCTTAAAGCCCTGTAGCTTTTGTCAAAGCAATTTGCTTTTATACTAGGCACGCGAAGCGAAGCCTAGTAAACCTAGGCGAGCGACAAGTAACGAAGTTGAAAAGCAAAGAGCGCAGACAAAAATGATACCACGTTATTCACGCCCCGAAATGGCCGACATATTCGAACAGGACAACCGCTTCAAAATCTGGCTGGAGGTCGAAACCCTCGCCCTTGAGAAAATGGCGGAAATGGGCACAGTCCCGAAAAGCGCCGCAAAAGCTTTGCGCGAAAAAGGCAATTACGACATTGCCCGCATCAACGAAATCGAAGCCGAAGTCAAACACGACGTCATCGCCTTCCTCACCTCCGTCGCGGAATTCGTCGGCGAGGACGCCCGCTTCGTCCACCAAGGCATGACCAGCTCCGATGTCATCGACACCGCCTTCGCTGTGATGCTCACCCAGGCCGCCGATCTGATTATCGCCGATCTTGATAAACTCCTCGCCGCCCTCAAAAAGCGCGCCCTCGAACACAAAGCCACGCTCTGCATAGGCCGCAGCCACGGCATCCACGGCGAGCCGACAACCTTCGGCATGAAACTCGCCGGCCACTACGCCGCCTTCGCCAGGGCCAAAAAACGCATGATCGCCGCCAAAGACGAAGTCTCCACCATCACCATCTCCGGCGCCGTAGGCACTTACGCCACCGCAGATCCAGCAATCGAAGAATTTGTCGCCAAAAAACTAGGCCTCCGCCCCGAAACCGTCGCCACGCAGGTCATCCCGCGTGACCGCCACGCCATGTTCTTCGCCACGCTCGGCGT
>CAYGJS010000068.1:0-2828 GCA_964350435.1 uncultured Micavibrio sp.
GGATCCGTCCAGGCGAAAAAGTGCCAGTGGACGGCGTGGTCACCGAAGGCAGCAGCCATATTGATGAATCCATGGTCACAGGCGAACCGATGCCTGTTGAAAAGCAAGCCGGATCCAAAGTGATTGGCGCAACCGTAAACGCCAATGGCTTCATCATTATACGCGCTGAAAAAGTCGGGCGCGACACGATGCTGGCGCAGATTGTTAAAATGGTCGCCGACGCACAGCGCAGCCGCGCACCCATTCAGCGTATGGCCGACATGGTCGCGGGCTGGTTTGTGCCGATTGTGATCGCGGTCGCTATTATTGCCTTTATCGTCTGGATGCTGGTCGGGCCCGCTCCGGCGTTTAGCTATGCCTTGATTGCTGCCGTGAGCGTGTTGATTATCGCCTGTCCATGCGCTCTAGGATTGGCCACGCCGATGTCGATTATGGTGGGCGTCGGTCGCGGCGCAAAAGCGGGCGTATTGATCAAAGATGCCGAAGCGCTGGAAACTATGGAAAAAATCGACACACTGATTGTCGATAAAACCGGAACGCTCACACAAGGCCGACCGGCCCTGACCGATATCATCGCCGCAGACGGCTTTAATGATACCGAGCTGCTCACCATTTCTGCGGCTTTGGAACAAGGCAGCGAACACCCGTTGGCCGAAGCCATCGTCCGCGCCGCCCATGATCAGGATCTGGAATTGCCCAAAGCGCTGGATTTTGAGGCCATAACAGGCAAAGGCGTGAAAGGCCAGGTCAGCGGCGCACAGGTCGCGCTTGGTAATAACAAAATAATGGAGGCCATAGGCGCGGATATTTCGGCGCTTATAGAGGGCGCGGATAATTTGCGCAGCCAAGGCGCGACAGCCATGTTTGTGGCCGTGGACGGTAAGGCGGCGGGCGTTATCGCCGTCTCCGACCCGATCAAGGACACTACCCCTGAAGCCATCAAGAACCTTCATAAGGCGGGCTTAAGGATTGTTATGCTGACCGGAGATAACGAAACCACCGCCCGTTCTGTGGCTGAAAAACTCGGCATTGATGAAGTCCACGCCGATGTAATGCCGGAGGATAAAAGCCGGATCGTGAAAGAGCTGCGCGATAAAGGCGCGGTTGTCGCCATGGCCGGAGACGGCGTGAATGACGCGCCCGCACTGGCGGCTGCGCATGTCGGCATAGCCATGGGAACCGGAACCGATGTGGCCATGGAAAGCGCGGGTGTAACGCTGCTGCGCGGTGATTTAAACGGCATTGCCGAAGCAATCAATCTCTCCCGCGCCACGATGCGCAATATCCGGCAGAACCTATTTTTCGCGTTTATCTATAACGCTGCCGGAGTGCCGATTGCCGCAGGAATTTTATTCCCGATATTTGGCATTTTGCTCTCACCCATTATCGCCGCCGCCGCCATGTCGCTGAGTTCCATCAGCGTGGTCGGCAATGCACTGCGTTTGAATTTAACAAAAATATGAAGGGGCACAGTTTCATTATTGAAGTGGTAACCTTCTAATGTTAACGTGCTTGGAATGAGCAAGTTTTTTTTAATATTATCCGCGTTTGCCATGATCGTCTCCGTGACGGTCTGCGTTTCGCATGCTCATGCCAGTGTTGATAACGGATCAGAACTCTCCATAAGCATTGATGCCGACAGTCCAGAGGATACGTCCCTGGGCAGTAACGGTTGCGATATGTCTTGCGGCGGGTGCTGCGTTCACCATGCTGTCAGCACTTCCCATGGAAACAGCGATCTTGCTTCTTTAGGCAAAGGAAAGCTGTTGATGCCCGATACCACTCTGTTTGTATCGGATGTTATTTACGGCCTCAAACGCCCTCCCAGATCATAATTATATAAGGCGTAGTGTATCCGCTTTTTGGCTCGTGCCATAAGCGGAGCGATTTTGCGACCTTATTTCTCAAGACTGCGCTTCGAGCCTAAGCGCCGCCTTACCCCCTTATTGACTCAAAAAAGGAAAACACGATGAAAAAATTACTCTATATGTCTGCGCTGGCTATATTTTTATGGCAACCAACACTCGCTGGAGCCGAGACGCTGGATAAACAGGCGGCGCTCCAGATGGCGTTGCAGAATAACCCAACCTATAAAGCGGCGCTGGCCGAGATTGATGCGGCGGATGGTAGCAAATTACAAGCCTCACTTCCTCCTAATCCTGACGCTGTTTTTGAGATTGAAAACTTTGCAGGAGAGGATGATCAGAAAGGTTTTGATGGCGCGGAGATCACGCTCGGCATCGAGCAAACCATAGAGCTGGGCGGCAAGCGCGGCAACCGCACCGATGTGGCTGACTTCACCTATAAAATCACCCAAGAGCAAGCCAAGGCACAAGCGTTAAGCCTTCTTGCCGAAACCGAATATGCATTCATACGTGTGGCGGTGGCGCAGGAACGTATGGGACTTGCTGATAAACGCCTCACATTGGCGGATAAAACACACAGCATTGTTAAAAAGCGCATCGGCGCGGCAAAGGCTGCGGATATTCAACACACCAAAGCCGACATTGAAAAAGCATCAGCGGAGGTTGAAAAACGCAAAGCTGAAAAAGAGTTGGTCATGGCCAAAAATGATCTGGCGCGTCTGCTGGGCGGCATGGACAGTGCCAACTTAGATGTGGAAAGCGATATTAGTGCATTGCCGGATATGGTCGATCAACAGGCGCTTATTGATGCCCTAAAAAACGCACCGCAATCACAAGCGCAGGAATTTGCCAAGATGCAAGCGCGGTCATCTTTAAATCTGGCCCGATCTGCGGCTGTTCCCGATCCGACTTTCGGGCTGGGTGTACGGCGCTTTAATGAAAATGACAGCACGGCTTTGGTGG
>CAYGJS010000069.1:0-2364 GCA_964350435.1 uncultured Micavibrio sp.
GTGAGCGTCCGCTAAATCACCTAGTTGCCCACAACAGCACTCCAATGATAAGGCAATAAAGAACGAATATCTTTATTAAGCGTATTAGGTAATCGAGTTAAGACATCAAGCAAATAATCATAGCAATTAATATTAAGTAACTTACAGGTTTCGATAAGGCTATAAATGATAGCAGCAGAACGAGCGCCTTCATGACTTCCAGCAAATAAATAATTTTTACGACCAAGCACCACCGGCTTAATAGCCCGCTCAGCGACATTATTATCGATATTTAACATCCCATCTCGTAAATAATTCATAAAGGCACGCCAATGATTTAACGTGTAGTTGATGGCTTTTCCTAAAGCAGATTTTGGGAAAGTAAAAAAAGCCGCTCTTTTAAGCCACCGATAAAATTGCCTAAAAATAGGTTTTGCGTATTTTCTACGATAAAAGTATCGTTCATGCGATGTCATCGTTTCAGTGAGATGTTCAATATGATAAAGCTGGCCAATAAATTCAAGTGCAGTTTGACTTAAGGAGTGAGCTTTATCACTATCTTTAACTGACTGGACAGCATCAAAGAACTTACGTCTAGCATGCGCAAGGCAAGCCACTTCAATCACACTGCCATCTTCATAGAGTTTGTCATAACCCGCATAAGCATCTGCTTGAAGATAGCCATTAAAGCCGGTTAAAAATTTTTCAGGATAAATGCCACGTCGAGACGGTGAGTAATCATAAATCACACATTTCACTGGCGCATAACCACCACCACCGACGTAAACCCACAATCGTCCAGTGAGTGTTTTGCCTTTAGCTAAAACGGGGATGGTAGTATCATCAGTATGGATCTTTGGTTGCGCTAATAAATCTTGCTTCATCGCATTCACCAGTGGGGCGATGAGTTTGGCGCATGCTTGCACCCAGTCGCATAATGTCCGTCGTGATAAATTTATTCCTTGCCTTAACCAACGTAATTCTTGACGATAAAGCGGAATATGATCGGTATATTTATCGATGACGACTTGTGTAAGCAGGCTCGGATCGGCGTAACTTTTTTCGATGGGTTGATTCGGCATCGAGGCGGTGATGATTGTTCGAGAGCAACATCGACACGCATAACGACATTTAATATGTTTTTTAACATATAACGTGCCAGGCCGATACGCTAACTTTTCAACCGTCTCTGGTTTGATTGAGGTTAAGCTGCTCGCACAATGAGGACAATATTTTTCATCTTCACTCACATCATGCTGCGCGGGTACACGAGGTAGTGAGGCCGGAAGTTCATTTCTTGGATGACCTCCCTTATTTGATTTAGGTTTCTTTGGTTTATTATTTCCCGCTTGATCATTAGGTTTTTTTTGTCGTTCACTTTTCTTACCATAACGTGCACGAAGAAGTTGTTCTATCTGCTGTTGTAATTGTTGTATCAACTGTGTTTGTTGACGTAAAGTTTCCTGCAATTGTTCATTGGCTTTTTGTTGTTGTTCAAATAACTGTTGGTAATCGATAATGTTTGTCATAATAAATCGAGTATAACAGGTCAAAGGCTCACAACTTGTGATCTTTTGTCCATTGCAGATTTGATCTTTTCGCCCTGTTTATCAATAAGCTTGCAAACGTTGAGGGTGAGTAAGATCAATCCCTTCTAATAACAAACTTAAATCACTTGCTGATATTTCATACAGTGCTTTTGGATGTCTTGGGAAGCGAAAGCGGCCTTTTTCAAGTTGCTTGTACCATTGGACAAAGCCATTTCGATCCCAATAAAACAACTTTATTTTATCACCTCGTCGATTATGGAAAACAAACAAGTGGCCTTTATTCGCTGCTCGATTAAACTGTGATTGTATCGTACTGGCAATTCCCGTAAATGACTTTCGCATATCAAGTGGCTCATTGGCAACAAATACTTTTAAGCTGGATGGAAGCATTAGCATGAGTGTTGCTCCAAACAATCTAACAATTTTAATAATGTTTGTTTATTAAAGTCAGTTGGAATAATTAATCGATTACCCGTTTTCATGTCTAATATGATGGGTTCCTTAGCTTCAGAGCACGCAGCTATTGTCGGGGCTGGTCTTGGCAACATGACCTCAGTAAAAGACAGATCCGATGGAGCTTGATAGGTTTTTGCTTCTTGTTTATTTTTGTAATAATAAAATGTGCTCTTTTTTAAATTATGTTTCTTACAGTACATTTGCGACGTTAAATCACTTGATTCAAAATCCGCGAGCACCTTTGACCAATAGGCTTGTTTCTCTTGTCGTCCTATGAAATACGTTTCCGATGACACAATGTTTCCCCGAGTAATTAGTAGCTCCTTAGTTTCTCAGAGAGGTTGGATGATTTGTAGTAGGTGGTTTAGCGGACGTTCAC
>CAYGJS010000070.1:0-2143 GCA_964350435.1 uncultured Micavibrio sp.
ACAGCATAACACACCCACATAATACGTCCAATCAATATTTTAAATTACTATAGTTCTCCATAAATTTAATTTACATATTTATAATCAATTCTCTGTAAATATGCAAGGTTTTAATTTCGTCTGCTTTCTTACCTTCCCGAAAGCTGGTAATCAAGTATGTATGAAATCCCCTGTACCACAGTCTTCAAAAGCCCCCATTGCGCTTCCCGACATCCCTGCATTAACGCTCAATGCGAAGCAGGCCTATATGCTGACCGATGAGGGGGAGCTGAAAACCCTGCCGCATGCCCAAGCCACCGCCCTTATCCACAAAAAACCGCTACTGGTGTGCCATGCGCCCTATATGCGGGCGCGCCTTGGCGGTGACGCCGAATTTTATGCCTTTGATCTGCTGGAACTCTTCGCCTTCGTCCACCCTGCCCGCTTTGCTACGCCGACGATTAATGGCCTGTGCAAGACACTGGGGCTGGCCGTCCCCGAAAGCCAGGAAGACGCGCCGATGGCGCTCATGGATATTACCCGCGCTTTGCTCGGCGACCTGCAAAGCGACCCGCACGCCGCCAAAGCCCCGCCGCTGGAAATCGCCCGCGTAATGGGTTTGAACGGCAAGGGCTGGGCGTGGACGCCGTTTATTTTTTCAGCGCTCGGGCAGGGCTACGACCCCGCGCTTCCTGTGAATTCCAAAACCGGCCTTAATGTTTGGAAGAACCTGCCCGAATGGGCCGAAGAAGCCCCGCTGCCGCCTGCTTCGCACGAGGCCGTGACAGGCAATGAAGCGCGGGAGCGATTGCAAAAACTCCTCGGCCACGAAGCAGAGCAGCGCAAATCCCAATTCAAATATGCCGAAAGCATCACCCATGCCTTCTTACCCCCTCCCTCGCTGCACGCACCCATCACCGATGAGGGGGAGGGGCAAGGCGCGGGCAGATCTCCCAACATCGTCCTCGCCGAAGCGGGAACGGGCGTTGGCAAAACCCTCGGCTATCTGGCTCCCGCCAGCGTTTGGGCGGAAAAAAACAAAGGCACAGTGTGGATATCGACCTATACCAAAAACCTGCAACGTCAAATCGACCAAGAGCTTGACCGCCTCTACCCCGACCCCGCTCTCAAAGAAGCCCATGTCGCCACCCGCAAGGGGCGGGAGAATTACCTCTGCCTCCTCAACCTTGAGGAAACCGCCGCTGGCGCGGCATTGGCGAAAGACGCAGGCGCAGTCATTGCCGCAGGGATCATGGCGCGATGGGCCGCCGCCACAAATGATGGTGACCTGACAGGCGGCGGCTATCCGGGCTGGCTCTCCGGCATTCTTGGTTATCGCCATACAGCGGGACTGGCCGATCGCCGCGGTGAATGCTTGTATTCGGCCTGCGATCATTACTCGAAATGTTTTGTCGAACATTCGCTGCGCAAAGCCAAACGCGCGCGGCTGGTCGTCGCCAATCACGCGCTGGTGATGATATCTGCAGCACTCTCCGCGCCCGGTGAGGATATGCCGAGCCGCTATGTGTTTGACGAAGGGCACCATCTGTTCGATGCTGCCGACAGCGCCTTTGCCGCGCATCTCTCCGCCCGTGAAGCGCGGGATTTACGGCGCTGGATATTGGGCAATGAAGGCGGGCGCAGGCAATCACGCGCGCGGGGACTTAAACGCCGCGCCGAAGATTTAAGTGAAGGTATGGACGACGCAAGCGACGCGCTCAAGAAAATCCTCGACGCCGCAGAATGCCTGCCGATGGATGGATGGACGCACCGCCTGCGTGATGGCGCGCCCAGCGGCGAGATGGAGCAATTCTCCGCCGAGATTTACCGTCAGGTTTTTGCCCGTGCCGATGGGCGCGACGGTCCCTATTCGCTCGAAACCGAAGTTTTCCCCGTTGAAGAAGCGCTTCTGATCCGCGCCCGCAAACTCAAATCCGCGCTGAAAACCCTGCAAACACCGATGCAAGAGCTTGCGCGTATCTTTAAAAAGAAACTCGAAGACGATGACGGCTTGCTCGATAGCGATACCCGCAAACGCCTCGAAGCCGTGGCCGCATCGCTAGAGCGCCGCGCTTCACTGACCCTGCAGGCCTGGATCATGATGCTGGAAAATTTGGATAAAGGGCAAACCCCGCCCGAATTCGTCGATTGGCTGGCAAGTGCA
>CAYGJS010000071.1:0-1865 GCA_964350435.1 uncultured Micavibrio sp.
TAGGCGGTGCTGGCGGCGCGACATAGGGGCGATGGGGACTGGTGATTTCATCACCTTCCCTCTTGAAGGCCTTGATGATCGCTTCACCAACCGCAGCACGCGGATTTTCTGCGTGGGCAATAGACAGAGGCGTCAATAACAGCCCACCCGCCAAAGCGAAAAAGGCCACTCCGTTCGTCAACGTTAGGCGTCCCATCATCATCTGCAGCCTCCTGCTACTTGCCTTTTACCCTCGAAACAGCAGCAATTCCAGTCACAACTCCAGCAACGGCAGTGGCAACAAAAAAGCCGCCCGCCCCTTCCAGTTCCCTATGCGTGCTGACAATGCCCAGGGCAGAGACCGCTCCTTCGGCCATCTCGGCCAGGAAGCCCGCCTTGAAAGCATCCCCCGCACTTTTTGCACCAGACGCGAACAGAAAAATGAAGACCAGCCCAGCCGGAGAAAGCAGCACGCCAAGCATGTTGGTCACGATGGCAACGCCACCGAAATCTGCCTCATAGGCTTCAATCATGTCCTTGGCGTTGTCATGGCAGTAATCGTAACCATCGTCAGAAATATTCGAGCAGTAAAATTCATCGCCCCATTCCCAAGTAAAACCCTGGAATACCGGAACAAACACCGCCGCAAAAATATTGCCGTCGCTTGAGGCTCTAGGTGAACTATTAAAGCTCGATACACTCTGCGATGATGAGTATGGTTGAGGCTGATAGGCCGGCTGTGGAGGTTGTGGAAGAACACCTTGGCGCAACAAAAAGTCTAATGAGTCAATCGCGAGAGCCACAGATTGAGAATTCGGTCGATCATCGAGGCGTGAATTGATATGATTGGAGAAGCTCTCGGTGTAGTATCCATCCTCTGCACCAGCCCACCCAACCCCCCAAAACTCATTGTCCTGCTGCAGTGCCAGTACAAATGATTGCAGCGCCGCAAGAGTTTGGGCATCCACAGCCCCCGTCTGAGTTACGTCCACGCCTGATTGAATCAAAGCCGATTGCAGATACGTCGCAGCCGTCTTTTGCAAGAAAGCAGAATCTCGGCTACGATTTTCTTGCCAGCGAGCCTCCGCCGCAGAGGCAATCTCAAAAAAATGTGACAAATCCATAACAAGCCCTACGCCGACTACGCTCTCAGAAATAAACCCCTTTCGATAGTCAGAGAGCAGTTCGATCATGCTTTCGCTGAGGCGGTCGAGTTCGGACATGATCTCTTTTATCTCTGCGGAACACCTTGACAGATTTTGCAATCTGATAGCGTCGCGGTGATGGCTGAAAAACTGAATCATGAGTCCCGCGGTGACATAGTCGAACTTCTGAAACTCTTGCGACCTAGGGTATTTCTCCAAGGCCAAAATCGCACTCAAAGCGTCGTGGGCGCATTGTTCAGATTCTAAAAACTCAGAGAAAGTAGTGTGTCTGACATTCAGACCGAGCGCTCGCGCTGCTGTTTCCCCTAGGGAACATTCTATCATGAGCGCTTCACACTGGGCCCGTTCCTTGGCGGGTACGGAAGCTGCACAGCGCTGCTTTGCAGCAAGCTGAGCCGCAATCGTGTAGATTGAGTCGTGCTCGAATGGAGGAGGGTCTGTAGCGCACTCGCCTGCCCTTGCATAAATGCGTGGCTCATCCAAGCTCTTGCTATTCTGCGCTAAGGCGCTGTCCGAAAAAATTAAAATAACTATGGCCGCAATCAAAGTTAGCGCGCTAGCTAAACTTAACGATCGGGACATATTCATCTATATACTCCTAAACAATTCGATCCAAAGTCCACCCCTTGAATCAATGAGGTGCACGACCTCCATAAAAATCCCTTGGGGCTGACCTAGGACTTTGAGGATTTCGCGTATGGTTTGAGCCATGCGCGGAGG
>CAYGJS010000072.1:0-1658 GCA_964350435.1 uncultured Micavibrio sp.
TATATGAGAATGAAGGTGACGTTTTCTCGGCTTTGAGTAATATTGCTGAAAAACTGCGACTATACTCCACGCTGGTCGAAGGTCGCGCGCCGATGATAGAAGGCGAAATTATACAACGCCGCCCTGACGGTACCTGGTATGTCGGCAATCCGGTCAACAACCAAGAAAATTTTGCAGATCGCTGGCATGAAGACGGAGGAGCGCGAGCAGAAGCCTTCTTTGAATGGGCTTCCTGGGTCAGTCGTGATTTGGTCGAAATTTCCGGCAATCCAGACTTCGATACGATTGTCGGAAGCGTTCAGGAGCACTTCGATGAGCGTATGGATCATGAAAATGATATGCCCGCGAAAATACCGGCAGCTCCGGCTATAATCAAGCCACACATTGAAATTGAAGCGCCGAGCTCACCCTGGTGCAATACGGAGAAGTCGTGCAAGGACAGGCTAAAAGAAATCTTGAAGAAATAGAAAAGGATTATCCTGGCCTACGCCTGCTGTCCTGGAACGGTGATTTTGCCGTTTACCAGGGTGCGCTCGCATTTACCGCGAATTATCAAGGCCACGGCTTGATCGATGATGTGTTTGATGTCGAAATAAAGTTTCCTGTAAACGGTGGACGCGTCGTCCCGACTGTAAAAGAAGTGAGTGGGCGGATATCAAGAAAGCCGGAGTTTCATATAAATCCTGACGGTACAATGTGTCTGGGGGCTCCTTTTGAAGTTCGGCGTAAATATCTGCAAGATCGGTCGCTGCGCACGTTTATCAATCAGCAACTCATCCCGTTTTTGTACGGATGCTCTATCAAACTCAAGTATAATTACTGGCCTTATGAAGAGCTTGCGCACGGTGGTCAAGGTATCATTGAATACTATAAAAAGCTTTTTAACGTGCAGACCGACTTGGCCGTCATTGAACTCCTGAAAGCACTTTCCGATGGCTATTTGCAGAATAATGCGCCCTGTGTTTGCGGTAGCCAGAAGCCTTTAAAAAAATGTCACAAACCCAAAATTCAGAAAATAAAAAATCAGCAGACTAGGGAAGAATTTTTTTCTGACTTTATAGAGTGCATTAAGGTTTATGTTGGCTCTGGGAAAAGACTTCCTCCACACATCATGGGGGTATAACTCCGAACCAATTCCATAAAATTGTGTGATAATATGCGGTATGAAAAAATTCAAAAAACTCATCCAAACTACTCTTCTTTTAATCTGGCTTTTGCCTGTGATGGGAATTTATTACCTGTCGATAGTTTCAATGCCAGAGATAAATCCTAACATTGTTAGAGATTTAACATTTTCGGATATACTCACTATTTGGGGTGAGATATGGATGTCTCCTGGCAGCTACTTATCATGGCTTTTGTCTGTTATTTTGCCTATTTCTGATAATGGCATTGCCCCTTTTATTGTTTCCGGCCTCTTATTCGTGCCATTTTGCGTGTGGCCGTTTTTGAACTCTGCAAATAATTTATTTTTAAGAAGGTTTTTACAGGGTGCTACTATTTTGATGGTTAAGCCGGTTAGCCTTGAGGTGACGTTTAATCAGGCTGGAATTAATCCATTTACAAAAGCAGAAACAGCCGGTTTTACCGCAACAGGCAGCCTTAGTCGTTTTCATATTTTAAACATTACCTGAGGCAGCATGGCTTAGAATTGACAC
>CAYGJS010000073.1:0-1407 GCA_964350435.1 uncultured Micavibrio sp.
GCCTACAAACACCGCCGCCGAGCTCCACACATCAAACGCGCTGCCGTCACGCACCGCCTTCTTAATCCCCAGCGGAATCGAAATCAGATAGATAATCAGCGTCGACCAAAGCCCCAGCGAAATCGACACCGGCATCTTTTCCACCACCAATTCCATCACCCCGATATCGCGGTAATAGCTCGTGCCAAGATCAAAGGTGGCATAGTTCTTCACCATGATCCAAAATCGCTCATAAGCGGGTTTATCAAACCCGTACAGCGCCTCCAGCTCGGCGATAAATTCAGGGTCAAGCCCCTGCGCCCCGCGATACTGGCTGGCACCGCCCGCGCCGCCGCCCTTGCTGCTCATCGCGCCGACGCCGCTATCCCCGCCCGAAGACCCGCCAAAGCGCGCCGTCGCCTCGCCGCCATGCCCTTGCAATTCGGCAATCATTTTCTCGACAGGCCCGCCCGGCACAAATTGCACAATCACAAACGAGATCAGCAAAATCCCGAACAAAGTCGGCAGCATCAAGGCAAGGCGTTTCAGAATATAATTCAGCATTAAATATAATTACCGTTTATACACGGCAAGTGCAAAAGGGAAAGTTTCCTCGCCCACAGCTATCAATAATGCGGGGGTTTGCTTTGCGCGGCGATTTCGATGCTGGATAGGCCGCCATCGTCTTTTCCGCTCTCTAATTCCTCGATCTTGCCTTCGGCTTGCGAAAGCTTTGTCGTGAGTTTGCGGATGGCGGCGGCTTGCTCCAGCACCACGCCGTTCAAATCTTCAAACTGACGCTCAATATGCGCCAGCTTGATCTCGATGTCGCTTAATCTTTTCTCGTTCATGGTTTCAAGTTCCATTCCTCTATGCGCCAAGCGCCGCCTTTATTTTTCAGGATGCACAGCGCGCCTGTTGAGACCTTAATGCTATAGCGCGCGGCAAAACCTTCAAAATCGCCTGTGATGTGCGGCGCAAAGCGGGCAATCCCGTTTGACGTCACCACGAGAGCCGTTTCGTTGTCATCATGTGCAGCGATCTGACACGCAAAGTCGATCCAGTTTTTGATAATCGCGGCGGGGTCGGCCTTCCATCCGTCGGGCACAACCGCGTCCTTATCCCACGCCGCAATCGCCTCCGCGCCAATACGGGCGATTACATCGGCCTCGGGTTTGTTCTCATCCGGGCCGTAATCAATTTCGTTAAACATATCAAGTTGGTAAATCGGATTGCTGACACCGCTTTCCTTGATTGCAATCCGCGCCGTATCAAGCGTGCGCTGTAAATGCGATGAATAAACAGCGTCGGGTATCAGTCTGTTATCTTTCAAATATTTGCCGATGGCTTTGGCTTGTGCGATCCCGCTTTCTACCAAAGGCAAATCCGTCTTCCCGCCAACCCGTGTGGGCGTGTCCTCCGGCCCAA
>CAYGJS010000074.1:0-1182 GCA_964350435.1 uncultured Micavibrio sp.
AAATGGGAAAAGAGAAATTTGAACGGAACAAGCCGCATTGTAATATTGGCACGATTGGTCACGTTGACCATGGTAAGACGACGCTAACGGCGGCGATTGCATTGCTGTATGGGAATGGCGAGTCTGTTGACAAGATCGACAAGGCGCCAGAAGAAAAGGCACGCGGGATCACGATTTCGACCGCCCATGTTGAATATGAAACCGATGCGCGCCACTACGCGCATGTGGATTGCCCGGGTCACGCGGACTATGTGAAGAACATGATCACCGGCGCGGCGCAGATGGATGGCGCGATTTTGGTGGTGAACGCGGCGGACGGCCCGATGCCGCAAACCCGCGAGCATATCTTGCTGGCGCGTCAGGTGGGTGTTCCCTCGCTCGTTGTGTTCCTGAACAAAGTCGACCAGGTGGATGACGAGGAGCTTTTGGAGCTGGTTGAGATGGAAGTGCGCGAGCTGCTCTCAAGCTATGATTTCCCTGGCGATGACATTCCGATCGTTAAAGGCTCTGCGCTCGCAGCTGTTGAAGGCCGCGATGATGCGATTGGTAAAGACGCGATTGCGGCGTTGATGAAAGCGGTTGATGAATATATCCCGCAGCCTGACCGTCCGAAAGACCGTCCATTCCTGATGCCTGTAGAAGACGTGTTCTCGATCTCTGGTCGCGGAACTGTGGCAACCGGCCGTATCGAGCAAGGCATTGTGAATGTTGGCGACGAGATTGAGATTGTCGGCATCAAAGACACAACCAAGACAACCGTGACCGGCGTTGAGATGTTCCGCAAATTGCTGGATTCTGGCGAAGCAGGCGACAATGTGGGCGTGCTTTTGCGCGGCACCAAGCGCGAGGAGATCGAGCGCGGTCAGGTGCTTTGCAAACCCGGCTCGATCACGCCGCACACGAAGTTCGTGGCCGAGGCGTATATCCTGTCGAAAGATGAAGGCGGTCGTCACACACCATTTTTCACCAATTACCGCCCGCAGTTTTACTTCCGGACAACGGACGTAACGGGTGAGTGTTCATTGCCAGCGGGCACTGAAATGGTGATGCCGGGAGATAACATCAATGCTTTGGAAGTCAAACTGATTGCCCCGATCGCGATGAGCGAAGGGCTTCGTTTCGCAATCCGCGAAGGCGGCCGCACCGTCGGCGCCGGCGTCGTTTCAAAGATTATTGAGTAAG
>CAYGJS010000075.1:0-1161 GCA_964350435.1 uncultured Micavibrio sp.
GGAGGGGTGGTCGAGTGGTTAAAGGCAGCGGATTGTAACTCCGCCCGCGCAAGCGTACGCAGGTTCGAATCCTGCCCCCTCCACCATTTACAATTACAAATCCCCATAAGTGGGGATTTTTTTGTGCCTTAAAACCGCCAGTTCTGCACCTTTTCTATAGTTTCTTTGAGCACTGTTAGAGCGCTGATACAGGCATAATTCTCTCTCTTTTCCAACATTCTCTCACGGCTTTGAGCACGAAACGAGTTTTCAGTGCTCAAGCTAACGCATTGTTTTAGCGTGGTTTTCAAAAAGGTAATTTCGCATCCTACAAATGGTTCGTTCCATACCTGTTTTCTAACTTTTTTATTTTTTTTCTCACCTCGTCGTCGTTTTTAGAGCCGCTCGCATACCAGCCTTATGAGGAACAATTCATAAGGAGCAAAATTCATGCGACCCAGCACAAAAAATCCTGCCGATATGAGCGCCGAACAGCGCATAGCCGAGATAGCAACCATTCTGGCCAGAGGGTTGTCACGCTCTCAAAATAATAAGCAAAAACAAGGAATTGAGAGAAGTTCGACTGGACTTCCAGGTGCTTCGAAGCATTCATGTTCTCACACAAAAGCTCTGAAGAAAACGACGTAAAAAGTGAGGACATAACATGGAAGTTAATATGCTGAAAGAATATGCGGCTCTAGAGGAGATGAGCGTAAAAGAGCTTCTTCAGGAATGGCCACGCTATTTTGATAATCCTCCTAAAAATAGAACCAACAAAAAATATCTGGTCAGCGAATTGATTTACCGGATGCAGGAACTGGCTTATGGGGGATTAACCAAAAAAACCATTGATCGCCTGGAAGCATTGGCGGAAAGCAAAAATCTGAACAAACAGATATATGAAAGCACCCGCCTTGCCATTGGCACAAAACTGGTGCGCGAGGTCAAAGGCGTCGAACATCATGTCACTGTTTTAGAGGATGGTTATGAATATCAAGGCGTAAAATACAAAAGCCTCTCTGGTGCCGCCTTTGCCATTACAGGAACGCGTTGGAACGGGAATGTTTTCTTTGGCTTGGGTAAGCCAGAAAACTGACCTGCCCCCTATAATTCAGCCCAGTTTTTAGTTGAACCTATCCCACTAAATTCATTTAACGGATTCACAAGCGGTTAAAAATCAGT
>CAYGJS010000076.1:0-1021 GCA_964350435.1 uncultured Micavibrio sp.
TAGGCTGTAAAACATCTCTCCATTCAGGCATTCATCGCGCAAACGCCCGTTAAAGCTCTCGTTATAGCCATTCTCCCATGGACTTCCGGGCTCTATAAAAGTCGTTTTGACCTTCAATTTATGCAGCCAGCCCTGCAATATTTTAGCCGTAAACTCTGAGCCGTTATCAGAGCGGATATAATCCGGCAGCCCCTCAGTGATAAACAGATGACTGAGCGTTTCAAGAACATCATCAGACTTTAAGGCACGCTCGGTGCGGATCGCCAGGCATTTACGGCTATATTCATCAATCACTGTAAGCATGCGGATTTTCTTACCATTACTTAAGCGATCCGCCACAAAATCATAGCTCCACACATGGTTTTTCCAGTGCGGGCGGAGCCGGATACAGGAGCCGTCATTCAGGTAAAGACGCTTACGTTTCTTTTGCTTTTGCGGAACCTTTAAACCTTCCTCACGCCAGATGCGCTCAACACGCTTGTGATTAACATGCCAGCCTTCCGCTCGGAGTAACGCGGTTATCCGCCGATAGCCATACCGCCCATACTTCAAGGCCAGACGAAGAACATCAGTCCGTAAAGCTTCTTCGTCATAGCCTTTGTGCCGTCGGTAGCGAACAATATCACGGTTTATATTAAGAGCACGGCACGCACGGCGCTCAGATACATCGTATCGTTGCTGCGCATGAATGATGCTTTGGCGTTTGCGGTCCGTGCTTAAAAGTTTCCCGAGGCAACATCCTTCAATATCTGGTTGTCCAAACTCAAATCCGCAACAACCCGTTTAAGGCGTGCATTCTCGGTTTCCAGCTCCTTCAAACGGCGCGCCTGATCCATGCCCATGCCACCATACTCCTTGCGCCATTTGTAATACGTCGCATCCGACACGCCAAGCTCCCGGCATATCTGCTCAACCGTCTTACCCTGTCCGGACAGCACTTCCGCCTGCCTCAACTTACGAATAATTTGCTCCGGCGTGCGGCGCTTTCCCTTGGTCATATCTCAATCCTTTCTCAATGAGT
>CAYGJS010000077.1:0-1011 GCA_964350435.1 uncultured Micavibrio sp.
TATTCATACATGTGCCAAGCAACTACCAAGCAGAGTTTAAAAAGGCTCTAGGGCGTGACCTGCCCTTTAAAATGAGAAAACCCTCTTTTGATAATGAAACTATCACTTATCCGCCCTATGGCGAGCTGCACATCAAAAGCCCTGCATATGGTTTAATTAAATACATGAGCAAAGGTTTAAACAGTGAAACACCCGTTGCCGATATTATACCGAGCTATCAAGGCAAAATATGGGGCAAGCGCTGGGGTATGAGCAAGACCCTAAGACCAAACAAATATAACCCTAAAGATGATTCAAAGCTAAAAACGTGATACTATTTTCCCTTATTATTTCGTATAAAAAGAGATGCAAAAAAAATGGGCGGCATGGGTTCTGGAGGCTGGTATCGCTGGGATAAAACAATGAAGGTTGAAGATTGCCGTGTGCTTGATTTAAACCGTATGCGCAAATGCGGCTCTATTCCTGCTGAGGGTATGCGGTCTGGCAGTTGGGTATGGTCTGACCCTGAAACAGGCGAGAGGCTATCCAGTATAAGCTATGAAGCAAACACGCTAGACCTGCACAATTCATATCTTCGCATTCATTACACTTTCACAGAGAGCCAAAAGAAAATTGACTATAAGATAAAGCTTGAGCGCACACTCACAAATTACGGTGTGCGGCTTTGGTTTATATGCCCTGCAAATGGGAAGCGCGTGAGCAAGCTCTATATGCCCAATGGCGGCGATATATTCGCCTCGCGCCAAGCCTATCGGCTTAAATACGCCTCACAATCTGAAAGCCCTAAGGATAGGGCGCTTAGAAAAAAATGGAAGATTGTGAAAAAGACCGATGGCGATAATTACCCAATAAAACCAAGAGGAATGCATGAAAAGACATTCGAGAGAATTATGAATCAATACTGGCGGCAAGAGGAAATATGTTTACACTTTCTGTATGATTACGTGAGAAGACGCTGGGGGATTGGGGGCGCTTTTTAGTTGTGAGGGTTAAGGGGGGCGGGTTAGCACG